>DASZIJ010000065.1:0-25786 GCA_035949155.1 Candidatus Rhabdochlamydia sp. | reverse complement strand
TTTACTCCGGTTAATCTTCGGAATTTCTCGTTGGCTAAACTTTTTGCTTTTTCAAATTTCATCATGCCCCTGGAATGTTTTTACGGGCATTATTTTATAGAATGGGTTTTTTATTTCCTAGTTTTGAAAGAGCTCTATTTTTATACTTATCGTTGCGGGTGCATTTTTCTTTTTTCCCATTATTAAACCTAAAAGCAAAATGTTAACTCTTCGTCTTAATATGAAAACAGAACCCAAAACCATGGACCCACGCAAAGGAGTAGATAGATACTCTATGCAAATGCATTTTTTATTTTTTGAAGGGCTTGTGAAAGCGTACCCAGATCAATCTGTGAAATTGGCTCAAGCCAAATCCTATGAAGTATCAGAAGATAAACTCACCTACACTTTTCATTTGAGAGACACCGTTTGGTCTAATAACACCCCTGTTACGGCTTATGATTTTGAACAAACCTGGAAAGATATTCTTAGGCCCGATTTCCCCTCAATGAGTGCATCGTTATTCTCTTCTATAAAAAACGCAGATGCAGCAAAACAAGGACTTGTTTCTCTCAATGAAGTGGGGGTTAAAGCAATAGATGCAAAAACTCTTGTGATTACTTTAGAAACACCAAATCCTTATCTTTTCAAACTGCTATCTTTTAGCGCTTTTTCCCCTATAAATATTGAAAATGACCGAAAAAATCCCCATTGGTCTGAAAAGGCAGGACCTAATTTTTTATGTAATGGTCCTTTTATTTTAGAGGAGTGGGTTCCTAGCAATCAAGTCATTGTTGCGCGTAATCCCCAATATCGAAAAACACAAGATTTGCATCCAGAAAAAATCGTTTTTAACATAGTTGAAAACGATGCAGTAACTTTAGAGATGTTTGAGAAGGGTTTAGTAGATGTAATTGGAGATTGCTTAACCAACATTCCTTTAGAATCCATTCCTGATTTAGAAAAAAAATGGACAATTTCTCGTGCGCCAAAACCCTCTTCTCTATACATTAACCTTAATACAGATAAAGTTCCCTTTAACAATGCTAAAATTCGCAGGGCACTTGGGCTCGCGATTAATCGGCGAGAACTAATCGAACTGTCTGGTATGGATCAGGATCAAGCAAATCTATCAGCAACAAGTATGATTCCTCCTTGTTTAAAAGAAAATCGCTGTCGCTCTTTTTTTAAAGATGATGATATTCTTCAAGCACGTGTTTTGCTGGAAGAGGGATTAAAAGAGCTAGGGCTTACCAAAGAGGTTTTTGCATCTGTTGTTCTTTATTATTATGCCTATTCTTCTGGAACAAATAAATTGATGCAAGTCATCCAACAGCAGTGGTTAAAGGCTTTGGATCTTTTCATTAGGATAGAGTGTTTAGAGTTTAGGGTTGCAATAGATAAACTTATCAAAAGAGATTATTCCATGGGTTTTGCTTGTTGGATTGCCATGTTCGATGACCCAATGAACCCTCTTGGGAAATTTAAATCCAAAACGCATGCAACCAACTTCTGTAATTGGGAAAGTCTAGAATACACGCAATTACTTGACCAATCTTTTTACGAAGAAGGGGAAGCGAGATTGGATATTCTGGAACAGGCGGAAAAAGTTTTTTTAAACGAGATGCCCTATATTCCTTTATATCATGAAGATTATGTATATATCACCAATCCACAATTTCCTTTTACGATACCGCTTTGGTGTAACGATCGGATGTTAATACCTTTATGAAGGAAGAGACAATTCAAACAGAAAGGTTAATTCTGCGACCTTGGAAAAAAGAAGATCTTGCTTCCTTGCAGAGCTTAGATCAAGATCCACGAGTTATGGAATATTTCCCTTCTTTAAAAAGTTACAAAGAGAGTTTGAAAGAATATAATCGTATCGTAGAAGATCTTAAAAAAGAAGGATTTGGGCTTTGGGCGGTTTCTCTAATAGGAGGTGCTGATTTCATCGGTTTTATTGGTTTACACCGTGTGAAGTTCACAGCACATTTTACGCCAGCTGTCGAAATAGCTTGGAGATTAATGGCTGATTATTGGGGTAAAGGGTATGCAACAGAAGGGGCCATGGCTTGCTTGAAATATGGATTTGAAACATTGCATCTTGATGAAATCGTCAGCTTTACAACACCTCTAAACAAGCGCTCCATAGCTGTTATGGAAAGAACGGGTATGTCACGTGACCCAAAAGATGATTTTGATCATCCAAAATTACCAGAGGGTCATCCATTAAGAAGACATGTGTTATATCGGTTACAAGCCAATGAATGGAATTTTCTTTCTTCCAAATAATAAAGTGGAGAGCGATTAGTAATATTAAAGGTGAGTTTTTTTCTATTCATTTAACTTGCTCTTTTAAGCAGGTTTCATCCATTAGAGGTTTTAAGGCTATATCTGTAAGTAATTAAATTTAAGATATTTAAAAAAATGAATTCTACAAAACCTACCCACTGGACTTAATTGGGTAGATTTTGTAGAATTAAAAAATGAGAGAATTAAAATATCTGAAAAAATTAGAACGATTTGCCAATGTTCCTGTTTTTACCTCAGCAGAGGCAGAAAAAAAAGGTGTCCCCGGGCATGCCCTGGCTTATTTAGTAAAAAGAGGCGCCTTAGAAAGGGTTTATCCAGGAGCTTATCGTTTCTCTCAATATGAACCCGAAGTTGAGTTCCAGTGGGAAAATTTGGCATTGGTTGCAGCCAGCATTCCTGATGGGGTCATTTGTTTAATTTCTGCTCTTTGTTACCACGATTTGACGGATCAAATTATGCGAGAGGCTTGGGTTGCTGTATCACACGAATCCTATCCTCCTAGACGGCCCAACACAAGAATCATTAGAATGCGCAATATTAAGCTAGGAAAAATCAAAATTGCACTTGGTGAATATAACACTTACATTTTCGACAGAGAACGCTCTGTTGTTGATGCATTTCGCTATCTTAGCAAGGAAATTGCCATAAAAGCAATTCAGAGATACTTTCAGAACTCTAAATACAAGCCAGATCCTAAGAAATTAGGCGCTTATGCAAAAGCATTACGTGTTAACATAACTCCATACATTATTTTTGGAACCAATATTTAAAAAACTTACGTGCAGAGAATACTGAAAACCTACCAATTCTTATTGCTCAAGTTATAGCTACGATCAATGATTGACTGCGTTTAAATACTGGTCTAGTTAAGCAGAGAAAAGTAAGAACATAAGCTGGGGTAGAATATTGTAAAGATAAGATCTGCTCTAATTACTTAATTTCTCATAGAAGCAAATAGCATTTTTAACTTTTTAGAGAATACCCTTTTGAAGACGTATATTATATCGAAAGCTAAGATGAATAGAAGGGAGATACAATCTAGACTATTTTAAAATTATGCTTCTTTTAGAAATTTCTAATGAACTTCATTTAAGGATGCAATTGCTTTTTTTAACAGATTTATAATCTCATCTTGTACATTTGTATTTACTTGATCTCCAAGCTCTAGTTTTTTATTACAGCCATTTGGACATTTAAGGTCTTCACCCTTATTTATAGCATCAGCTATTAAAGGATCTATTGTTTCTATAATATCCCATAGGTGCTGGGGATTATCTTTTTCTTGAATAGGTAGATTTGGGAAACCTAACAAAACTTTATCTAATAGATATAAGTTTTTTTCCGTTACAAGATCTTGTTCATTTACATTTGGGTTTATGGAAAGAATTTCTGCAATCAGATTTTTAATTTTTTCAGCTTTTACACGATTTTCCTCTGTTATAGTCATTTGAGGTTTAGTTATTGGATATAAATGCGACCTAACCATTTTGTAGATACGCCTAGCAACTACAAAGCCGATGAAAATATTGGTCATGAGGAAGAGACTTACAAAAGGAAATGCTCCCATATATAAACGATATTTTATGAAGACTTCAGCTAATTGTCCTCTTACTTGGCTTAGCATCAAGAAAGAAATACCAGTAGCAAGGCAGCTATTTAATACTTCAAATTTATTTCGAGGAAAATGAAATAAAACAGAAAGAGGCTGCAAAAAAGGGTCGGGGATTTCGGAAAAAAAACGCTTAAATACACACTCCTGTATTTTGTATATTAGTTTATACAGAACATGACAAATCAAAACATTGGAATAGGTAAAGGTTTTAGAACAGTAAGGAAGGATTAAAACAGGTACAAAAAATTTAGGGGCGCTTGTCCAAGAGATATTAGCAGAATAAGTCATAATAACACGCTATTATAGTTATAAACAACTAGAAAATCAAGTTATGATTTTAATTTATAGGATCTTCATTAGAATTATATGTCTTTTCTAACAACTCTATAATTTTAGTTTGTAAATTTGTATCTACTTCATTTTCAAGCTCTAGTTTTTTGCCGCAACCATTAGGGCAATTAGGAGTCAAAGATTTTTCAAAAAATTTTTTTATTGTTTTAATATCCCAAAAATGCAAGGGATTATTTTTTTCCTTTACAGGGTGTATAGGGGGTTCATATGTAATCGAATCTATTGGCAAATCTGTTGATTGCCTTAGATTTTCAAGCACATTGGGAAACTCCTCAAGTTTTGTAAGAAGCTTTTTGATTTTGTTGCCATTTTCTTGTGCTAAAGCATTAGGCTTTGGTATGGGATTGGGTTTAAAAAAAACATGAATTGTTTGTTGGAGATTTTGGACCAATTGATGGGTTTTCTGGAGTATAAAAATAAGAATTTTGAGGGTTGTTTGCATAACAGAAACTCTAATACTAAATAAATATTGAATCAGGATCAGTTGATTAAGAACACTCCATTTGAATGGTTTTAATAACAAGAGAGTAATAGTAGAAGCAATGGCTTTATTTAAAACCTTGAATCGATCGGGATATTTACTTCTATGCTCATCTCTTCCTCGATTTGCAATACTGGGTCCGTAGTGCATAAGGTTTTGTTGATAAAGAGACTCGTTGTAATGAATAGGAAATAAATAGATAAAAACTTTTTTTTGCACTTTATAGCTTAAATACTGTAGTAGATGACAAGTGATGGCCTGATGTAAAGGGCAAGGAGTTCCATTAGAGGCTCCCATAAGGATAAGAGCATTTTTGACGGTTTTTTGATATAAATAAATAAAATTATATGTATTTATCATCTAAATAGTTCCAGTTTATTTAATTAAATATTTTTAAGCTTCGATGAATATAAATTAAAATTCAATGGATTTTAACTAAAGTATTTTTTTAGTTCTTTCGCAATCTATGGTTTTTTAATGGGCTTTTTTTTATTATGGTTATCTTAAATCTTAAAGAGGCTTATGAAAACAATACAACTAGCTCTGGTGGGGCGTCCCAATGTCGGAAAGTCTGCCTTATTTAACGCAATTTGCAAAAAAAGAATTGCCATTGTAGACGAAGCAGAAGGGATAACGCGTGATCGTCTATATGCTGAAGCCGATTTTTTTGGGCAGTCTTTTGAGGTGATCGATACAGGTGGAATCCATTCTGATCAGAGGATTGCTTTTCAGGAAGAGATCCGTCGCCAAGCGGAGATTGCCATTGAAGAGGCCGATGTATTGATCATGGTGGTGGATTTCACTGTGGGAGTTACAGTTTTAGATGAATATGTAGCAAAACTGTTATTACGCACTAAGAAAAGGGTTGTTTTAGCGGTTAATAAAGTAGATGATTTTTCTAAAACCCAAGCAATCTATGAGTTTCATTCCCTAGGGATTAAAGATATTGTTGCGGTTTCTGCCACACAAAAGTTTCAGATCGCAGAATTATTAGAAGTAGCTTTTCTTGGGATTAACTTCCCTGACCAAGTGATTAAAGAGACAAAGGGCATTGGCACTGCCATTATTGGTCGTCCTAATGTTGGTAAATCTACCATTGTAAATTATTTATTAAAAGAAGCGAGATGTGTGGTCAGTCCTATTGCAGGTACTACTCGCGACTCTATCGATGTGGAGATTCAATTAGAAAATCAACTATTTACCTTAATCGATACAGCGGGTATTCGCAAAAAAAAATCAGAAAAAGAAGTCGTGGATAAATTTGCAGCCTTGCGCACTGAAAGAGCAATGGATCGAGCGGATGTATGCGTACTTGTGATCGATGCAGAAAAGGGGATTAGTACACAAGAAAAACGCATTGCTAATGAAATCGCTGCTTTAGGTAAAGGTTGTGTTTTAGTGTTTAATAAATGGGATCTTGTAAAAGGATTCCGTATGGAGCATTGCCAAAAGAGTTTTGCAATTGATGTACCTTTTCTAACCCACTGTCCTTTGTTATTTACCTCTGCAGAAACAGGAAGAAACATCGAAAAGATCTTTCATACAGTTGCTAAAGTGCATGAACAACAATTGCGTCGTGTTACAACAGGACAGCTAAATAAGTTTATCGAACAAGTTGTGCAAAAGTACCATCCTCCTATGATCGATGGAAAACGTCTGCGTATTTATTATATGGCACAGATTGGCGTACAGCCTCCTCGTTTTGTGCTATTTGTCAATAAACCTGAATTGATGCTTGATTCTTATAAAAAATATTTAATCAATCAGTTTCGTTTGCAGTATGGGTTTTTAGGCTCTCCTATTGAATTTATTCTCAGAGGGCGTAAAGAAAGAAAATTAGCTTTATCAAATCCTCAATTAGGAAAACAGGCTATTGATTTAGAAGAAGAAGAGTTGGATTTAGAAAAATTAGACTCTTCTTATTTTGAGTGAGGCACTGGATTGTATTTGATAAGCTTGTGATCCATCTCGATACAGCGATATACCCAAGGATCGCTATTTTCTCGTTGCAGACGATCACAGCCCAAAAAAAAGCCAAATATAAAGCCATGTTTTTGCATGGCTTGTTTCATATAGCTAGAAGAAGAGGGGTAAAAGTGGCTTCTTGGTCCGTCTACTGGTGATAGGATGCGCTGATGGAACCAAATGATTTTTTCTGCTACATATACAGGTAGAGAAGAAGAAGTGGCTTCTGTTTTTTTTGGTTGGGGGAAAATGAGATCTGCATCTTTACCCCATGGCTCAAAGTAGCCTGGTAGTGCATACACACAAAAAGGGAATAAAAGAAGCAGTAATCTAAAAAGCATATTTAAGCATCAACATAGGAAATAAACGTTGTTCTCTCATCAAATGGCAACCTAAGGTTTCATAGAGTCTTTCATTATAACATTTAGCCTCTAGACCTACACCATACACTCCTCCAAAATACCATCCAGCTTCAAAACTTGTAAAGATCACTCCAGCTGCGATGTTACCATGATCAAAACAATAGACCGATGCAGCAATAAATAATCCATTGAGTAAAAAAGCGGTTAAAGCGGATTGTTTTTGTCCTAAATATAAATAACCAGAGCCTGGCAGTAGGGCATTTAGCAATTGTGCTTTGCCAACGGACTTTTTATGTATTTGGTATTCCTGCAAAAAATCGCTTAAATAAGGCCTTGGAGGAGGGCTCTCTTCCATAAGATTTAAAGCAGGAAAGTCAGCTGTCATGAAAGATTTAGATAAGTATAGATCCATCGATTGATCAGGAAAGTATTGATTAAATAACTCTAAAATATGATCAGCTTGAGTTTGTTGATTGGTTTGAATATAACAATCATAGAGAACGACTAAGAGATCGTGTAAGGGTGTAAATTCTGCAGAGGCATGTGTGAGGCTACTGCCTTGGAAAACAGCAATGGCCTGATCGTATTTCTGCCCCATATAATAACAGATAAGAATCCCGTATTGTATTTGCAAAAGACGAGAACTATTAGAGGAAGAGAGTAAAATCTCTGCTCTTTTAAAGGCTGTGATGGCTTGATAGAGATCGCATTCCTTGGCAAAACCTAATGCAATTCGCATCTCTTTGCCCCAGTCGGATTGTTCTTCGTCATGAGATAGGGCCTCAAATGCAGAGGGAAGCGCTTTTATATAGCGATCATGCACAGAATACTGCAATACAGGTTCTATCTCATCAGAGACTCTTTTATAACAACTACATAAGCTGGACAAGAAGAGAATGCATAAACAAAGTTTATTCATTCTCAGGAAGTTTGACCAAATCGAGCCCTTCATCAAATTCTTCTTTGAGGATCGGTAAAGAAGCGCTATCTTTGTAGAGCCATTCTTGATGTTCGGTAACTTTTTTATATTCATCATAGGAATTAATAATTTGTGGTCTCACAAAAATGATTACATTAGATTTTGCCAGATTACGGTCATTTTCGCTAAATAAAACACCAATTACAGGTAAGCCTCCTAAGCAGGGAAGGCCTGTTTTAAGGCGAACTTTAGCATTTTGAATCATTCCGCTTAAAACCACAAAGTGGTTATTAGGGACGTGTACCCTAGTATCCATATGTGTATGTGAGGTCTGAATACCTGTTAGCTGTGTATTGCTTACGCTGCCAACAGAGTTTACCACTTCTGTAATGTCATGTACGATATCTAATGTAACAATATCGTTATCTCCTAGAATAGGGGTAATCGTTAGGTTAACCCCTATATCTCGGTATTCCACATTCGAAGTAGTGACTGTATTGTTGGAGCTATTCGTTACAATGGCTCCGGTAAAGGGGATATTTTGCCCGACAAAAATATTGGATTGGCGATTATCTTGCGTGATGATTTTAGGATTCATCACAATTGTCGTATCCACATCTGTTTGCAGGGCGTTGACCAAGCTGCCCAAAGAAATAAAGGATTTGCCCTTATGCATAATAATATCGCCAATGACACCTAAATCAAAACCATTGGTAAAAGGAACCATTCCACCTTTTGGAGTGTTAGTTGCATTCACTCCAGCTAAGGTTGGAGAAAAAGTCTGCGGTGCTCGGCTTGGTACTAAGGGTGCTCCTCCTGGGAAGTTTCCAAAACCAACCGTTGCTTTATTTAAATATTGCATTTGGCTGCCCCATTGCAAACCGAAATTTTGGGCATTATTTAAACGTGTTTCAATGACGAGCACTTCAATAAATACTTGTTTAAGAGGCGTGTCTAAATTTTGGATGAGTTCTTTGAGTTTAATCAGAATGCCCTCTTGTCCTGTGCTAAGGAGGGAATTGGTCACTTTAATCCATTGTAGAGAGGATACAGCATCGGCTAGTGCAGAAGATTCTCCGGAGGATTTAGCTAAGCTAGCCACTACTTGCTTTAGGGCAACTTGAATATCATCTCCACCGTGGAACTGTAGTTTATAAACCAAAAAGCTCGTATTTTCAATTGATTCAATCGCTGGATTTGTAGTGGATTGGCCGGGAATATCGAATTTTTGTAGCAACCCTTCTATTCTTTGAATAGCTGTAGGTTCTCCGGAAATCAAGAGAATAGAGGTTTTAGGGATCCACTTTAAATTATTAATCGCATCGAATAAAGAGGTATCTGAAACTCCTGCGCTAATTAAATTATTCATAAATTCTTGCAGAATTTCAATCAAATCATCTCCATTCACAAATTTGGGAGTATAAGTCGTAAATGTGCTTGCTTTACGCTCATTAGGGATTTTTGGAGGTTTGCTTCCTTTAGATAGATCAAAATTCTGCGCTAATTGTTGTACACGTTCAAGAGTTTGTTCTGTTCCTGTAAATAATAGAGAGTTTGTCTCTTTGATCCAGCGCACCTTTTCTAAGGTTTCTGCAAGACTTTTATCGGGCAGTGTGGATTTTTCCAATTGGGCCGCAAAGTTTTTTAAGGAAGCGATTAATTGTGTAGCAGTGGTGTTTTGGATATTATAGACAAAAAAAGTGATACTGCCCACGTGTTGAATCGATCCAGAAGCATTGGCAACATCTATGCTATCGAGTAAGGATTGTATCTTAACAAGAGTCTCTTGATCTGCTGCAAATACAAAAGATTTAGTAGCTGCGACATAGCGTACAGAGGATAGGGTTTTTAATAATTTAGGATCATTTAATCCTGATTCTTTCAGATCAAAAGCTAGATCGACAAGTGCTGCTTGAATCTCTTCTGCCGGGACATATTTGGGTTTATAAATGGAAAAAGAGGAAGCTCCTACAGGGTATCCTTCGTTATTATCCAGAGAAACTAAGAGTGTTTGGATTTTTTCTAATGAGTCTGGATCGCCAGTGAACACTAAAGACTTTGTACTCTCAACCCATTGCATAGTGGCTACAGCAGCTAAGAAGGATTTATCGACTAAGCCACCTGTTTTAAGAGCATGACTCATATCTTTTAAAGCTTTTTCCAATTCTTCTGGGTGACGATATACCGGTTTATACACAAAATAATTGGATTTAGGGGGTGTTTTTTTATTAGGATGTGCCTCATGAGGTGCGATATCAAAAGTGGGTAGAATGGTTTCTATCTGTCTTAAAGCAGACTTTGTTCCTGTGAATACTAGAGAATTGGTTTCTTTGATCCATTTCATGCTTTTAATCACATCGACAAGATCTGAATCAGGATGAGGAGAATCTTGAAGATGTTCTAGCATTTGGTGCAAAGAGGTTGCTATTTGAGGCTCTTCAGCATGTTCAATTTTATAGATGAAGAAAGAGCTCTTTCCCGTTTTTGTAAGAACAGGGGTATCTAGTTTTGCTAAAATATCTTGTAGTTTAACGGTGCTTTGCTCATCAATTACAAACAATAAAGAATTGGAATCGCGCAAAACCTGAACACCAAAAATAGCAGAAGCTAATGTAGGAGAGCTCCCTGTTTGTTTAAGCTCAGAACTAATTTGTTCTAATTCTTTTTTTAGTTCGTTAACCGTGCGGTTCTTGGCTTTATAGAGAAATACTTTTCTCAAGCCAGGTTTTATGGAAAGTGCTGCTTCTGAAGTGACATCCAAGTCCTCCATAATCTCCATGGCTTTTTCAATTAAATAGGGCGTGGAAACGATATAAATCGTATGCGATTCTAATTGGGGAACAAAGATGATAGGATTTGATTCAACAAAAGGAGCGATAATTTGCTGAGTTAAAAGAATTAACTGATCCAGAGGCAGTTTTCTTGCATTGTAGGAATCAATTTCTAAGGGGCTATGCGGCGCATCTAAACTACTTAAAAGGGTGCTAATTTGCTCTATGTTTGCAGCAATGTCGGTTACAATTAACTGCTTTGTCTCTGGTGATATTTCAATTAAAGCCGCATCGGATACCATAGGTTTTAAGATACTTGCAACCGTATTGATATTTGCATTTTTGATCCGAAATACACGTGTTACTAAAGCTGCGGGTTCTATTTTAGAGGAAGGGCGGTCTTGGGAAACAATTGGTGGGATTTGATGCACTCTTTTGCTAGAAGTGATCAGGATATTTTTATCCTGCTCCACTAGATTTAAGTCATGTACACGTAGTACCTGTATTAAAACAGACATCACATTTTTAGCAGATACAGGCTCTTCGGAAACAACAGTAACGGTAAATTGCAATTCCGATTCTTCAAAAACAAAATTTAAATTTGTGATTTTGCTTGCAAAACGAATCAATTCGATAATAGATACGTCATTGAAATTAATAGTATATGTATCCTTATCTGAATAGATAAGGACTTTAGAATTTTCTAGTTTATACGCAATAGGATCTGTAGTGGTATCTAAAGTATAGGCAATAGTAGAAAATGGCAGTGCACACAAAGTGATTTTGTAACAAAAGTGAGATCGAAATTCTTTCATAGCTTAAGGAGACTCCGGTTATGACCCTTTTACAAGGAGCTATACAAAAGATAAAATAGCTTGTAACGAATCCTAAAATACTGTTTGGTTTATTGTAAACGGCTGTTTATGCAATAGGCCTTAATAAAATAGGAATTACTTATGATTTTTTGCAAAATGCGCTATGATCACGATGAAAACGGCAAGGAAATTTTATTAAAAGAAGACACATTTCAGGTAATGATGGAATGGGAAAAACCTTACATGCAGGCCTGCATTGATGAATTACAACCCTTCGGGGATGTCTTAGAAATAGGCTTTGGACTAGGATACTCTGCCTCACACATTCAATCTTATAAACCCAAATCTCATACGATCATTGAATATCATCCCTTAATCGCGCAAAAAGCGCGCGACTTTGCAAAAAAACATTCCCATGTCACAATTATTGAAGACACTTGGCAAAATGCTCTTAAAAGTTTAGGAGTATTCGATTGTATTTTTTTTGACGATTATCCTTTAGAGAGCCAGCAGTATTTAGAAAAAATAGAAAAAGAAAGCCAAGAGTCCTCCCTTATTGTCAAACAAGCAGAATCGCTCATTAAAGAGATTAACCAGCAATTCCCTAATCTATCTACACAAAAGTACTCCGATCAAGACCTGGATGATTTTGTAAAAGCAGTTGCATCAGAGCCAAAAGAACAACTCGTTATCTTTTTAGAGCAACTCTATAACAATCAACAAATTACCAAACAGCAATTCGAGAGATTAGCAAAAAAACACAACATACATTTAACAGAGCCTTCTGAAAAACAACCCTTTAGTTTTCAAGGCCCCTCCGATCGTTTATTTGCTTTTCTTCAGCCCTGTTTGGCTTCTCATATGCGTAATGGATCGCGATTTTCCTGTTTTTTAAGCGACCCTAATTCAAAGCTGATGGATCATAGATTTTCTGAAATCATTGCTAATCCCTATCTTGACTATCAAGAAAAACAGATAGCGATCAAAGTGCCTGATAATTGCAAATACTATAAGGGAGATAAGGCTCTTGTCATAGTCATTACTAAGAGGCTTTAATTACAAAAGGGCTTCTTCTTTTGCTATTTGATCTTTCATATGTGCTAGGTTCTCTTGAACGAGACCTATATATTTTTGATTTAGTGCTTGATGCTCATTTTTTAATTGTTCGTTTTCTTGTTTTAATTGTTCGTTTTCTTGATAGGTTTCTCTATATAGGGTTCCTTGTCTTTCAGATAAGGTGCTAACAGTTGTATGTAAACTATCAATAACCTGATCAAACTCAAGTTCGGTAGAAGATATTTTAAGTTTTTGTTGGATTCCTCTACAAAGAGGCTTAGGATACATTTTCAAAATATTGGCTAAAGAAAGGGGGATATCTGCCACAAAAAATAAGGCAAGACCAAAATGTCGCCATGCTTGTTTAGCAATTTTATGATGTGTTGGGATGGAGTCAAATGCAGCAGCAGGAATGGAATAAATAGCCATTGCTGTACTAGCGATTAATTTAATAGATCCTAAAACTGCGTGTATAAGCACGTCCTGTCCTCTTCCCACAATTTTTGCAAATACAAGAGCTGTGCGTATAACCAGATTTGAATGATTTGAGAGCTGTGTTTGGAAATAGTTTCCAACATTAATATAGTTGTCACAAGATAAGGGATTGTAGTTACCTATAGATGCCATTACTGACCTCGTATTATTTGTGAATTAAAAAATATTTATTTTATGGATAGATTGATGTTTTCTCGAATTTAATCTTTTTGTTTTAGGTGGGAGATTTTTTTAAACTATCGTTCTTATTCAGGACAAATTTCATCCTAGTTTTATTGAATTGCTCTATCATTTTATGTGTTAATTCTTGAGTAAGGCGTTGGGCATGACGAGTTGCTATTTTTTTAGCACTTCTTTTCCTGCCATCTGCTTGGCACTCTACATATTTCTGAGCATATGGTATAAAATAAAATTCTGGATTTTTTCCTTCTTTTATTATTTTAGGAATCGTATGAATATACTCTTCAAAAAGAGCATCTTTTATTCCTTTAGCTTTTTCTTCTGAGATTTCAAATGGAAAAGAACAAGCTTTATAAAATATTTCGATATGGTTTTCAGCAAAGGTCATTGCGTCTTTTTCAGCGGTTTCAGGTGTGTTTCTTAAGCAGCATTGATATTCTGAAAAAAAAAGATCCGTGAAATACTTAGCATGCATATCTGCTTGTTTTTGAGTTTCTTCTTTTGATTGTGTTTTTGGCTGCCTTGCAAGTTTTTTTAGATAAGCATTAACATAAATTTTGGCATAGAGCAGTGTTTGTTTTTCAGCTTCTTCTTTTGAGAGTTTTGGTGAGAAGGTTTGATACATAGCAGAATATATTCTAATGCAGTCTTTGGCATATACCGTTGCTTTTTTTTCAATGTTTTTTTGCTCTTTATTATTTTCTACATACTCTGCATATAATATAGGGAATAGCCTATGACGGCTTTCAGCAGAGATTTTTGCCATTTCTTCAGCAGCTTTTGGAGAGTGTTTAACGGAGTATTTTTCTCGTTCTTCAAAGAAAATAGCTTGAGGTCCTTGTATTTGTGTTTTAGGTATTTCTTCTTTTCTAACAGCAACTTTCTTGAGACGCTGTAAAAATCTAGAGAAAAAGCTTTCTACCTTTTCCATTTTGTCTTTAGGGTATCTATTTATAATGTTTGTAAGAGAAATAAACATATCTGCTAGGTAGAAACCAGAAAAACCTAAATGAGCAAAGCCTTCTTTGCCTATGTCATAATTTGGAGTAAATCCACACAATCTTGCTGGAATAGAATAGGAGATCTTTATTGTACAGATGGCTAATTTCCCTAACCCTATAATTATATGGATAGCAATATCATAAATGCGAGCAACATCTTTTATAACAACACCTACAACAAGACGAGATAATATATTAGGAGAAGGACTCTTTGAGCAAAAGTTTTGAGATTCCTTTCCAAAGTTCCGATCAAGGTCAATAAGACTAGCTATACCCATAAAACTTCCATTTTTGCTTAAAAATCGTTCTACTGAAGTATTTTTTGCATAGACGAAAAAGATGTAAAATTCAATTACAGAGCTTTATTATTTTAAAATGTTCTTTTTTCTGATTTTATGTATGTAATAATCATGCTTTATAATAATTACATTATTACTAACATGTATTTATTGTAAAACATAATGTATGATTTTTTGTTAAATATAGTATCTAGTATTCTGAAATTATCGAATTTTCAGAATGACGCAAGGATTTTGGGTATTTTAAATAATTGTTAGCCAATGTTTCGCTTTTCTCTGGATCCGTTCCACATTCTAAAAAAGCTATATATAAGGAGTTTTTCTGTTGCGATTGAGATGGATCCTCTTCAAGAGATGTGTCCGAGTCTGCCTCTTGTGTTGTTAAATTTGATTCATCTAGATCTGCTTCAGATTCAGAAGAAAACGGTGACTGTAGTTCTTCCTGTTGTGTTTCATGTACTTCCTCTTTATTAACAGCGTTTATTTTGGGTAATAAAAATCTAGAGAAACAGCTTTCTACCTTTTCTATTAAATCTTTAGGATATCTATTTATCGTATTAGTCAGAGAAATAAATATATCTGCAAAATAGAATCCAGAAAAACCTAAATGAGCAAGACCTTCTTTGCCTATTTCATAACTTGGAATACATCCCCATAACCTTGCTGGAATAGAATAGATCAGCTTTATTGCACAGATGTTCAATTTTGCCAAGCCTACAATGATATGAAGAGCGATATCAGAAATACGGGTAATATCTTTTATAATAACACCTACGATAAGACGAGATAATATATTAGGGGAGGGGTTCTTTGAGCAAAAAACTTGGCATCGATTTCCAAGGCTTTGATTAAAACTGATAGGATCTGAAATGAGAAAAGATGTCATTGATTGAACTATATTCATAAAATTTCCCTTTTTTAAATCACTTATTCTAGGAATTAGCTAACTGGGGTTTTTTGCTACGGTTTCTTAGATTTTCAGAGTATTCTTTACGAAGAGCAAAAGAGCTTTTTTGAGAGGGATGACTGCTATTAGAAGAAAAATTTTTATTAGAGTTCTTGTATTCTCGGGGAGCTGATTGTACTTCTTCCTTGGAATTTTTTGATTCACTGAAAATAGTTGCTAAAATATCTGTATTAGAAGGAGTTGGAATTTTTTCTAATAGATCATCTACATCTTCAAATGAATGATGTTTTTTAGAGGTAACTACAGATTTTTCGTTTTGCATGAGAGAATTGGTTATTTTTTCATTCTTTATTTCCTTATGAGTAGTTATGGGTTGTCGAGCGGTTTTGTTTATGTTTCTAACCTTTTCTAGGATAGCCTTTTTACTAAGAAGTAAAGATCTATCAACAATTTTCTCGCATTGAGAAGGTTCCTTTAAATTTTTTGCTGTCCTTTCTATATCTTGTTCCAGTTGATCAAAATCTGCATCCCTTATTTTTAATTCTTCTTGAGCTACTCTGAGTTGTTCTTCGAGGTTTGGATCAGCAACATATTTAATAGTAATTCCTTTATTTGAAGTTTCTAAAAATTTAGCAAGGCTATTTTTTATTTTACTTATTCTATCAAGATATAGGAGGTGTATTTTATGAGTGTTGGGTATAAGAGATAAAGGAGCTTCTATAAGATGAATAACTCCAAGAACTAAGTGAGCAAGTCCTTGTTTAAAAGGTGTTCGATAGTCAATTTCTATACCGAAGACTTCAAGAAGGATTGCAAAGATGCTTTTTACTATGGCCATTATTGTTTTAACTACTGCCGCAGGCGCGTGAATGGGCCCATCATGTATAACTTTGACTGGTATTAAGCAAACCCGATGAAGAAGACTTGCATTTGGACAATGTTTTTGAAAAAAGGGAGTAATAGCAAAATATTCATCGTACTTAAAAGGGTCTAAATGGAAAAAATTTCGGGATAACTCTGTAATAGATGTAATGAATACACTCATAGATCTTCCTTTTTAAAATCTTATTTCTTAAGAAATTCTTTGTATGCAGATTAATGCTTTAGAGGCTGCATTAGCTGCTGTGGGATAGTGCAAAACCGATCGAAGAACGGTTTCTGCTTGTCTTTGTGCAGAAAAGAGCAAGTGCTCTTTAATCTCTTCAAAAAACATTTTTTCAAAATTGGCTAATTCTGTGTTTTTATCAGAGACATCAAAGGTGTGTAAAATAAGGGTATCGCCAATTTCCCAATTATCGATGGTCTCAGAAAACTCTAGTTGGGGATTTGTTCCTAATGCGGGATTTTTAGCTACAATGGTTCGTGGATGAAAACTCTCTTGAGAGACGTGGATCAAACTGTCATATCCACAGGAAATGCAACTGAGTTTATCTTGTAGAGGGTCAAGAAGAAGCGCGCTAAAAGTAATTGGGCAGGCTTGTTTACAAAGTAGTTGGTTTAAGCTAGAGGTTAGCTCATCAATTTTGCTTAAAGTTAATTGATGTGTATACATATGAATCATCCCCTGTAAACTACTCATGCAAATGGTTGCTTCTATTGTTGTTGTAGTAGAAGAGGCGAGTAATATGCAAAGACAATTATTAGGAAGACGAATAAAATCGTAATAAAGGCCAAATTGGGCTCCATGCCATTTTGCTAAACCGATATCTGCATGAGACCAAGAAGGGGGTTTTTTAGGTAATGTTAGTTGAAATGCTGCATACAGGGCTTCATAGACTTGCTTGACCTGATCTGGGCCTGCATACTCTTTTTCTAATTCTTTAGATTGTAAATAGAAAGAAACGTCATGAATAAACTCTTCGGTGGTTTGATAGCGTTCACTCACTGAGATAGCTAGGGCTTTTACAAGAATATGTCTTAAGCCTTTGGGGATAGAGGTAAGGTTAATAGCGCCATAGCTGAGTTTTCCAGAAATGAGTTCGTATAAGATGATGCCTAAAGAATACAGATCAGAGGCAAAACTCAAATGAGAGGGGTTCTCTTTTTGTTCAGGGCTCATATAATTCGGTGTGCCGATAAAGTAGGAGGGTAGAGCAAATTGATCTTGCTCGTCTTGTAATTGCGCGATTCCAAAATCAATAAGCTTTACTTCACCATCTTCTGTAATTAGAATATTTTCTGGTTTCACATCTCTGTGGATAATTCGAAGAGAGTGTAAATGTTGAAGCGCGTAGGCTACTTGCAGAGAGATATCTAAAACTCTGCGTATAGATAAGGAATGTTGTACGATAAATTGTCTAAGCGAAACACCATTGATTAACTCCATAGCGATATAAAGCCCTTTTTCCCAGCTTCCTTCCCCATAGAGTTTTACAATATTAGGATGATTAGACACCGAAATGGCTTTAGCTTCTCTTAAGAAATGCTCAACAGCTTCGGGGTGATTGATATGGTCAGGAGATAAGACCTTAATAGCTAAAGGTTTTTTCGTCTTAGGATCCAAGCCCAAATAAAGAAGACTCATTCCGCCTTTATTTAAAAGACCCTCTATTTTATAAGGGCCAATTCTTTCAGGCAGAGGGATATCTTCTTTTCCTATCAGCTCGGGGAGCGTATTTTGTTTATAGAAAGAATGCTCTGCCATATTTGAAAATGTTATTCCCCAATCTGTAGGATTTTAACCCCAAGTACATCGCCGAGCTGAATAAGCTCTCCTTTGGCAACAGCTTTCCCATTTACGGTTAATCTTACTCCCTGTTCAGGTCGCGTGGCTAATTCAATGACATTGCCGGGTTTAAGTTGTATGAGTTTTTTTAGGTTCATCCGCATTCTTGCTATTTCTACATGAATAGTTAAGAGAGCATCAGGTATGGGGATTAACGGCTCTTCTTGTTCGAGTGTTGTTTCTTCTTCTTGATTCATGTCTTCTTCTTCGAAATCTTCATCCATGGATTCCTCCTGATAGGCATAGTCGATGATTTTGCAGCTAGCTGGTTTACAAATTACAGTAAATAAAGGAGTTTGTTCTAAAAAAAGAGTTGCTGTCCCTTTTGTTGTATTAGGGGAGTAAGAGCAAACATCCAAGATTAAAAAATCACCGACTGCAATCTTTTCCCATTGAGATAATTTAAGTTGTGTATGACCGATTTGAGTAGATAAGGGTAGCTCTACATCTAGACCGCTCTCATCGATCGAAAAGACTTCATTTGCAAAATAAGTTTTAAAAGCCTGATGAAAACTGATAGGACATACAATTCTTCCCCATAATACTTTTTTAGGATGATGAATACCGATATCCATACAAATACCATTTTCTTTGGGAAGAATGGTAGTTAAAGAACCCATTTTCAAAGACAGATCAGCAAAAGGTTTTAAAGGGTCAAGAGCTTTTAAGATTTCAAGCAGTAAAAATCGATAAAAACCTTCTTGAAAAGAAGCAGAGTTTATCGCTTTTTGGTTCTGATTTTCCGTGAGTGCAAGTGAGATCAAAAAAGCCATATCCTCTTGTGCCATGACCCAAAAGCATTGTCCTACAAGGGGGCTTAATTGAATGCTTGTTATAATCGGATGATTACCAAGCCCTAATAGTACTTTTTCCTCTGTAAGCAGCTGAGTATCTCCAACCACAAGACTTAATTCAGGGGTTTGTAGAAGAGAAGCTACTTCTTGTATGCATTGATCCCAAGGAATAGGAGGTGGATTTCCCCATAAGGGGATCTCCTTCATCTCTTGCAGAGTGTGGTGAATTTGGTGAATCCAGTTCATTGGCATTGTGCTCATTGATCATCCTCATCATCTTGTTTTTGATGATCAGTTGTCTTATAAGTTTGCAGCTCTGGAATAATGTCATTAACAGAAAAACCAAACGACTCTTGACGAAATCGATTAAGTAACTGAGGTACGTGAGAAGCGATTAAGGATAGAGCACTGCTAGAAGTAGGCGCTAATTCAATGTTAAAAACCTTAGGTGCTGTTGAATATTCTTTTATCGTAATGCGCATGCCAGAGAAAAGAGAAGTATTTGTATCTAGGGTAAAAGTAGTTTCTCTGTCTTGTGAATGATTCATAAGAATGGAAGCTGAGGCAAGTTTTCCCCAAAGCTCTTCTATTTCTATAGGAAAATGAGATGTTGCAGGGGCATTGCTGCTTAACTCAACCTCAGAGATTTTTGTCGATAGAATAGTAGATAAATCAGGAGTTTTTTCAGGAGGAAGTGTGAGATTAGGTACCCAAATGGGGTTTTTGGGATTTTCTGGATTCTCCTCTTCGCTTTTTAAAAGTTTTTTCTGTTTTTCTCCTAAAAGCTTACTAAAAGAATCCGTTTTGGGTACTGGTTTTCCGCTTTTTTGCTCTTTTAAAGGAGTAGATGGTAGTTTTGATGATATAGTCATTTAAGAATCTCCTTGCATTGGCTGTTGATCATTCCCAAAGGATCCCTTGCGTTTAAAAAGAGGACGCTCTTCTATATTCGTTTCCAAACGATGAATGCGAAAAGCGTAATTACCACTTGCAAAGTTTGCAAGTAAATTAGGCATGTTTTTTTCAAATAATGTTACTGCTTGTGGATTGGCAGATAACTGAACGTTAAAAGATTTGGGAGCTGTTTTAGTATGCTCGGTAATTGTAATACGAGCTCCATAAAAAACAGAAGAAGCAAATTCTTCTCCTGAAAGAGTAAGTTCTGTTGTTGTTGTTCCAGAGAGTTCCATAACCGTCATTACCCCTGCTATTCTGTCAAACAATTGATTTATTTGATTAGAGGTGAAAGCAGATCCTGTTGGTAATACAGGAGGTTGATAGCTAGGTTGATTTGGCTGTATATTTGCTAGAGGCTCAAAAGAGGTAGGGGCTTCTTCTTTTTTTCTCTCTTTAGACTTCAGAGTAGGAGGTGTGTGTTTTGGAAAAGAGGTCTTAGGTGGGGGCTCTTCTGGCGTAGGTTTTGCTGAAATAATTTCTTTTTTTTTAATGCTTTTTTCCTCTATTTGCTTTTCTTCTACCTTTTTTTCAACAGAGATTTCCTCTATAGACTTCTTTTGCATTTCTTTTTCAGAGGAAGGGGTTATTTTTTTATGGGTTGCTTCTGCATTTTTTTTTACTTGGAAAGAACTTTTCTGGGAGTTAGAGCTTTTAAAAATAGAATCGGGATTTGGTGTTTTAGCTGTTTTAGGGGTTTGCTCTTCTTCTTCTGGTGAATAGCGTTGTCTATTACCCCCGGAAGAGGCTTCTTCTTTTTTCCTGTAATCAAATTTTTCTCTAAATTGATTAGAACCTAGGCGGTGCTTATCTTTTTTAGGGTCATTAGCAGGATTAAGAGGGTTAGGAACTTTGCCAACTTCGCTCATAGAGACCTCGCTTTTATCATCTTAACTCATACTGGATTTTTATCTGAGTTGTCCAGCATTTTAGTGAGGCTTTTTTTTCTTGTGCTTTTGACGAGAAGCAGCTGTTTTTTTACGTTCATGGCCAGCAGAGCCTATTTCATCCATTTCAACGCCTTCTTTTTGTTCTTCAATGAGATGTATTTCGCGTTCCCACTCTTTGCGATGTAAGCGCATTTTTTCTACGTCTTGTTGGCATTCTATAAGTTCTCTGCGCGCTTTAGCCACTTCTTCTTCAGCTAGCGTTACTTTTTTTTTTTGTTCTATGACAGCTTGTTGTTTAACAGCTAGCTTCTCATCAACAAGTTTTAGGTATTGCTTCATCTGCTCTATTTTATGAGGAACTGCTCCTTCATCCATGTGATCGCGTAATTGCTGAAGCTTATCAATACGATGTTCTTTTACCAGGTCTCGTTCTTTTTCTTTTTTAGTCAGACTTGTTTGTTCTTGTTCAAGAATGCGTTTCTTATCTCGTAGAGTAATTTCTGCTGTTTCGAGATTTTTTTGTTTAATCTCGGCTAATTGTTTAAGGGGATAACGTGGCATATCTATCTAAAAAGCATTTTGAGTTGTTGCAGAGTTTCTTCGAAACTACACGTTTCATCAACTGCTTGGCGTAAAAAACGATTTACCTTATCGATGTATTTAATAGCAAAGTCAGCTGCTTTGTCAGATCCTGGTTTATACTCTCCAATGCGAATGAGCAGTTCATTTTTTTTATAATTAGCTAATACTTCACGAACTTTGCCAATCAACTGCAGATGTTCTTTATCGACAATGTGTGAAATGATTCGGCTAACCGAATCGAGAACATCAATGGCAGGATAGTGATATTGGCGTGCAAGTTCTCTAGAGAGAATAATGTGTCCATCGAGAATGGAGCGCACTTCGTCAGAGACAGGTTCATTTAAATCATCTCCTGCTACTAGAATGGTATAAAAAGCTGTAATGGAGCCTTTGTCAGAATTGCCCGAGCGTTCTAATAAGCGGGGGAGCGTTGCAAAAACAGAAGGAGTGAAGCCAGCCCTTGCAGGTGGCTCTCCTGCTGCAAGACCTACTTCTCTTAAAGCTCTTGCAAAACGAGTTACTGAGTCCATCATCAAGATCACTTTTTTCCCTTGATCCCGAAAATATTCTGCAATGGCTGTCCCCATATAGGCTGCATTGATACGCAATTGCGCGGCTTGGTTGGATGTAGAAACCACAACAACCGATCTTTTCATGCCTTCTTCGCCCAGATCGTTTTCTAAAAACTCGCGTACTTCTCTTCCTCTTTCCCCAATTAGGCAAATCACATTGATATCAGCTCTAGCATTACGGGCAATCATACCCAAAAGGGTAGATTTCCCTCCTCCTGCAGCAGCAAAGATTCCCATTCTTTGTCCTTCCCCACAAGTAAGAAGACCGTCAATAGCGCGAATTCCTAATGAGATCGGCTCTGTAATAATTTTTCGCTTGAGCGGATCGGGAGGAGGATTGATTACTGAATAGCTTTCCGTTAAATGAAGAGATCCTTTTTGTTCAAGATCTAAAGGATTGCCTAGGCCATCTACCACGCGACCGAGGAGTCCTTCTCCTACTTTAATATGTAAGGCCATCCGTAGGGGAATTACCTCTGAAGAAGGGCCTATTCCATGCATTTCTCCAAGAGGAGATAAATAGACTTCTTCTCGAGTGAAACCTACAACCTCTGCCATTAAAGGGGCTTCTTCTCGCTTAATGAGAACAACTTCACCCATTTTCACCTGGGGAACAATTGCTTTAATCAACATTCCCACTACTTCAGTAATTCTTCCATGTACTGTAGTAAGCTCTAACTCATCAAGATGGGAGACTAATTGATCAAAATCAGGCGTTTGTTTCATATGTCCTTATAGCTGTACATTCATCAGTGTTTTAAACCCAGAAACAGCATTTGAAAGCAACACAGAGGTAAAATCTAACTCTTGTTGAGCTTTATTTAATTTTACCTGGATCAGTAAAAAATCAGCAGGAGCAAGGCTGTCTCCTTTTGCTTTAAGTGATTGCAGTTGTCTTTGAGCAGATACTAATTGTTGTTGGCCATCGGCTAGATAATTCATAAACCTAGCCAATGGACCTTGAAATTTAGTAGAGGGGGGGGCTTCTTCTGGTTTTTCCTCATTTGTCCCTAATTTAGCATTTACTGCACGTAAATTAGCCGTTGTATTATTCAGCTTATTTTTTAAGAGATATTTATCAGAAGAGCGCAATTTAAGTTTTGGTGTATTGAGTTGATTGGAGATATCTCCCAAGGTGCTGTGTGCGTGTTTAACTTGGGCAAGCAAATTATCTGTCGTAGCCGCCTGTGTGATAGGAGAATGTCCTGATTGCATCAAGTCAAAAGGAGAAATCATCGGGGTTTTATTGGCAAGAGGGGGCTCACCTGTTTTCATAAGAGAAGAAAAAGATTGTCCTGTAGGAAGGGATTTATTATCCTCTCCAATTCTAACAGTTGGCGAAATACGCTCTGCATTGCTTAGGTCTTTAGTAGGGAAGTCTTGGTCTGCCATAATCTGATTCCGTATTGTTTAACTTTTTCAAACTTCGGCATAGGTATACCGCGTATCTTAACAGATAGCACAACTAGAGGTTTTTCGTCATGAAACTTCCATTTACTGGCTAAGTATAAGGAATAGAATTATGGAAATTTATAAAAAGATTTATTATTGAATTACATCATATATAAGATGAGAAATCCCTTTTTATATATATCAAAAAAGTTGGATATCTTCTTATTTCTAGTTTAAATTAAACGCTAATGTCAAATTGTCCAACCAATCTTAGAAATTGACCACAGTGGTTCCATCCAAAATATATTTTTGTAAATCTTCTACCTGCTTTTTAGATAAATCAGCTGATAGAGCAATCACATCCATTCCCACACCGTTCTGTAATAGACGTTTTGCTAGTTCCATTTTACCTTCAATTCTGCCTTCCGCTTTACCCTCAGCTTTACCCTCAGCTTTACCTTCTTCTTTGGCTTTTTTAGCATTGATCTCATCTTCATAGAGTTCCTGTGCTCTAGCTGCTTTATTATCCATGTAAATACGCTTCAATTCTTCATAAACAGCAAGCTCGGTATCATTCCAATAATGATGGTTAAGGGCGGTATAGGCTTTTTGGATAATGCTGTCGCTACCTATAAGCTTCTGTAAGTCTTCTTCGGTGGTTTCATGGGCATGTTTAAAAAAATAACACCATTTGTCTTCTATGGAGGAGAGTTCCTCTTTGCTTTTGGTAAATTTAGGAAGTTCAATAAAGGTAAAGTAGAAGTCTTTAAGATCATGCTCATGTGTTGCTTTATCGAGTATGACATGATCTGATTTGTAATGGGCTTTGTCAGGAAAGATGATACAATCAGCAATGGCTATAAAGATAATTTCTTTAAGCTCATGATACTCATCTCCAATATTGACTTGATTGCCATACACTTGAGAGGCGTAGTATTGAGCGCGTTTTTCAAAGCCTCTAGACTTGGTGACTTGCATTTCAATGATGTATTTTACTCCTTTCTTGTCTTTACATAAGACATCGACAATGCTCTGTTTTTTAACAGCGATCTTAGGAGCTAGAATGGGGGATAAGAACTCTATGTCTATAATGTGGTTATCTTCAGAAAAGTTGAGGATATCATTTAAGAAATGCAGCAGGATGTCTTTATTTTTTTCTGTTCCGAATATTTTCTTAAAGGCTATATCGTTTTTTGGGTCTAAATATTTTGTAATTGCCATAACTTTTAAATCTCCTAAAAATCTTCTTTTACTTCAAAACAAATGCCTTAAAAGGCCAGCCCAACTGATAATCTTTTAAAAATTGACTACTGAAGGCTCTTCTAAGGTATATTTTCTTAAATCTTCTATTTGTTCTTTAGACAAGTCTGTATACCGAGAAATTAGATCAATGGCTAACCCATCCTGCAATAGACGTTTAGCTGTTTGTATTTTTTCTTTTTCAATGCCTTTAGCTTCGCCTTCATCATATTTTTTATCTAAAATAGCCTTATGGTCCATGTTAATGCGTTGATTTGCGTCATAAGCTAGAAGCTCACCTTCAGTCCAATAAAACTGGTTAAGAGCGCTATACGCTTTGTGGATAATATTGTTGCTTCCTAGAATCCTTTCTAAATCAGATTCGGTGGTTTCATGAGCGTGTTTAAAAAAGTAGCACCATTTTTCTTCCATAGAAAAGAGTTCTTCCTTGTTTTTTTTAAATTTAGGAAGCTCAATGAAGGTAAAATAAAAGTCTTTAAGGTCATGTTCATATGTTTTGTTATCCATGACTATATGATCTGACTTATAATGGGCTTTATTAGGGAAAATGATATCGTCAGCGATAGCCAGGAAGATGATTTCCTTAAGATCTTGATACTCTTGTCCGACTCTGGCTTGATCGCTATAAACTTTAGCAGCATAGTGTTGGGCGCGTTTTTCAAAGCCTCTAGTCGACGATACCTGCATTTCAATAATGTATTTTGCTCCTTCTCTGTCTTTGCATAAAACGTCAACAATGCTGATTTTTTGAGCATCGCTATTAGGGATTAAAATCGTGGGTAAAAAATCTATCTCTACAATATGGCTATTTTTAAAAGAGCCGATGATGTCGTTTAAGAAGTGAATCACGATATCTTTATTTTTTTCTGAACCAAAGATCTTCTTAAAGGCTACATCATTTTTTGGATTTAAATATCTGGAAAATGCCATAAGTACCTCAATCTTATTGCCGATACATGCATTGTACAATAGATCTCTTGCATAACCAATAGAAGATCTGTAAAATGATTAAAATTTTAACAGGCTTTAATCATGAGATACGATTGTTTGAAGGAGTTTAAAGACGAAGAATTTCGTCGATTGACAGGAGTGAAGCGATCCACATTTG
>DASZIJ010000064.1:0-16479 GCA_035949155.1 Candidatus Rhabdochlamydia sp. | reverse complement strand
ATTGCAAGCTTGAATTTCTTAAAATTAAAACTTCGTTAAATCATTTTGCTCTGAAGTATAAATTAATTCTTAAAGCAAATCAGATGGCCTTTAGTGAATTAAAAACTTTACGCAAAAAAGTTGGCCTTGCGTAACATGAGTAAAGTCATTACAACAGGAACAAATAAGCAGCTGACTGAAAGTTCATAGCTTTGAATGAGTAAATCGACAATATTGTCGAAATAAAATGCAAAAAATATGGCTCCAATGGAAATCAGGGATGTGATTCCTTTTACGACTCGCATGGGGTCTAAGTTTTGAAGGAAAGAAAGCTTGAAATCACTCGATAAGTTTGAACTTATTGCGTTGATAAGAGAAGTAGCAGTGGAGATAATTGCAGCAAGAATAGCACATCCGACTAAGGCGGTTATCCAGGGATTTGTTGTCTTTGCAATCATTGTCATTAATACACTGCTGCCTTGAGGCACTTCAAGACCTGTAACATTTGCCAAAGAACCAAAAAATACAGGGACTATACAGATGACCATTGCGCAAACTCCTGCTAAAAAAGAAGCTTTTGAAACTATCTCAGGTGAAGCTCCAGCAAAACAGCGTTGTCCCATATCCTGTTCGATCACCATAAAAAGAAGAGGCATTAATAGCCATCCACATAGCTTTGAAGAGACATTGGCAAAGTTTTCCAGCTGTGGCGCTTGCATAAGTGAGATGGTAGGTTCAAAGAAGAGAACAAATCCAAAGCACACAAGGAAAATACTAGAAAAAAAGGCTGCTTGAACCATATCAGTAGAAATAACAGCTCTTAAGCCTCCCTGAGTAGTATAAATAATCACAATAGACCAAAACAAGATGAATAAGGGGATGTTATTAAATCCTAAGCTTACTAAAAACTTATTTGAGGCTATGATTTGGGCAACAAGAATTATAAACAAAGAAATTATCGAGAGAATAGAGGCTATTCTTCTTAGCATAACCGAGCCATAAACGACCTCAAAAATTTGAGCCACTGTGGTAACCTGAAATCCTGCTAATTTACGACCAATACCGCAGCTAAGTAAAATTAATCCTAGAGCTGCTCCTAATGGATAGAGCAGCACGGGCCATCCAAATTGATAAGCTTCATCTGCGGCTCCCAAGATTACTCCTCCTCCTACCTGGGTAGCAAGAAAGGTCATCATCAAGGGAAAAAGCCGAACGCTTTTTCCTGCTAAAAAATAGTCTTCTTTCCCTTTTAAATTTCTCGAAGCACGCCTTCCCATGAGCCAGTAAAAAAACTGAAGGCAAAAGAGCATGGAAACAAATATTGAGATATTCATATTAATAATATCCATTCGGTTTAGTAGAAGAATCCTAATTATTTTTACGCAAAAAAAGTGCGTAAAAAATCTTTTGTAAATTAAATCTTAAAAAGAACAAAAATAAATTAATGAGCAGGATGCTCGTGATGATGAAAAGAGAGGATCAAGGAATTAAGATAAAGATCGGATTGAGCCCGTCTTATTTCATAGTTAAGTGGTTTAATACTCATATCATTCTCCTAAATGATTTAGCTTAAGGCAAAAAAACGCTTAAAACAACTCGAATTGTACATGAATGTTGTATTTTTAGCAATAGAGCTTGATAAAAGCTTAATGTTTCTAGGTAACAGCTTATCTTAAACTTTAAGATAAACTGTTACCAGAAAGCATACAGATTTCTCTTAAAAATTGTTAAAAAAAACACGAGATCATTACTTTTTAAAATTATTATTTTTCGTGTTTCTTAAAATTTAAAAGGATCCTTCTGTTGTCTACATTCTCGTGGGGTAATAAAACAGCCTAAACTACTTCTGATAGCATTTTAAGAGCTTTTTAATCAACTATGATATTTTAAGAGGATGTAAATTAATTATTTAGAAAATACTTTTTATTTAAAGACTTTTAGCTATAAAAGCAGAATGTGAGCTCATTGTATAAGGTGAAGAAGTTGGCTCTGGGTGCTGAGAAAACTCTTTGGGAGATGTTAGGGAGGTATCAATGATACGATGCCATTTTTTGCCTAGAGGCGCTAAAGGCAGCTCGATAGAAGCGGGCTCAAAATGCGCATTAAAAGCAATATAGAGATCTTCATTATTTTGACTTTTTAATGTATAAGCAATAAAGCGACTCTCAGAGCTCCAGTTGGGCTGCAGAGGTTGATGGCCATGCCATTGCATATCATCTGAGGTTAGAAAAGAGGTGCGTTGCAGAAGAGAAGCGTGAGCTTTACGAAAGGCAATCATGAGTTTATAAAAACGATAGAATTCTTGATTTTCTGCTAACTTATCCCATAAAAACCAGTTCAGTTCATTATCTTGGCAATAAGCATTATTATTGCCGAAGCGAGTATGAGCATATTCATCACCCATTAAAAGCATAGGAGTGCCAAGAGAGACAAGAAGAGCTGTAGTTAAATTACGCATTTGTTTTAGACGCAAGAAAAGAATTTCAGGGTCATCAGTTATTCCTTCTACGCCACAGTTCCAGCTATCATTATTAGAGCTTCCATCACGGTTTTCTTCCCTATTATCTAGATTGTGTTTTTCTTGATAACTAACCAAATCATGCAGGGTAAAGCCATCGTGTGAAGTAATAAAATTGATGCTAGAGTAAGGGCTTTTAGAGTTTCCATATAAATCTTCAGATCCACAAATGGCGTTAGCAAATTCCCCAGCTACATCGTCGGTTCCTTTAATAAAGCGTCTGACAACATCACGATATTTCCCATTCCATTCAGCCCAGCTATTGGGGAAAGTACCTACTTGGTATAATCCACCTGCATCCCAAGGTTCTGCAATCAGTTTTACATGTGAGAGAATGGGGTCTTTTGTAATAGCTCGAATTGATAAAGGGTCTGTAAGAAGAGCTCCTTCTTCATCTCTGTTCAAGCATGAAGCTAAATCAAATCTAAAGCCGTCAACATGCATTTCTGTTACAAAGTAACGCAATGAATCAATGATAAACTCCATTACAACAGGATTATTTGCATTAAATGTATTGCCTGTACCTGAAAAATTTAAATATTCAGCATTTGGCGTTAGCATGTAATAGGTATTATTATCGATTCCTGCAAAAGAAAAACAAGGATCTCTTGTACCTCCTTCTGCTGTGTGATTATATACCACATCTAAAATTACTTCGATTCCTTCCTTGTGAAGAGCTTTTACAAGATCTTTAAACTCATCGGAGCATTGTCTTGCTTCTTTGCTATAGCGATTCATGAGGGAGAAAAAACTACATGTAGAATAACCCCAAACGTTATAAAGAGGCTTTTCTATTGCAGGTTGGTTTCGATGCAATTCACACTCATCAAATTCAAAGATAGGCATTAACTCAACAGCATTGATTCCTAATTCTTTGAAATATTTAATTTTTTCTTTGATGGCTGAGAAAGTGCCAGGCGCCTTACTAGAGCTTGAAGGGTGTCTTGTAAAAGAGCGAACATGCATTTCATAAATGATCAATTGTTCTATGGGGATTTTAGGAAAAGTGTCTTGTTCCCAATCAAAAGAAGAAGAGTAGAGTTTGCCTCTTAAGGGTTTTTGTTTTACCCCCCATTGATGATTAGTATTCAAATATTTACTATATGGATCTAATAAAATTGCATCAGGGCAAAAGTGATTTTTTGGGTCTTGATTATTTCCATCTAATTGATAACCGTATTCCCATTCTATATCTTCTGCTAGGTTTTTAATGAGTACATGCCAAATAGATCCGGTTTTGTTTTTTTGGGGATCAAAGGTAATTTGATAAGCAGCATCTGATGCATCTGGAGAAAATATATGTAAAATTACAAGACTTGCTGTTGATGAAAAAAGAGAGAAATTGATCCCTCCTATGCATCGATTTGCACCCAGAGGATAAGCAGAGCCATTTTCAAGCACAAGATGTTTCATCTTATATTCTCACTTAAATTTGTAGACTAGCCTAAAAATACTTTCAAAGCAATTTATTAATTAAAAATTTTTATTTGCTTATTTTGGGGGAATTTGCAAAAATCAAGTGGTTTTTTATAAACAGACAACTCTTGACGTAAAAGATCTATTGTCAATAAATTAAAGCTATAGATCTTGTGCTGTCATTTTTCCCAAAATAGTAGTATTATTTTTTAAGGTTGTGCTCGTTTTAAAAGCGAAGGCGATTTATAATTAAAGATGAACATTAAGAGAACTGTAGGAGGACGATTCAATGTCATTGGAAAATGCCAAGGCAAATTTAAAGGAATTCGGGAAAGAACTCAATCTAGAGTTGGCATTTGATGAAAATCACACATGTATACTTGGGATTGATAATACTTTTTCTCTTCATCTTACATATGAGCCAAATTCTGATCGTTTGTATTTGTACTCACCGATCTTAGATGGTCTACCTAAGGATCCTACGATTCGATCAAACCTATATGAAGCTCTACTTGAAGGAGCTATGTTAGGAGGTCAAATGGCAGGAGGAGGAGTAGGAGTTGCTGTTCCTGAAGAATTGATTTTAATGCATGCTGTTATAGAAATGGGTATAGGGGCTGATGCATCTGCATTATGCCGTTATGCTCCTTTATTTGTTGAGTCTGTAGAGAAGTGGAGAGCCCGTGCAAAAGATATTTGCGAAGGTCGAGATACAAAGAAAGATCTTCCACCTCCAACAAATCCTTTAGGGGGAAAGCCCGGAGAAAGATTTATTAAGATTTAATAAATTAGTGGTCACTATTCCGATCGTTTATTAAAACGTCCGGAATAGCGACTTCTTTGTCTAAAGACGATATTGCAATGGCTTCAATTTGTTTTAAAGCCTCTTGTAATTCTCTATCTCTATTTTCCAGCTTAACTTTAATTTGCTTTACTGCTGTAACTGCTGTTGAATGGTCGCGAGAAAATACCTTTCCAATCTGTGTAAAAGATAATTTAAGCAAGGTCCTACATAAATATATAGAAATTTGCCTAGGGAAAGTGTATCTTTGGCTTTGTGATTTTCCTATAATTTCTGCAGAGTCTATATCAAAGTAAGAAGCTACTGCTGATAAAATAGTATCTTTATTTAAGGTTTTTTTTTGCTCAAATTGAATGAGATCGGCAAGAATTATTTCTACTTGTCCTAGCTGTAATTTATCCGGTCTAAAATTTTTATCTTTTAGATATATGCGCAATAACAAAGCTTCAAAGGCGCGCAATAAAGAATGGTTATTGGAAAATGTATGGACTAGAAAAGAACATATTTTTTCTGTTAAAGGAAAATTTCTTATTTTACAACAATGCATAAGCAACTTCTTACGCTCTATTTCTGTAAGTTCATTTAATTGTAATACAATACCCCACTCAAATCTTGAAATAAGTCGTGGTTCGATTTCTTCTAGTTGAGAGGGAGGAGTATTAGAGGTTAGAATAATTTGTTTGCTGGATAAGTGCAGGGTGTTAAAGAGGTGAAAAAGTTCTTCCTGCGTTGCATCTTTACGCATAAAAACATGGACATCATCTATTAATAAGGCATCTACATGGCGATAGATCGCTCTAAACTTTTGCATTTCTGAAGAGCGAATAGCAGAAATAACATGTTCAGTAAATGTTTCAGCGCGGACAAATAAAGCTTTAAGACCTCTTTGGCAAAAAAGGTGGGTTAGAGCCATCAATAAATGGGTTTTACCTGTACCTATTTTTCCCCAAAGAAGAACCGGATTACATGCGGCTAGATTAGGAGTAGAAGTAAAGCGTAAAGAAATAGGGTCTACTCCTGCTAGCTCACAACATAGACGCATAATCACTTCATTAGCTTTAGCCGGAACAAAATTTGCCAGGGTAGCTATAGGATCTAATTTATCTGCAATAGGAGAAAATGCAGCGGGCTGCTGAGTTTTATCCTTTTTTTTATTTACAGCATTATCTAGAACATGAATATGAACTTTGATCGTTCGAGAGTTATTGTTCAGCAAGTGTGTCTTAATCAAAGGACGCATATGCTCTTCAAACCATAACATATGAAATGCATCAGCAGCTTCTAGATAGAGGTTAGTTGCATCAAAATGTAAGATTTTAAGAGATCGCAGCCATTGATTTACTGTTTGTTTTCCTAATAAATCTTCTTGTTTTTTTAAAAACTCTTCCCAAGCTTGCATGGATACCACATGTGACAATAGGTGAAACAGTAGCAGCAGGCTTAATTTTTGGCCTACTTCTGCTTAAAAAGCTTTTACACCTTTTTCATTTTACGCATCATAAACCATTGCTGCAATATGCCAAGTCCCATTGAAGATAACCAGTAAAGATTTAATCCTGAAGGGAAATGATAAAACATAACAGTAAAAACGACAGTCATGATATTACCCATCATTTTTTGTTGCTTCTGTTGGTCTGTAAGAGCAGCAGTGGTTTTTGTATTCATAGAGGTAAAACGTTGCTGTACCCACATGATGAAACCTAGTAAAAAAGGCAAAAGATGGAAACTAGAACCAAAAAAAGGAATAGGGTAACTCCAGCTAAAAAGCACATCCGGTGCTGTTAAATTATCAATCCATCCAGGAATAAAACTTGCACCTCTTAGCTCAAAAGTAGATTTTAATAAATCAAACATTCCAATTAAGAAAGGCAATTGAATTAATAAAGGAAAGCAACCCATTAACGGATTAACCCCTTTTTCTCGATAGAGGCTCATGACCTCCATTTGAGCTCGCTTAGGATCTTTTTTATATTTCTCTTGAATAGCGGTTACTTGAGGAGCTATTTGACTCATCTTTAAGGAAGAGTTAATAGACCAAGCATTAAGCGGATAAAGCATAATACGCAACACAAGAGTTAATAAAATAATCGAAATTCCCCAGGATGAGGTCATTCTGTAAAAAAACTTCATGACTAAGAATAAAAATTTAGCAAAGGGCTCTGAAATGAATGTAAACCATCCATGAAAACTTAAAGCTCCGATATAACCTGGATTATATCCTTTAGCAGGATTAGCATATGTTTGATCCACCTTATTCAAGAGGTCATCCTCAAAAGGACCCGCATATAAACGGAAATGACTTATCTGTTCATGCAACGGTATCTGCATTTCATAGCCTGGATATTTTTCAGGGGAATAGGGTTGATACTCTGGGTTAATTAAAGAAAGACGGGTAGGAATTTGCATTCCAGGGATCATCTGTGCGCGAAATGAGCTACCATCTGTTGTTAAGGGATCGAGGATCAATCCTAAAAAACCATTAGAGTTACAAATCCAATCCGCTGGTATAGCATTCATCGTTCCATTTTTTGGCAAAGATAGCTGCTCTACTTGTGCTTTTTGAGAGCCTCTGAGCATCCGGTATTTTAAAGTAGGAGCTGCATTCCCTGAGATAAGCTCTACCTCTGGAACCCCTGTAGTCAACCATAAACCACGTGTATCCCCATCTATTTTAATCATTACCTCAATGCAGTAAGGGGAGAGACTTGGATCTTTAGAAAAGGAAAATACTTTGGTGATCCTACGATTGGGTTGAACGAGTTCAAACTCAATGAGATCTTTTTCTAATTTTTTTAAACGATAGGGCTGTGTAGCTAAATTCGTATCGGAAGAGACGATATTCAAAGCATAAAATTTAGGGTCCACAAAAGAAATAGGGACGTCTTGTGCATTGAACAGAGTACGCCTTAATAAAGGATAATATCCACCTATTGCAGGCTTAATAGATTTTTCTTCAGCTGTCTCATAAGGAAAAGCAGGAAAATGGCTGTTTTGCGGAAAGTCTTTTTCAATAATGCGATCAAAAGCAATAGGACGCACAGGTGTTTGAGAATCTTTTTTGTTATATAGGGCAAGATTAACCTCAGAAATAGCTCCACCTATATTAGAAAATACCAACTGTTGGTAGGCATTTTCTATGACAAAGAACTGTTGCTGTTGTTGGTTAAGAGCATCAGCAATGGGTTTTGCTTCCATCACCGGTTCCACATAAACTTTCTGAGTTTCAGTAGTGGTAATTGGAGGTTTTTTAGGTGGGAAAAGCCATTGATTAAGGAAAAAAAATCCTACTGTTAAAATCAATACAAAAAGAAAAGAGCGTTTATTCATGAAACAATAACCTTAATTTGCATAGGAATGAGTGTTTACTAACCAGTTAGAGTCGGCCTGAAGAGAATCCTAGCACAGAAAAAGATTTAAACTAAAGATAAACTAAGACTGCAATTTTTTAACCCAGAAAAAACATTATACTAAAAGAGTTGTAATGCACTTTTGAAGCAGACTATTTTTTTGCTCTTCTAAAAGATTAAACTTATCAATATTATCTACTATATAGGTTTTTCCAGCAGGCATCTCTACTAAGATATCCGCAAGCTCTTGCGCATGATTAAATTGATGAATATTACTTAATAAGAAGCTTGGGCCTCTAGGGTACTTTTCTATAATTGTATGAGCGATTGCCATTTGCATTTGATCTGAAGGGATAGAAGAGTGCATTTCGCGAAGAAGCTCTCTAATAACTTCTGCTTGAGAAGGTTCATTAAGCAGTTTATCAAATAAATGAATAATAAATTTATGGTCTATAGGATCTTGTTGCAGTATTTGCTTAGCAAAATGCTGCTTAATCTGTTCTGGTATAGGGTTTTTCTGAAATAATTTTTGACTAAAAGCCATATTTTGCAAAAGATTTATATGGCCAATATTAGCAATTACAAGATTACAGCCTTCTTCATTGCTTAGTAAAATATCTGCTAAGGCTATATTGCTATCATTATCTTTTAGAAGCTGTTCTATAAAACTGTCTTCTGCGCAGTTTTTTAGAACATGCATAATTGCTGCTTGCATTTGGTGTGAAATCTTGACTTCTTTTGTCTGTAAGATAAGTTCTTTAATAACTGTTTTTACCAAGTCTTTATTAAGATTTAAGGAATCAAGCAAGGTTGTAATAAATGTATAGTCTGTAGGAGTTTGTTGTAGTATTTGCTTAGCAAAATGGCTTTTAATTTGTTTTAATATCTCTGGGTTTTTTTCAATAATTTTTTGAGTAAATTCGATACCCTTGGATATGATTTTTTGAGTAAGTTCGATATCCTTGACAGGACCTATCCGGTCGATATTATCGATTACGAGATTTAACCCCTCTTCATCATCAGCTAAGATTTTTGCTAAAGCTAGGCGAGTGGCTTCGTTTACTCCTTCTGGTTTATTTGTATAGATCCACTTAGCAATTTCAAGTTTTTGCTTAAGGGAGCATTTTACTGCAAAATCTAAAGGCATCTCAGGGAAGATAGAAAAAGAAAAGCGACGCAGAGCGATACTTGTGATATGCCCGATAAATGGAAGGCAAAGGGTAATCCCTTTAATAAACATATTCATTCTGCCCTGCCAAGAAAATAGACTGCTATCTGATTGTAGAGTATATTTATAGCAGTTATCTTCGAAGGTGCGTTTTATAACAGATAGCTCTTTGGGTTTGGCAGAGGCTGTAATGATATTTTCATAACCGGCTTGAAAAGGGAGGATAATTGAACTCAATAATGTCATAAAAACTCTGTGTTTTTATAAAAAGATAATGCAAATAGAGTTTCTTTTCCATTAAATAGATTATTATGAATTATCTTAATACTCTTCTAGATTACGGCTATTTTCTAGACGGGATAAAAATTCATGAAAATCCTGCGTTGTGCGTACATTGTCAAGCCAGTCATCTTGGAGCATTTCCTCTATAGAGGGCAGAGAGTCTGCTTTAACCGCTTTTTCTAGAAAACGCATACTAAGTTCAATATGATTGGAAAGGGAATACAGACAAGAAAGGTGATAGTAGGCTTGAGTGTTGCCTAAACGACTTGCAGTAAATAGCTTTTGTTCTGCATCGCGGTAGAGTTGCTCAATTTCAGCAGAGTCATATAAATGTTGGCTTAAATTGATTAATGTTAAAGCAAAGTCTAAAAGTACTGTGTCATTTTCATTTTCTTGCTTAGCGGCAAGTCTATAATGATGGATAGCGCGATAGAGGTATTCTCGGGAAGAAGTAAGCTCTCCTAAGTGCGAAAGTGCTAATGCTAAGTGGTGGTGTACATCGTATAAGTTAGGATCAATCATTAAAATTTGTGAAAAAATCTCGATAGATCTTAAATAATAGCTTTCTTCCTCAAAAAAATCTCCAAGAGTATCTAGTGCACGCGCATAGTGAAATAGCCACTCTGGGTATAAAAAGATAGCATTTTTTTGTATGATTAATGCTTTTTCAAATAAATCGATAGATTTTTCTAAATAGCATTTTTCATGCTTCATTTCTCCAAGTTTAGCTAAAGCAACTGCGTAATCAAATAAGTAAAAATTAGATTTTTTCAAGTAGAGAGCTTTTTTATAAAATTTAAAAGAGGAGTAAAGAATATCGGCGTCTTGTTCAAGCTCTCCAATTGCTGTATAAACCTTTGCAATTGCATGCCAGTTGCGATGATATGTGCGATCGATCGATAGTCCTATTTGGAATTTCTCAATTGCTTGGTAATAAAAATCGATATCTTTAAAGTAAGCGCCTAGGCATTGCAGACAAGATCCGTAACAATGCCAAATATCAGGGCTATCTTCTTTCTGTTCAATAATCTGGCTCATTTTTTCATTAGCTTCGTGGATGAGATCAAGGCGTTCTAAATTCATTCCTAGTAAGCTAAGAGCTTCAGCGCAGATTGCTTGGATGAAAAAATGATCTGGGTCAACATTAAGTGCTTCGTGGCATTTTTCAATACATAGACGCAATTTTTTAACATCGGAAAGATTTTTACCTGTTTCACATAGGAATAAAGACCAGTGTAGCCAAATATCTAAGGATTTTGGCGATCTTTGAGCAGCAGAAGCAAAATATTCATCTGCTTTGATGAAATGGTCTTCATCATGTGTTTGCATGTATAATCGACAAAAAGTTTGAGCTAATAAATGCCATAAAGAAGCGGATTCTGGCTCTAAAGAAAGAGCATTTTTAAAACATTGATTTGCTTTAAAATAAAAACGACCCTCATTTACGAAGTTTGCAAATTGATAACAAGCTAGACCAAAATCTTTCCAGATGTCAGTAGATAGTGTTTTATTTAAATGAGCTGCTTTTTCAAAGGCCTGTATAGAATGATATAAATCATTTGGTTCTTGAGAATAGCTAGCTATATGTAAAAAAATAGACCCTAAATCAGCAGTTAAATCAGCAAGAGTATCTATCTTTTGTAGAGGACAAAGATCAATCGCTTGAGCTATTTTCTCATGGGCTTCTAAAAAATATTTTAGATTTTTGTAAGTAAGTCCTAGAGCGCAGAGCACACCGCTCCAAGCTTGCCAGATATCTAAATGATTTGGACTAAGTTGAGCTGCTATTTTTAAACGTTTATTTGCTAAAAGGAGTGGTTTTTCTTGTTGTTTTTCCTGCGCAAATTGGAAAAGGGACAATCCTTGGGAAAAATACAATTTAAAATTAGTAGGTTCAAGGGAAAGAGCTTTATTAAAGTAATTTAAGCCTTTATCAAAACATTTATTAAGCAAAGCAAGTTCACCCTTTGCTTGTAGGGATGTAGCAACGCTTTGCTCTGAAAAAGTTTGTAATTGATTTTGGCTCAATAACACAGAAGATTGTAAATTGCGTGGATTCATTTTATATTTTACTCTTTTAAATCTATTTAACTAAGATATCTGCTTTTGGAAGTGATAGCAATTATAAAAATAGCTTTTTTTTTAGACAATCCTATAACCTAAATTTAATCGGTCTTTATTTGTATTTGATCACTAATAATAAGGCTTTTAGCTAATAAAAAATTAATCTTAAAACTTTTTATGGAAAAAATGCATTCAAATTTTTACTAGAGATAAAAATATGTTTGAGTATCGAACACAGATCCGTATGAGGAATACAGATGCAACAGGGCATTTATTTTTTTCTGAGCAATTCAATCTTGCTCTAGAGGCTTTTGAAGAGTTTTTAACCTCTATCAATAGAGATATAGATCCTCTTTTAAACCAGATGGAAATGCCCATTGTTCATGCAGAAGCTGATTACAAAAAGCCTTTACAATTAAGAGATTTACTGAAAATAAAATTAGGTATTAACCGCTTAGGTAATACCTCTTTTAGTGTGTTATATTTTTTATTTAACATTAAAACTCAAGAAGAAGTAGGTAGAGTTGTTATCGTACATGTATGTACAGATTCCATGACAAAAAAGGCTACACCTCTTCCTTTGAAGCTAAGAGAGTGTCTTGAAAGGCATCTTTGGGAAAAAGACTTCTTAAATGTTGCTCTAAAAGAGAAATAGGGGTTTTTACAGAGGTGTTTTTTAGATGGTTGGGATAAGACCAAATGCTTACAGGGCACTTAAAAGAAGGAAGAATTTTGCGTAATTCAAAAAAAACTTGAGCAAAGGATCTTTGCTGAATATCCTCAATAAAGGCAATAGGAAGATTCCCAAATTCTTCATCTGGTTTAGGCAGTACTGTAGCAGAGATAATTCCTTTGATAGAGCAAAGAACCTGTTCAATTTCTTCTGGTTGTATATTTTCTCCTCCTGAAATAAATAAACGATCCTTTCTCCCTATTATGTGAAGATGATCATCTAAGATTTTACCTAAATCTTTTGTAGCAAACCATAAAGAGGGTGGTTTGATTTGAAAACCATCCCAATAACCTTGAAAGAGGTTTTTGCCTTTAACTAAGATCTCAGAATCGTTTGCTATTTTGATTTCGCAACAGCTTATCGGACGGCCCATCTTTATATTCTTTGATTCTTCTTTTGTTGCTAGTGTAATTATGGAAGTTGTTTCTGTCATACCATAGGTAAAAAAAATAGGAAGATCTTTTACAGGGTGGAATAAAGAGAGGCTCGTATGTGCTCCTCCAACCAAGACGCAGTGTAGCTGTTTGCTTAAAAGAGGTAGACTGCACTTTTGGTCTTTTAAGCGAAATAATTGAGTAGGAACGCAAGATAAATGTGTAATTTTACGAGGAATGATCTCTTCCCAGATGGATTTGGAATCTGTTAGTACGACACATGCTCCTATTATCATGCAGCGTGTTAAAATGGATAAACCACTAACGTGATATAAAGGCAGTGATAATAGCCAGCGTGAACCTTTAGATAGTTGAAGTGGTAGATGCGTGGCTAAAGCACTGGCTAGATAGTTTTCAAAAGTATGACAAGCAATCTTACCTTTGCCTGAAGATCCGGAAGTTGCTAAAAAGGTGAATGATTGCTCTGTATCAATTATAGGATCTATTAAGCAGGGACTAGCATTAAAGACAAGACTATCTAAATGGACGAAATAAGAGGATTTAAGTCTTTGGGTTAAGTCATCAATCTGCACTTGAGGAAATTTAGGGCTTATCGGACATGCAATTGCGCCCATGCGCAAAAGAGCCAGTAATAAAATAACTGTTTTACATTCAGTGGGTGCAACAAAAGCAATTCTTGCTCCTTTGCGTATTCCTAAAGAAAGAAAGTGCTTTACTAACTGAGATAAAAGCTTATCTAATTCTTGATAAGATAAACTATCAGAGGTTGTTTCAACAGCTAAAACCATTGGGTTCTTTTTTGCTTGTAGAGCAACAGGGCAAAGCATTTTAACCATGATAGATCTCTTGTAATAGATGTGTTTGTATTTGCGCTGGAAATGGACAAGAGCAGATAGGGGAAGAAAAAATAGGGAAAGGGGTTAATATATCTTCGGTAAATAAAGATTGTGTGTCCAAACCAAGAGGGTAGAGCTTTGTTTGCATGGCCAAATGAGCAATTTGCATTAACCCTAAACCACTCTCATAGCAGCTGCTAAAGATCAATTTCATTCTTTTTTTCTCTAGACGTTTCATGAGTTTCTTTGTAGCAAAAAAACCTTGAATCATGGGTTTTACAACGATTGCTTTGCAATTCACTAGATTCTCAAACATAAAATTGGGGTTTTTTTCTAGGGTTTCATCCAACCCAAAAGGATGGGAAAAATCAGCCAATCGAGAGGTTTCCCAAGTGGGCTCTTCAATGAAATCAAATGCTAAGGAAGGAAATTGTCCGAAAAAATGTATGGCTTCTTGAAAACTAAAGCACTGATTTGCATCTACTCGTAGAGAAAATATTTTGCGCAATTGATCAAGAAGGGTGAAAGCATCTTCTAAAGAGAGTTGTGAGATCTTAATTTTAACAGAAGAAAATCCCTTCTGTTCTGCAAGTAGTGCCTGCTGCATTATTTCTTGCTTAGAGCCCGAAAGAAGAGCGCATATAGGGATAGGAGGAAAACTTAATTGCTTAAGAGCTGTTGCAAGTGCAAAAGAGATCGAGGGATAGAGATAGGAGGTTTTTTTCCCTTTTAATACATGGATTAATTGGTTAAGAGCTTCATCTATTGTTTCTTTACTGCGACCTGGCAAAGGAGCAATTTCAGCCCACGCTTCTTGATGGTTGCTATCTTTGAAGCAAACAAGATGACTTAAGCGAGTTGATTGATCTTTTTTTGTCAGTTGAAAACGAAAAATACGCCAACTTATAACATCCAGCCTATGCAAAAAAGAGCTGTAAATAGGCATAGTAATTGACCTGTTTTTATCAACAAAAGATTCAGTTCCATGGGATTTTTATGAGTAAACATCGTTTTTACAAGCATACCTGCTGGCAGAAGACATAAAATCGTACAAAGAGCAAACGGGTGGGAATCATAGAAAAAAAATAAAGATCCAAAAGCTATTAATAAGCAAAAAAGATATTCCCATTTGCCAAATGATTTACCAAAACAAGTAGCTAAAGTTTTTTTATTGGCGAATCGATCTTCGTCAATATCTCTTACATTATTTACTATTAGGATTGCAGTAGAAATTGCTCCTGGAGCAATACCAGCTAGTAATGCTTCTAAAGACAGGGACCCTATTTGTAAATAATACGCTCCGCTAACTGCAATTGGACCAAAAAAAATAAATACGAAAAGATCGCCGAGTCCCAGATAGGCTAAAGGATAAGGTCCTGCTGTGTATAAAATAGATAAACACAAAGAAACAATTAGCAAACAAGCGATAAGAGCTTTTCCAATGACAATTAAATAAATACCGCTTACAAGCGTTAATAACATACTTATCATTATTGCTTGGCGCATGGTCTTATGCGATACAAGCTTTGCTTGAGTAACACGTATAAATCCTTTGCTCTGATAAGTATCAGCCCCTTTAAGGCAATCAAAATAATCATTTGCTAGATTGGTTGTGATTTGAATTCCTAAAGCAGTGCACATAGTGCAAAGGAAAACTAACCAATCAAAATTGCCAATTTTAATAGCCATCGTCGTTGCGATCAGAACAGGACTTATACTAGCAATTAAAGTTTTAGGTCGAATCGCTAATGTCCAAATTTGAATAGCATGCATAATGTTTTAAGGGCGTTTAGGAAATTGTGAAAAATCAGGCTGGCGCTTTTGCAGAAAAGCGTTACGCCCTTCTTGAGCTTCTTCTGTCATATAATAGAGCAAAGTGGCATTTCCTGCTAACTCCTGCAGCCCTGCTTGTCCATCACAATCAGCATTAAAAGCAGATTTTATGCAGCGAAGAGCTAAGGGAGAGTGCTGAAGAATTTCATAACACCATTGCAATGTAGTCCCTTCTAATTCCTCATAGGGAACCACACAGTTAATAAGCCCCATTTCTAAAGCCTCTTTTGCGGTGTATTTTCTGCATAAAAACCAGATCTCTTTAGCTTTTTTTTGCCCGACAATTCGAGCTAGATAACTAGAACCAAACCCTCCATCAAAAGAACCTACTTTAGGACCCACTTGTCCAAAAATAGAATGATCCGCTGCAATTGTCAAATCACAAACCAAATGCAAAACATGCCCACCACCAATGGCAAAACCTGATACCATAGCAATGACAGGCTTTGGCAGTCCGCGAATTTCTTTTTGCAAATCTAATACGTTTAGACGGTCTGTACCTTCTAGATCTGTATAGCCAGCATGACCGCGAACTTTTTGATCTCCACCAGAGCAAAACGCTTCTCTGCCTTTTCCTGTCAAAACAACCACTCCTATATTAAGATCACTACGAGCATCTTGCAGAGCATGAGATATTTCAGAAATGGTTAAAGGACGAAAAGCATTTCTTACTTCAGGGCGATTGATGGTAATTTTAGCAATACCACTATGTTTATGGTATAAAATGTCTTGATAACTACCAGCTATTTCCCAGATTACACTTTCTTCAACTGCTTGCATAAAATACCTCCGATATGCAGCTTATATTACGAAACGTTGTTTTCGTTTGCAATTTAAATTAAGTCATTTGTTTTTTTTCATTTATCCTATTTTGATTCTAGGAAGATTCCGATAACATCATTCGTCCACCCCATAGGGATATTCTAAATGGTAAATCTGGTCTTATGATGTATAAGTTATCTTCATGATATAGTATTTTGAATTTAAAATTTCCATTAACTACACACTTGTAAAAAAGATTGATCAATAGATTCTGCAAGGCTTGAATATAAGTTTAAGGCTTCTTTTACTCTTTTCTTAAAATGTGCCCAAAATTTTTCGATAGG
>DASZIJ010000063.1:0-8850 GCA_035949155.1 Candidatus Rhabdochlamydia sp. | reverse complement strand
GATACATTAGGTACGATTTTTTTTAATAAAGCTACTTTCTCTAAGTAGGTTTCCAAAGTATAAATGCGATGCATTTTTTTCAAAATACGATTGGATCCAGCCTGGATAGGAAAATGCACAAATTCACATACAGAAGGAAGATCTCGGATAGCTTGCATAAGTTCAACAGTGATATCCACAGGATGAGATGTCATAAAACGAATGCGCTGTAACCCCTGTATTTGATCTAGACGGTAAAGCAAATCGTGAAATAAATAACCCCACTCCCCTTTGTCCTTGCCATAGCTGTTGACGTTTTGCCCAAGTAGAGTGATTTCTTTGTAACCTTTTTCTACAAGAAGTTTACATTCTTCAATAATTTGATCAGGATGGCGAGAAACTTCTTGTCCTCGTGTATAAGGAACAACGCAATAAGTGCAGAACTTATCGCATCCTCGAATAATAGAGACAAAAGCTTTAATAGGATCATCTCGTTTTGCTACCAAATAATCCAAATTTTCTTCAAATTGGTCCACAGTTCGAATCGTTTTCTTACCCGTTAGTAAAACCTCATCGAGCACTTCATTTAAATCGCTGATATTATTCGTGCCTAATACAAAATCCACATGAGGAAGTTTACGAAACAAAGAATCTTTTTTAGCCATTGCCATGCAGCCTGTAATACCAATTACAGGTCTTTCTAAAAAATTTTTCCCCATCCGACCTATTTTACCAAATGCCTTACGCTCAGCTAGATCGCGAATAGAGCAAGTGTTAGCGATAAAAAGGTCTGCTTCCTCTTCTTCTAGCACCCGCTTTAACCCTCTTTTCTCTAAAAGACCAACCATGATTTCCGTGTCTAGCTCGTTCATTTGACAACCATAGGTCTTTACGAAAAAAGTTTTTACTTGTTGTTTGCGCATAATGATCTTCTTTGAAGTTAAAAATTAAGAGGAGTCTAGCTTAAAAAGGGGCTTTTAGCAAGAGGATCTCGAGAAGTTAGGTTAAGTTTCTTGGCAAAAAAAGAGCAGACAAGTAAACTATCGTTTCTTTAATAAATAAACCAAACATTCAAGGCTTGTAGATGAATGCAAAACAAGATAAAACATTTTTTGTCACCAAAGAGGATGCTCGCCTTAACCGCAAATGGCTCAAGCTAGATGCGTCAGGCAAGACTTTAGGAAGATTTGCTAGTGAAGTAGCTAAAATCTTAAGAGGGAAGCATAAGACAGATTTTACCCCTAACACTGATACAGGAGATGGCGTCGTCATCGTTAACGCAAATAAGATTGCAGTTACTGGCTCAAAAGACGCTCAAAAAATTTATCGCTATCATACAGGGGCTATGAGCGGGATGCGAGAGGTTCCTTATCGTGTTATGCTCGATCGAAAGCCTGAATATATTATTTGGCATGCGATTAAGGGAATGATGCCAAAAACTAGGCTCGCGGAAGCTCAGATGAAAAAATTGCGTATTTATGCAAAAGAGGAGCACGATATGCATGCACAATCTCCACAATCCATTAACATCTAAAAAGGGACTTATGAAAGAACAAGAATTTATGGGGACAGGCAGAAGAAAAACAGCTGTTTCTTCTATTCGTCTACGTCCTGGTACTGGAAAGATAGAAGTGAATGGAAAAAAATTTGAAGAGTATTTTCCTTTAGCTCTGCAAAGAACAACCATTTTGTCACCTTTAAACGAGGTGGATAATCCTGAAAGCTGCGATCTTATCATCCGTGTAAAGGGTGGCGGCATTGAGGGCCAGGTAATCGCATCTAGGCTGGGTATTTCTAGAGCTTTAGTTGAGAAGAATATAAACAATCGCCAAGCTCTAAAAGGTCTGGGTTTTCTTACTCGCGATTCTCGTAAAAGAGAGCGTAAAAAGTATGGACAGCCAGGAGCTCGTAAGCGCTTCCAGTTCTCAAAACGTTAGTTTTTCTCCTTGTTTTGCAGGGCTTTATTACCTAAAGCCCTTTTACTATTCAAATTTTAAACGAGCTCGACAAGGTGCTTGTTAAATAAAATGGTTTACTGATAAAATGAATATTTACAGTTTTTTTTACATACTATAATCAGTAAATTTCTTAAACTTCGTTGCACTAAATAAAAAAGAACAGTGGGTTGAGATGTTATTATTAACAGATATGACACAAAAAAAGTTGTAAATCGGATGAATAACTTGACAGGTAGCACTTTCGGGGAATATAGACATGGTCAGTCTTTGATTGCGGAACAAGTGCGTGAGCATATTTCTGCATCTTTAAGTAGTCGTTTTTTCGCAGATCTAGCACGTATTCAAAGGAGGATACGTCATGAGTCGTCTGGAAATGCTTTGCAAGTAGAACAAGTTAGTAATCCTTCTATAGAAGGAACTATTTTTATTAAGGATAATATTTTATCAGATATCACCAAAGAGACTTTAATGCTTTTTGACATTTTAGATCCTTCTGTATACATGTTCATGTTAACTAAAGCTGTTTATATATTTACTTTAGGCCCTAAGGGCAATAATCAAATTCCAGATTTTTTCTACCTGAAGACAAAAGAAAGAATAGAGAAGCAACGTAAAGAGTTTATAGCTGATCCACCTACAGAATATATTGCAAATGAACTACAGAAAATGATGAAAGATTTCGGTGTATTTGAAGGGGTAAAGGAAAAGGATGTTGAGGGCATACTTGGTAATTTAAAAAACCTTGTCCATGAAGAAATATACGGCGGCATGCTTACAAAATGTTTAAGTGATGCACTACATACTCAATCTCGTTAGAAAAAAAACATTGCAAATAACCAATTCATTAAATTTTTCTCAGATCACTGTTGTGATTCCTGCTCTAACGCCTTGATGATACTGCTTCAACAGGAGGTGCTCAATGTGGGTAGAGTGGCTAATTCCTTGATTACAAACTTTTTGATTTGTTAACCTCAGTTTTGGGTTTTTCTCTTTGATTTTAAAGTAGATAGGTACTCATTGGGTGATCTTAAATTGCGAATTTTGCAATAGTTTGAACAAATGAGAAAAATCTAGATGAAAAATATTAGGTTCTAAGCAAATTAGAACTAGACAAATCATTTATTATCAGTATTTTAGATTGTAATTCTTATTAGATAAAAACCCAAAACTTAGGTTTGTAGCCATAATCAACAAGCTCTCCTCCTCCGCGTCCGCTGGAAAAAAAACCATCTACAGAGAGTCTCTGAGCATCAATACATCCTAGCTGTTCTGCAAGCTTAAGCAGCTCTTCTAAAAATTGATCTAAAAATCCAGAGGATTGCATTCTTCCAAGCCAAGCATGTGCTGTTGAGGGATGAGAAAACTCTTTGTTTCTAGGTGCATCTTTCAAGGAGCTCCTGTCCGAAGCACCCAGAAAATAGTATTCACTACAGGTCTCCATGGAGCTAATTTTCTTCCATAATGATTGCGATTTACCCATTTTTGCATTTGAGGTTCGAGAATTTTAAACTGTTCTTCATTTAATCCTTGCTTGCTCATGTCACCTGTCTTTGGTTAAAAAATAAAAAGATCAGCCATCATAGCGAAAATTTATATTCAATTCAAGATAGGTTCATATAAAGATAAACAATATTTTAAAAATTAAATTAAAATGATGAAATAAGCTCAGCCTATAAGATTATTATCGAGAATTTAAGTTAAACTTGCTATTCCTCTAGGGCACAGGACATTAAAAACAACTTTTTTAAGTCCTCTATAGAGATGTCCCTCCTAAAGCATTACGAAAAACTAAATTTTTTGTCATGAAAGTACTTGAACACTGCTTTTGCTTGGATTACTTTTACTCTCACACATAGGGAATTAAAAAAGTTGTTTTTAATGTCCTGTGCCTCGCCTGAGGGGGCAGTATCAACTGTTGGATTTGAAGAAGCCCAGGTCAAGCCTATATCAATTAGCAAGAGCAGCTTGATGATGGCACATTGAGCAAGGATCATTCTAATAGCAGCGCTTTAAGGCGCTAACTACCGTCAATCTTCTCGCTTTGCGAGCGATGTTATGACTTATCAAATTAAGTCAAAAATCATATTACTTTTTACATCAAAAACGCCTATTTCAGATCATATTACCCACATTCCGCAAATCATGATTTTTAGGTCGAATTTAGCGATTGTAAGACAATTTTGGCAAAATTTGGTAGTTATAGCGAGGTTTGTAAGCGCCTGTTTGGTCAAAACTGAAATAAAACAGAGTAAAATTAGCTAAATCAAAGATAAAATATTCAACCTGCGGAATGTGGGATATTAAAAAAATTAGCCGAAATTATTACACGAGCTGCTCAATATGAAGTCTTAAATTAAACTGGCGTTAAAATTCATTTTGGATCGTCTTGTATGAAACCTCTCATAGATTCCATTGGGTTTATGTGGGTCCCTGGGTCAAGATTTACCTATGCCCTTTCGCTTAGAGGCAATATTCAATATTTACTTGACTTTATTATATAATAATATAATAATGTTATTTTATTATGTTAACTAATTTTATTATGTTAACTAAATAAGTGCTTTCGTTAATATTTTTTTTATTTAACTTTATTAGCGCTTGTTAAAAGGAAAAAGTATGGCGTTTTCTGTAAGCAGTGGGTCCTTAAATCCTGTCTTTAGTAATGATATAAGTTGTCTAGATGGTAAAAAATCTCTTTTTTTATTAAGAAAAATCGTAAACCTTACTGAATTAGGATATAAAAACCTTAATAATAAGGAATTAAGTAATACGGCTGGAGATGTGATCGATATATATTTGCGTCTTCCACACCAACATTCTGATAGTATAAAAAAAGAATTGCAAGGACTTGAACTGGTGCGTCCTCATCTTGCCAATTATAGTTTCAAGAGGGTTTCCCATGCAGCCCTCTCAGAGCTAACAGGAATTAATCAAAGCGATTTAGCTAAAACTAAAAAAATACATCTTAATCAAATCTATGCAGAACAGCTTCTAACTTGGATGCAAGAAGAGATTGAAGATCTGCCCTCTGCTTTTTTTATTCTGCCACTACTTAAGATTTACCATAGCTTTAGCGATCCATCTATTGGCTTAGACACAAGCACATGGCAAGAACTTTTATCTGTAAAGGAATGGAATGCATCCCAGAAAACAGCATTACATCAATTTAGATCTAAATATGAATCTTTACATTTTTGTTCTTTAAAAATTCCTTTTATTAAAATAGAAAATACAACAGATTTAGCAGAGGCTACAGGGGATATAGAAAGACTAAAGAATTTGTATAGTTTATGGATGATATCCGCTGTAACATTTGTTAGAAGTTATCTCCCAGAAGGCCCTTTTGCGTTTCTTTTAAAGCGAGATGACGATTTTTTTGTGAAAAAAATTAAAGAAGCTTCCGATAAAGAATTCATAACTCATGCTAAAACAATGGTTGATGGATTTGTATCTAAATTTGATCTAGCTAGAGAAGGATACAATAAAAAAATTGCTAAAATTTCTATATCTTTAAAGAACATCCAAGAGGGATTAGAAAAGGAAACAGACGAATTGCAAGACATAGAAAAAAAGATAGCAATCGATCTACAAAAACATTTTGAAGAGGCTAGATTTTTTGAAGAGAGTAGTAAAGGGATTCAAGAAATACAAAAGGCTAAAAGTGAATTGGAAAATTGTTTGCAACTCGTACAAGATACAGAGAGAGTAAATGAGCATTCATTGGAAAAAGAGAGGAAAGAAATTCTTTGCCTATTAGAAACTAAAGAGCAAGAGCTTCAAGCCATTTTTCAGTTACAAGAAAAATTCATAAAGAAAAAGCAAGATGAGATTGATTTTAAAACAGCAGGTACCCCAACCAAACAAAAAATTAACTTATTAAAAAAAAATGAAGAAGATCAGCATAAACATCATAATAATTTAACTTTAAGACAACAAAACCTTGCATCTATTTTATTCTTAAGTCAATGGTTGTTTAATCTATTAGAAAAAGAAGACCAATTAATCAATCAATTAGAACAAAAAAAGGTTATAGCATATGAGGCAAGTATAAAAAAGGGTACAGATTCTTTTTTTGAAAAGCACTCAACCCAATCTTCAAAAAAGAAGCATTCAACCCAATCTTCAAAAAAGAGTGCAGTGGCGTGTGCTTCACTTGTACAAACCCATTCTATACCTTCTGAAAATACAAGAGAAGAAGAGGAAGAGCCGTCAATCAGTTCTTTTTCTACATCTTCTAGTTCTGTTTTAGAGAAGACTGATTCATTTAATGAAATTACTAGGTATTTAATACGGCTTAAAGAAGGGAAAAGCACGCAACTAAACGGGTTTTTAAATCAGGCTGTTGATAGTTTTCTAAAACCTCTAAAAGCTCATTTGTTAGCAATTAAGGCAGCTGATAATTTAAACGATCTATGCAAGCTGCAAACCAAAGAGATCTATGATCATCTATTACTGGGAACTGCAGGATTAGAGCTTGTCATGCAAGCGGTTCATGATCAGAGAACAGACCATATCGCTTTAGGATTTCGTGCTGCTTTATTACACTGTTACTATGCAATGGAACAAAAGCTATCTCAGAGGACCCTTCTAGAAACGAATAAGGTATTAGATAAAGTTGACCAAGATCATAATTTGCTACATCTTGCACAGGAAGCTAAAATAGCTGATATAAAAAAATGGGAACGGTTTTTACAAGAGATGACACTACACCTTACTCTTTCTTATCCAAAAGATTATTGGCTCTTTTTCCAGCAAGGAAATGAGCAGAAAGCATTTTCTTTGCTAGATGATCTTAGTAATCCTAACTTGGATAAAAAGAAAATAGAAGAAGCTCTTGAGTTTTGTTTTGATATGTACAGCAAAAGCCTAGCATTTATTACAGAGGTTTCATCAGCTCAAATAGAAGATCAACCAAAACTTTTAAGTGTAATACAAGAGTTAAAAAAGCAGATAATAAGCACATTACATGGATCATCTGCTGAAAAAATCCTCTTGGCTCAAGTCTCAGTGATGCAACTAAAAGAGCCAGATCCAGTACTTGTGAGAGTACAGAAATGTTTAAGTGTTTTGCATCCAGTTTTGAAAGATTTGGGTCGGTTAAGCTCATATGTTGGAAAAAGAGAACAAAAAATTTATGCAGCTATTGGCACAATAGAAAGCTATCTGAAATTGATGGGAATTTCTTTGGAAATTCCTCAAAACTCTAGTCATCACTCTTTGCAAAGATTTATAAAAGTGGAAACGATTGTAAATGTCGATAAACTATTTAAACATCTCTTTAGAGCGGTGATTCTTTTAGAGAATGGAGAAGATAATCATCAGCATACTTTGATAAATCTCTTCACTTCAGTAGCTGATTTTTATCAAAAAGATGATGGACAGGCTATCCTCTCTCATTTTAAAGATGTGAATTTAGGCATTAGTCACCATTATTTACATACTAGAAAAAATCACTCTAAATTATACCTCTTTTATAAAGAGTCTTTGGCTCAAGCGTATTCTCTATTAAATGTTTCCGATGAATATATTGTATTTAATAAAAAATCTCATAAAAAGATTAAAAAATCTGCAGAAGGTTTTCAAAAAAACATAGATACAATAAACGAATTAGTAAGAAGATCTTTAGATCTATTCATAGAATTTTTAGAGCCCACTTTAGAAGAGATCAGAAAAAGACTCCCTATAACTGCAATCGCTTAAAAACTCTGTTTTTTAAGAACCTAATTGGTAAAGGGCTTTGTATTTTTTTTGTAAGTAATCAATAAAGGGCTTTTCTGAAAGGGCAGCTCCTGTAACTTTTTGACAAAGCTCTTCTTGCGTATATTGCCTTCCAAATTGATGAATACGTGTATGTAGCCAAGTTCGAATAGGGGAAAGGTTCCCTTGCTCTGCTTGCGCTTCCCAATCAGGTTGATCTTTTTTAAACTGAGAGAAGAACTGCGCTGCATAAAGATTACCCAAAGCATAGGTAGGAAAGTATCCGATCATTCCTAAAGACCAGTGGATGTCTTGCAAGCAACCCTGACTATCGAGCTTTGGATCAAGGCCAAGATAATCGCGCATACGCTCATTCCAAGCTTCAGGTATATCTTTAACCGCTAAAGAGCCTTCGATAAGTTGTTTTTCTATTTCAAAACGCAATAAGATATGCAGATTGTAGCTAATCTCATCGGTTTCGATTCTTATGAAATGAGGTTTTACGCTATTAATAGCTCTATAGAACTGATCTAAAGTAATCAATCCGAATTGTTTAGGAAGCTTTTGTTGTAATAGGGAAAAAAAGTACTGCCAAAAATGTCTGTTTTGACCAATTAAGGTTTCCCAAAAACGGGATTGGCTTTCATCAATTCCTAAAGAGAGTGACTCGGCAAGAGGTGTTCCATAATACTCAGCAGTAAGACCCATATGGTATAAGCCATGACCTCCTTCATGCAGAGTTGCGCTAATGGTGGATAGGATATTTTCTGGATTTACAGCTACAGTCATACGAGTATCTTTAGGTTGTAGACCTGTGCAAAAAGGATGCACGGAGCAATCCAAACGAGAAGAGGAGGGAGAAAATCCCATTTTTTCCAAAATCAAATGAGCAAATTCTAGTTGTGTATGTTTAGGACAAAGCTGATAAAGAAAATGATCTTCTACAGGGTCTTTAATAGATATTTCTTTGAGCAATTGTTTTAAGGGTAGTTTTAACTGGCTAAAAATATTTGTTAGATCAGAGGTCTTGGCATCTGGCTCGTAGGTGTCTAATAGAGCGTCATAAGGGTGATCTTGATAGCCGATAATATCTGCTTTTTTGCGGCAAAGAGAAATCACTTTCTGCAGATGAGGAAGGAATAGCTTAAAGTCATTATGTCTTTTTGCCATTTGCCATGCATGAGTTGCTTTAGATGTAATATTGGCAAAGTTTTTG
>DASZIJ010000062.1:0-1920 GCA_035949155.1 Candidatus Rhabdochlamydia sp. | reverse complement strand
ACATCAGCTATAGATCCTCCTTCTCCTTCTTTAAGTATCTGGATGATTTGTTCTTCAGTAAATCGACTGTTCTTCATGCTTCTTGCTCCTCATTTAAAGCGTCCATTTTAGCATGGATCAACTTTTGGGGAGCAGGTCAGTCCTGTGCAAGCGGGTCACATTTTCCAAAAAACCAAGAGCCCATCTCTTTTCTCTGAATATGAGATATAGATAATTGTTTATTATTTTTGTATAATAATTTATAGGACTTACAAAAACCAACTATGATGACTTCTTATATCTGCTAAGAATTGATTGATTCTTTTAAGAAAGTTCAGTTGCTAAAAAAAAACAAATAGACTAATTCTTTCATAAAGAAGTAGTGAGTTAATTTATGATGGCATTGTTATTTTTTATTTTTATGATTACGATCCTATTTATTTGGAAAGGCTATCGGAAAGTAGGAATTGGTTTAACTCTTATCAACCTTGTTTTCTGCATCTTTATGTTATGGCATCATGCAACAGATATTCTTAAAATTCGGATTTGAAGTATGTATAAATTAGAGCGTATCTTATTAGAACGCAGCTTGAATACCATTTGGGCATTTGTGATTTGTGGAGTGCTTCTAGGTGGCTATTCCGTGCAATTTCTTAAACATGAGCTTCCTTGTCCTCTTTGTTTACTACAGCGTTTAAGTATGATTGGAGTAGCTATGGGACCTTTATTAAACCTGCGCTTTGGTATCTATCCAGCTCATTATGCAGTTTCGATTTTAAGCGCACTTTTTGGAGGATTTGTTTCTTTAAGACAGATATCTCTTCATATCTGTCCTGGGTCCCCCTCATTTGGAGAACCTGTTCTTGGTTTAGAGCTATACACTTGGGCTTTAGTGGTCTTTGCTTGCTCTGTTTTTGTATCTGCAATTATGCTCTTTCTTCACACAACATCTTCTCAGCATATACAAAAAACGCAAATGAACACCTTTGAAAATATAGCTTTTTGGCTTGTGTTGTTTATGACTGTAGCAAATGTTGTTACAACGCTTCAAGAATGTGGTCTTAGCGCTTGTCCAGGCTAAATCTCAAGATCTTTCAAAATGTCTGAAAATGGTTTAAAGTTTTTACCATTGTGATCATCGATTACAGCAAAAACAATCTTCTTAAATCTCTCTGCAAATTCATCTTCTTGCAGAGTTTTTTTAAAAAGTGCTGCAACAACATCCGGCTCATTTCTAAAAGCTCCACAGCCAAGAGCTCCCAAGACTACGCAATCATGCCCTCTAAAATAAGCCACTCTTAAAAAAGATCTCATTTTTTCTTTCATGCCAGCTGCATAAATTGAAGAGTTAGGTTTTTTTGAAGAACCTAAGTTATAAGCAGCTACAGCGATAAATGACATTGTTTCTGGAGCAGTAAAGGCAAATCCTTCTTTTTCACTCGCGCGAAAAACTTGAACATTAGGGCTATAGATAACCCCTCTTTCAGGAATGTGATAGCCATTAGACATTTGATTTTTTAAATGAGGATTTTCTTTTAAATCAAAACTCTCATGATAATTACTTCTTCTAAATAGTGATTCCTCCTGTGCTGCGGCTCCATTTTCCACTCCTCCCCCTGGGTGGGTTTCATTTGCCATATTCATTGCTACAGGATTGTATCCTTCATTTTTAAGCAAAAGAGTCACATCAATCGTATCACCATTTATTACCTCAATTTTCTCCGTTTCAAAGGAAGAATTAGGAAGGCGAGTAAGATAGTTTGTCATGCTATATAGTCTAGTCCCATTTTGCATCTTGCTTTTGATATACATGCCATAATTGCATACCAAGAAGGGGGTTGCTCCTTAAACGGAGTAGTATAAACTCTCCAATATGAACGAGATTTTTTCAAATCTCAAAACTGCTCATTAAAGAGCAAAAAAATTAGGAGCAACCCATGA
>DASZIJ010000061.1:0-19264 GCA_035949155.1 Candidatus Rhabdochlamydia sp. | reverse complement strand
TAATTGGGATGCTCAAGCGTTTTAAAATCATAGCAGAACGATATAGAAATCGCCGAAAACGCTTTTGTCTAAGATTTAACCTTATAGCAGGAATCTATAACTGGGAACTTTGAAATTAAGGTTATGCAAGAGTTCTAATATAATAATTTTCATGAATTATCACGGATTATTTTACCTAATGGATCATCAAAGAGAGTTCTTTATGACGCCTTAAATCATCCCATTCAGGAAATTATTGGAGAATGAAAAATTGCTGCGCTTTTTCTTAAATTTTTTGATAAGGAATTACCCTTATATAACATCATAGAGAATCATTGCAGATGAATAACAAAATTCTAATTAAAATTTACGAGGAATAAGTTGTTGCATGGCTTTAAGAAGAGGTTCTATCCCTTTTCTATGCATAGCAGAAATAGGAAAGAGTGTTGTTTCTGGATAGGGATATTTTTGTTTAAATGTCTCTAGATTCTGCTTGGCTGTTTCACAATCTATTTTATTTAGAACAACAAGAAAGGGTTTGTCTAATAATTCTTTTCGATAAGTTTCTATCTCGTTTTGCAAGATCTGAAAATCTTTAAAAGGATCTCTTCCTTCTATCCCAGAAACATCAATCAAGTAGACCAAAACAGAAGAGCGCTCAATATGTTTGAGAAAAGATAAACCCAATCCACGATCAAGGTGAGCTCCTTCTATAATACCTGGAATGTCTGCAATTAAAATCCTAGAGAAATCTTCAAATTGAATATAACTTAGGTTTGGATATAGTGTTGTAAAAGGGTAAGCTCCAATTTTAACATGACAATGGGTGATTTGTTTTAGAAGAGTAGATTTGCCTGCATTGGGCATTCCAATAAAGCCAATATCAGCAATTAATTTCAACTCGAGTTGAACCTCATGTATTTCGCCTTCATGACCCGGTGTACATATATTAGGAGCTTGGTTAGTAGAAGATTTAAAGCAAGCGTTTCCTTTCCCTCCTTTCCCTCCTTTGCACAAGACGTATTCTTGGTTTTTGTCAGTAAAATCGACTAATATTTCTTGTGTTTTAGTATTTTTAACAATAGTGCCACAAGGGATGTGTAAAATAAGGTCTTTGCCGTTGCGTCCCCTTTGAAGATTTCCGCCTCCTGGGATGCCGTTTTCTGCATGAATTAAACGACGATTGCGAAATCCTTCTAAAGAGTGGGTATTTTCATTGGTTTTTAGGATAATAGAGCCCCCTTGACCTCCATTTCCACCAACAGGGCCTCCTTTGGGAATAAATTTTTCCCTCCGCCAGGCAACAACGCCATTACCACCTTTCCCGGCGCGTACTGTAATTGTAACTGAATCGATAAACATATATTTACAAGCCCTCTGGCTTAGTTGAGGGCTATGAAGTATTAAGGAGTGGGTTGAACGGAAACATATGTGCGGTTGGTTTTACGATAAGCAACGATACCGTCAATTAAAGCGTATATCGTATCATCGCGTCCACGTCCTACATTTTTTGCGGGATGCCATTTTGTGCCTCTTTGACGCACAATAATACTACCAGCTGTGACAAACTGTCCCCCAGTTGCCTTAATTCCAAGGCGTTGCGAGTGAGAGTCGCGGCCATTTCGGCTAGATCCTTGACCTTTCTTATGTGCCATTGTTGCTCCTTATCCAATAATATCTGTAATCTTAATTCGGGTATAGCATTGGCGATGGCCTACTTTACGACGAATCGGTTTGCGTCTTTTATATTTGAATGCAATCACTTTTGGTCCTTTAGCATCTTGCTTCACAAGCTCTGCTTGTACAACAGTATCAGCAAGATAAGGGGCCCCAATCTTAACATTTCCCGCTTCGCTAATTAGTAAAACATTTTTAAATTTTACTATATTATCCTCTATATCTAGCAATTCCACATCGATGGTGTCACCTTTTTCAACACGGTATTGCTTACCGCCTGTTTCGATAATTGCGTACATCTGGCCTCCTAAAATAAACTTAAAGATTCGCATGCAGAAGAAAAAAAATATGATAGGGCAGCCTTGAATCAAAGTCAACTTGAAAAAATATAAATGTAAAAAAGGATAGAAAGAAAGGATTTTTATTTTTAATTCATTTTTTATTAAAAAATAAAAATTTAATTATTTGATTAATAATTAAATTATACATAGTATGAAAAGTAAGAGGACAAATGAATAGGGATGGTTATGAAGGGGCTTAAAAAAAGAATAAATACACTTAAGTCCTCAAAAATTACTCTGAGAAAGCATCATAACCGTGCATTTTTTAAAGAGCAGGAAAGTGAGTCTAAAATTAAGTTAGAACAAGATAAAAAAGCTTAAGGAGGGTTTATGCCTAGAAAGCATACCAAGAGAGCACCAGCAAAAAGAAAAACTCATCACCATCATCATCATAGAACGCATAAGAAATCAGCTTGGAAGCAGTTCTGGAATCGCTATTGCTCTATGTAATCTCAAGGCTTCTTTTTGAATAAAAGTGCACCCGCATAACAAGAAGAAGAAACAAGTGAGATAGTGGCCCCTGGGGGCCAGTTTAATTGATAAGAGAGTAGGATGCCGATAAATGTGAGCATAAGACCGCACGCTGTTGCTAAAATCATCATTTGCAATAAACTGCGGGTGAAAATAGCAGCAATAGCAGCAGGTATTGCTAACATAGTCACAACCAAGATGGCTCCAACTATTTGGATTAATAAGACAATCGAGATAGCTACTAAACCAAGCAGTAGGAAATAAAAGGTTTGTACTGGAAGCTGTTTTAATTTGGCTTGTTCTTCGTCAAAACAAATGGCTAAAAGCGGTTTGTAAAATCTAGTGACTATAGATAAAATGAGCGCATTTAAAGCAAATAGCAAGAAAATATCATTGCTGCTAACCCATAGAATATTTCCAAATAAAAAATCAATGAGCTCTGTGTTATAGCCAGGGGTAAGGGCTATGAAAATGACCCCGATAGACATTCCAATAGCCCAAATAGCGGCAATTGCTGTATCTTCTCTTTCCTTATATTTTAAATGAATCCAGCCCATTAAGAACGCAGAAATCAATCCAGCTACTAATGCCCCAATAAACGGGGTAAGAAAGGTGAGTCCAAATCTGATTTTTAACCATAAACAAATGCCCATTCCTCCAAGCACAGAATGAGCAATGCTACCACTAATAGAAACGATTCTTTTAACCACTACATAAGAACCGATAATACCCCCAGTTAAAGCAGAGCCACAACCCGCTAATAATGTATGCAATAAAAAAGGATTATCAAACATATTAAAAAGAAAAGTGTTGGGGATTTGTTAAAGGGGTGTGATAAAGGCCTAAAGCAAAATGCTCACATACTTCTTTAGCCTGGAGAGAGGTTGCCTGGCGATTTACGCAAATGAGCCTACTGGCTTTATCAATAATTGTTTGTAAATCATGAGATACCATCAGTATAGTCATATCAGCATTTAACTCTTTTAACAGCTGATAAATGGATTTTTCCGCTTGGGGATCTACATTGGCTGTTGGCTCATCAAGTAGCAGGATTTTAGGATGGTCGACAATTGCTCTTGCAATAAGAGCTCTTTGTGTTTCTCCACCAGATAGGGAGCCAAAGGGAGCTTTTTCTTTGTGCAAAAGACCTACTTTTTTCAATGCCTGCAGACCTAATTTACGCATTGCTTTAGGGAATCTTCCCCAGCAATTAAGTTTGCCAAGACATCCCATCATCACTACATCTAAAACACAAATCGGAAAATTGCGATCCACTTGTTGCATTTGAGGGACATATCCCATTAAATGCCTAGTGTGTTTAGGGTGCTTGTTTAAAACCTTCACCCAACCTTTTTTGGGTTGCAAAAGCCCTAAAATCAGCTTAAAAAAAGTAGTTTTACCACCACCATTTGGACCAAAAACGACAATAAATTCATTAGGTTGTACAGCTATATTTACATCTTCAAGAATGCTTTGATGGCTATAACTAAAAAACAACTGGTGAATAGAGATAATATCAGTCATGAATGATATTTTTAACCACTTCTGCCATCTGTTTTAAATTCTCTATATAATCTTCAGAATAAGGATCGATGATGTAAGTAGAGATCTCTAATTTTTGAGCGAGCAACTTAGCTGCTTTACTCCCATGTTGAGGTTCTATAATTATGCCGCCTATACCTAGCGTTTTTACCTTATGAAGCAGTTCTGGAATATATTGAGGTAAACAGTCCTTGCCTTCTTCTTCAAGAGATAATTGCTCGAGTTTATAGTCTCTACAAAAATAAGCAAAAGCTGGGTGGGAGACTAAAATGGCTTTGCCTTGTTTGTTTTTGAACATGGTAGTTAATTCCTGATCGATTTGCTCTAGCTCTTTTAATAAAACGTCTAAATTTTTTTGATACAATTCTGTATGGATGGGGAATAACTGAATCAAAGCTTGTGTAATTTTTTTTGCTTGCAGCTGCATCAGTTTTGGGCTTAGCCAAATATGTAGATCTTCAGTGTGAGAACAGCAATCTCCTTTATAAGATAAAAGCACAAGACCTTCTACTAGATCAATGATAAGAGGAGGGTTTTTCATTTCTTGAAAAACCCTCTGTGCTTTTTGATCTGCTTTTTCTCCCAATTTTAGCCATAATACAGCTTGTTTTTGCAATTGAACTTGTTTAGGGGTAGGTTCATATAGATGGGGATTTGCTCCAGCAGGAATAAGAGACTCGGCTGAGATAGTATTTTCTGCGATTTTTTTTACAAAATAAAGATAAGGAGGAACGCTAACCAAAACAACAGGGGGTTCTGAATAACTCAGAATAGGAATAATACAAAAAAAACTAATAAATAAACGAAGGAGCATTTTTTTAAACCTGATTACAATTGAGGATCATAATTTTTTAAGCGATTTTGGAAAAGAAATAACTCTCTAGATAAAACTGAAATAAAAGATCTAGTAAATGATTTTTTTAAAACATCTCTCGGATTTTCCCTTGTAAGATAAAGTGTAGTTAAGGTAGCCTTTAGCACGACTTTTGGAGGAGTGTTCGAGTGGCCGATGGAGCACGCTTGGAAAGCGTGTGTACACGTAAGTGTACCGTGGGTTCGAATCCCACCTCCTCCGATATTTCATCAGATCATTTTTTTGATTCAAGTATTCATTTGAGTTTGTCCCTCCTCCATTAGGGCAGCCATAATCTTATCTGTTTTTTAATATCTCCAATAAAATCTGCACCAAATTTCTCCTCGAAGATTCCTTTCTGCATGCAAGTTTTATGACTTGAAATCGACAAACAGTCGTTTAAGAGTCATATTTTTTTATTAAAATAATTTGACTTTAAACTGACAATATGCTATTTTTAAGTCAAAATATAAAATATGACAAAAATGTTTATTGGTCGTGAAGAAGAACTAGCTCAGCTAAGAGAATTCAAAAAACGAAAGGTTGCGGGCATCATCGTGTGCTGTGGACGTCGTCGTATTGGGAAAAGCACTTTAATTGAACATTTTGGTGAACGTACCCACTTTCTCGAGTTTTATGGATTAGCGCCAAGGGAACAGCTCACTAATAGGGATCAACTTGATCATTTCGGCGAACTTATGGGGCTGAGGTTTAATATACCTGCAATGAAATTTGACAATTGGAATCAGGCACTTACGACATTAGCTAGATTGACATCAGAAGGACGTGTGATTATTTTTCTGGATGAGATATCTTGGATGGCAGGCCGTGATCAAGATTTTGCCGCAAAGTTAAAAGGAGTTTGGGATACAAAATTCAAGAAGAACAATGAACTGATTCTTGTTCTTTGTGGCTCCGTTTCTTCGTGGATACAGGAAAACATCCTTAATGACAAAGGATTTATGGGCAGGGTCTCGTTAACCATTAATCTAGAGGAAATGCCTCTTTATGATGCCAATAAGTTTTGGGGAAATAGAACAATTTCATCTTATGAAAAATTCAAGATATTGTGTGTAATAGGCGGGGTCCCCAGGTATTTGGAAGAAATCCAGCCGGAACAAACGGCTGAACAGAATATTAAGAGAATGTGTTTTAGTAAGGGCGGAATTTTAGTAGAGGAGTTTGATAAAATCTTTGGAGATATTTTTGGTCGCAGAGCAGCTGATTATAAAAAGATCGTTCAAGTTCTATCACATGGTAATCTTGATCAAAAAGAAATCTGTGAAAGGCTAGGCATTACCCAAACAGGCGGATTCAGTAAAATGCTTACTGTATTACAACAATCCGGTTTTCTTGCTAGGGATTATGTCTGGAATGGAAACTTCAAAAGAGTCAAACTTTATAAATATCGTCTTAAAGACAATTATCTTCGCTTTTACATTAACTATATTGAACCAAAGAAGCCATTGATTGAGCAGGGTATTTATCGCGATCTACATTTAGAGGAATTAACTGAATGGCTAACTGTTATGGGATTGCAATTTGAAAACCTAGTTTTGAACAATTTGAGCGCCATACAACGCATACTACAAATCTCCCCGGCTTCTGTGCTAAGTATATCTCCCTATTTTCAACATAAAACCCAAAGAACTCAGGCATGTCAAATTGATCTTTTAATTCAAACACGCCACACTTTATATGTCTGTGAAATTAAGTTTCAAAAACAAATTCCATTAAGTGTGATTGATGAGGTTAAAGAGAAGATTCGTAAGATAAAAATTCCTAAAACGATATCAGTGCGCCCTGTATTGATATATCAGGGAGGATTATCAGGTAATATCAGATCTGAAAATTTCTTTAGTCATCTTATTCCTTTCGAGGATTTGCTCTGTGATTGACTCAAAATCGTAAATGGATTGTCTATTTATTTGCTATTCGCCTGTACCTCAAATTACGAGTTCTTCCAATTCGTTCAATTAATCGTTTTTCAAGAAGTGAATTAAGCCATCTTTGCGCTGTGGCACGAGAAATAGAAAATTTATTAATCACATCTTGGGTCGTAATTTCATTCTGTGAATAGAATAGAGCTAGAATGCCTTCTTCGGTTTGCATCTTTGTTGGGACTTGGGAAGAGCCTCTTGGTAAAATGCACTTTATAAAATTTGCTCCTTCGATAATTTGAGGGGTTTCAAGACCCCAAGCTTCATAGCTTTTAAAGATATTAATAAATCCAGTTCCCATTTTTTCTGCAAGACCCATTTCTCGAAAGATCTTACAGATAGCAGGATTACGTAAATAGGTTAGTCCTTTTAATAGTTGATCTTGTTCGATAGGTCCCGAAAAATTGCCAGGATTAAATAATTCCAAACGATCATCATATATAGCAATCTTAGATGGGGCCTGGATATGATAATTTCGATGGATTAATAAGTTTATTAAGGCTTCTCTAAAAGCAATTTCTGGAATTTCCAATTTTTCATTTCTTACAATCCCTGTAATAGAAAATGATTTTGAAAGGCGATTAAGAACAAAGTGATGGGCCTGTTGAAATTGATTTAAAAGAGTGCCTTCACAATCTATTGATGCAATAGCATCTCTGCCTTCTATGCCTTGGAAATGACTCACAATGATCATCGCTTCTGAAAGAAAAAACTGAGGGGACTTTCCAAAGTTTAATATACCTGCATAAGTGGGAAAAATCTCGGAATGCTCTTCAACAATCAAAGAATAGGAACGCAAGACATCTTGAGTCACTTTTGCGGATGCTTGATTTTTTCTAGCATCAAGAAAATTTTGAATTAATTGATTATCAAGAGTATTAAGAGAAGCATTGTAAACCGGAAGTTTTTCAAAATCTATTCTATGTGATTGCCATTTTAGTTCTTCAATCATAGCGGGGGTAGCATGTACTGTGCTTCGTCCCACACGAATATAAGTTCCCTTTTCTATTCCTTCAGATTTTCTGAAATAAGGTTTACTCATTCCTGATGACACAGAAATAATTAATATAGTTTTATCTCCAAATACTTGAGCAGATAATAAAGGAATAATCGGTGGATAGCAGGCTTCATAAATAGAATGATCCAATGACTCGAGAAGCTTATTTATTTGATCTTCAGGAAGCCCTACTATTGTTCGATTATCATCGACACCAAGTATAAGTCTTCCTCCTTTCTGGTTACAAAAACCAATGATTGTCTTGACGATTTGTTCATTTTTTGGGACTTCTCTTTTGAACTCCAATAGAGCTGATTCTGATTCAGGATAACGAAATAGACTCATATTTTCTCTCTTCATTTGCTTCAAATTAACTTAATTATGCATTAAATGAGGCAAATGAGGCAAATTAAATATGTTTTTATGTATTTTTTTTGCCTCATTAAGCAAAAAAACATTCTAAAAAAATTTTAAGAAAAAACGGTTTTTGCAACACGATCAAGAGCTACCTGAATCATCTTAAAGGAAGTGGAACTTATTCCAAGGTCTTTTGCAAAACTACTCCACTTTGCAACTGCCATTTTTACCTCATCAATGATTTGTAGAGCTTTTTGTTCTCTAATATTGCTTATCTCTGCAATCTTTAGTAAATGAGAAAGCGTTGGGTTTTTGCCTTCTTTCATAATCATGCTGCAGTGCTCTCCGCTAGGGCCCGATGAAAAAGTCAGGTCATAGGCAGGTGAGACTCGCCATATTCCTTTTTCATTCATCAGAAAAGAAAAGTTTTTGGCATGATCATCGCGGTTATGACTCAAGACATTAAAAACAGTTGCTCTAAATTGTTTTTCACCTTCTTGGGAATCTTTAGTAAGCCACAATGTTGCCTTCATAATGGTTTCGTAATCAAGGCTTGGGAAGCGATAGTCAGCGTGAAGTAGGCCGCTGATGGTATGCATATGTATTCGTCTACCATCTACACGATCGAACCGCTTCACACCAAAATATCCCGGTTCTTTTTTAGATGGGAAAAGTTTTGCCTCTGGAACATGGAGATGAGCTGCTTTAGCCATTAAATGATAGGCATATTCAATGAGGCCAATATCTTTTGGATCGGAAGAGGAGCGGAATTTAATAATCCAGTCTTCTTTATCTATGGTTATGACAATTTTAGGACGCGCGCCGGCAGAGGAGCCGTTCATAGCTAGTAAATCATCGATAAAGAGATCATCATCGTTCTCTTGAAATTGCACCACCTCATCAGCTATCTCATCCAAATTTGCGTGATAAGACGGCTTTATTCCTTCTATTTCTGGTTCATATACCAGGGCTCCCATTCCACTTTTACCTACATAGCATAAGCGATCTAAAGGCGAAAGATCGCCAGGATTCAAACTTAAACTCATTAACTTACGGTCTAAAAGCAATCTTCCCCATCCGTCGGGTAAACTATCATTAAATACGCCAAATAGACCTTCAAAGACTCTATCTTCACATAGGATAATACCTGGCTGAAGGGGTAATTTAAGGGGGGATAATTCTAATCCGGTTTTAATGAATTCAAGAGTGTATTCAAAAAATATTCTTCGCTCTTTTAGGACAAGTTTCCCCATGGCAAGCTTCTCTTGTCCGCGTATAAAATATACATGAACTACAGATATATTTTGAAAGGTCATTTTCGACCCCTTTTGCGTTTTTTGCTTTTAATCAACTCATCAATTGATGTTAAACGCTCTAATTTTGTTTGCTTAAACAAATCCTTAAACCCTTCAAGGCTTTCTAGCACAAGTGCAATTTTAAGAAGAGATTCAAGAGATATTTTTCCCGTCTGTTCAAACTTTTTCAGCACCCCAAAACTGACTCCAGAGCGATTTGATAAGGTTTGTTGGCTAAGATTAAGGGATAATCGTTTTTCTTTTACTTGTTTTGCAAGGTGTTTTTGAACTTCCCAAGGGGTTGCCATAAATAATACAGTCATTATTATATCCTTTATAAGGGAAAATTCCTTATAACGGTTATTATAATATCCTTAATAAATTAAAATCAAGGGTTTTTACCTTGGTGTTTGAAAGGCACAACTTTTCGAGTTACAAAAAAATAGATATCAATGGGCCTTCAAATCATAAAACATTCTGATTATTTGAAATTGAGAAACTTAAAAATATTTTACCCATTTACGCAATAATAGAGCCGGGCTAGTATGCTGCAAATAGCATAGAAGTGAACATCGTTTATATATCAACTTAAATAAAAAATGATCTAGTTAGTTACTTATTTTTAACTAGATCAAGTAGTAAAAATTTAACGCATAACTATTTACATTTGCTATTTTTAGATAAAAATAAATGAAATAATTTTTCTTTGGGTATAAAAAATGAATACTACAAGTCCATTTCTAAATGTTAACACTACAAATTTCTCTCTAAATATTACTACAGTGAATTCTTCTCATAAGAGCAATTTTAATCAACAGCCCTTCAATTCAACGACAAAAAAAACAAGAGCGTTTTTTGAAAAAAGATTAAATAGGAGAGCCGTTTCAATTCAACAGGCAAGAGAGTCAGAAAGTTTTTCCGTAAGAATTGCTGATTTTGACAGACATAAAAATAATTCTACGCATAGTGAATTTGAAAAGCTAATGAACCGTGTCGATATAAATATAAAGGATCATGCAACTGATGCTGAGCCCTCTTTCAGCCACGATCCTCAGAGCAGTGATATTTCCATTCCTCTTAAGGGATTAAAAGAAGATGATTTTTATCCAAAGTTTGTAACAGATGCTAAAAAAACGATTGATCAAATTCTAGCCAATTCAATAGCACAGGAAAAAGACTGGGAAGCGTTAGCAAAAATTTTTCAAGCCATGCATGAATATCAGTATATCAAAGACTCTGAATCTAAAAATGTTGAACTAATGAAGGACAGTTTAGAAAATTTTGCTCAAGTTCTTTTAAGGACTTCAATTACAACTAAAGCTCAATTCTTAGCCTTTAAAAATTGGGTCAGTATATCCTCTTTTGATTCATCAAGTGCAATTGGTTTCAATAATCTTAACCAAGCTAAAATTTATCTCCTCAAGTTAGGAGAAGTCATGTCGAGTTCTAATGAAGGAATACAAAATCTTGTACATAGTTATGCTAATGTCTTATTTAGATATCAATTTATTGAAAAATGTTTAGAAAACAAATGTATAGTAAAACAGGAACTGTTTACAGTAATAGAAAAAACTTTTAATTTATGTGAAAAATTTAAAGGACAAAGTCAGTATTACTTTATAAGAAATGCTTTGATGTCTTTTGATAGAATATTACAAAACACTGAAAAAGCTACATTCAAAAACGAAATTATTGATAAATTAAAAGGAGGCTTTGGAAAGCTTCTTCATAAGTTAGCCTCTGAAGAAAAAACAATTGTAAAACAGTTATCTTATTTGACAATCAAATCAGCCAGAGGGGATCCAACTCTATCTCATTTTATCCAAGAAACTACCGTTAAAGATATCTATCCCTATCAGAAAGAGATTTCTGTAACCCATATGAAGGTTAATATTACTTCTGCTTTAGATTGGAATCATGATTTAATGAAACAGCTCTCTCACAAACTTCAGAGGACTTATTCTATTTTTATAGAGAAGTTTGGAAGTGTATTAGGTATCAATGCTCAAGAGGTTAAATGCAATTTATATATTGCAAAAGATAAAGAATTGTATGAAATTTTTAATTTTATGCTTCTGGGAAAGTCTACAGGTAATGGAGGTGTAACCGAGTGCGTTTATGAAGATCGTTCATGCATTCCAAGTGCTGCTATGTATGCACAAGGCAATAAAATTTGGAATTTAGAACATGAATTTAATCATATTTTACTGCATGTATATGCTGGGCTTAAAGTGAACCATCCAATGGATAAATTCGGGAAATTTGGAAGACTTGACTGGCTAAATGAAGGTCTTTCCTATGTATTAATCCCCAATAGTTTTATGGAGGGAAAAATTCAGAAAAGCTTAATAGAGATGGGACGACTCCCCCTTATAAAAGACATTATTGAAGTAGAAGCGACCAGTCAAGATTATGCTAGGTCATATTCTCTTTTAGACTATCTTTTGAATAAGCAAAAACCGATCCTTGATAAGATATTGGTTTATATAAAAAATGAAAAGGATGACTCTCTTAAAAAAGAACTTGAAAACCTTAAATTTTTAGAGTCCGATTTTCATGCTTATCTAATGACTTGTTGGGAACTTCCAGAATCAACAATAAAACCACAGACCCAGACGGTTATGGATAAGCAACTGACAAAATCGAGTCATCTTCTATCTGGCCGAAATACAGCAAGAATAACTCCTGAACCCACTATAAGCAATCAAGAAGATAATCAGACTGAAGGAGATGCTACAGCTAAAACGGTTGCGTGCAAATCTGCAGTGGGAAATGCTGCAGTTAAAACGGTTACATATATATCAGCAGCACCAATTGCGTTAGGAACCATAGCTTTAGCTGTGCTGTATTGGAGCAGTATTATATCTAAACAACAAAGCGGAGATGGAAGAGGAGGCCACAGCGGCAGAGGGGCGAATCGGAGGAGAGATGATGAGCCTTCTAAACACCCTGAAATAGTGCCCTTAAAGCAAGGACGGGGGAAAAGCGGATTTTTTCGTAAGGACTCGAATCCTTCACAGAGAAAGCAGGGCAATATTAGGGTGTGATCGATATACTCAGCAGCATTAGAAATAGACCTTTGTGAATCTGATAAAATCATCTATATGGATGGCGTTCATCCTCAACACAATTCCAAGCCCTTCTTATGGATGGTTTGAAAAAGGAACTAAAGCCCTATTGAAAGCCAATTTTGCTTTTTTTTTAAATATTCCTAAATATGAAGAAGAGCTAAGGAGCCTTCTTGTTAAAAAAATTTCCATATTATAAATCCGTAATTTAAAATCTATCGAGTATACTTCATTCTATTGTTCTTAAAAAGAAGCTGGTTGGGTTTAACACCCAGCTTCTTCTTGATCTTGCCTCTAAATACGCTAAAAAGAACATTTTTCCACACGTAATGATAACACACTCATTAAAGCCTCATTTGCTTAAAGTGGTTGTCCATGAGAAAGAAGCGTTGGTCCCTTGAGAATCAGAGCAACTTGCAAGACCTGCTTGTGTTATTGCGTTCTGCATGTAAGCTCCACTAATCATTCCTAAACCAAAATTTATTAGAGATACAGAGAATCCAATAAGAAGGGCTTTTTTGTTTTTTGAAAGGAATTTGCTTAAAGAGAAGTCAGTCGGTAAATTAACTATAATCTTTTCTGCACCATTAGTTATTGTCATTTTTCCTTCCTCACTTATTAATTATGAAACTTAAATGTTATTACTAGGTTATTTATATTTAGATCTTTCCTAAAGATAAAAGGGTTTTTATGCGCAACTTGCTTGTACACAATTTGATGTGATTTAAACAAGATTAAAATTCATTCTTTAATTGACTTAAGAAAAGCTAGCTTTTTCTAAATAAAAGCTTGTTTTAAAAGTAGTTTATATGTTTAGAAGGATTAAATATTTAAAAAACGCAAAAAAACAGGCTGATTGGAATCTGTTTTTGAGATAAAATGGAGTTTTAGATAGTGGGTAAAAAAATAAAAAAACTTGCTGTGTATATAAAAGCATTAAAAGGTAAAATTTTCCTAGATTCTATAAAAAATTTAAGCGTGATATAACTTATGCATTGTCCATTTTGTGCTGGCGAAGAGTTAAAAGTTACTGATTCTCGAAACGTAGCGGAGAGTAATGCTGTTCGTAGGAGAAGAGAATGTTTGTGCTGTTTGCGGCGCTTTACCACTTTTGAGACAGTAGATTTAACAATTCAAGTAAAAAAAAGAGATGGGCGATATGAAGATTTTTGCCAGGATAAGCTTATTAAGGGTTTAGACGCAGCTTGTCGCCATACGCGCATTAGTCATGATCAGTTAAGAACTTTGGCTTATAAAATTACCTCTGATTTAATGGAGCGTCAAATTAGAGAAATCGCTACTTCGGAATTAGGGGGGATTGTAATGCAGCATTTACAAGAACTAGATAGCATTGCCTACATTCGATTTGCTTGCGTTTATCGGCGATTTAAAGATGTCAATGAACTAATCGATGCCATTGAGGATGTTAGCTCCAAAGATACGGTTCACTCAACAGAAATATAAACAAGAGGATGTTTATGGCATTAACTAAAGAACAAATTACTAAATTTAAAAATCGTCTAGAGGAGTTAAAAGCTCAAATGACGCATTTGATTCGTGATACGATAGAAGATGTAAGAGCAACTGATGAAATTAAAGGATATTCTCAACATCAAGCGGATGAAGGGACCGATGATTTTAATCGAACAATTAATTTGCAACTCAGCGGGAATGAGCGAGAAATTTTGCAGAAGATTGAAATCGCTTTGGATAAGATTGACCAAGGAACTTACGGGACTTGTGATCTTACAGGTGAGGAGATCCCTTTGAAAAGATTAGAAGCAATTCCTTATGCAAATACAACTGTAAAAGCTCAAGAGATGCTGGAAAAAGGATTATTGTAAATGACTTTTAAGGTTAGTTGGAAGCTAAGTCTTTTAGCGGTATCTATTTTTCTATTCGATGCGCTTTTAAAAATGTATGTGCATTGCTTTGTTACACCAATGAACTTCTTTTATTTCCCTTACGGAGGAATAGGAATTTTTCATAAGCTTGGGGTAGAGTTTGTCATTACACATGTAATCAATAAAGGCGCTATGTGGGGACTTTTTGCTAATTATCAATTTTTCTTAGTCGCTATTCGGATTTTTATTATTGCGGCCCTTGGATATTATTTGTATGTAAAGCAAATGAGTGATCATCGTAAAGTCTGTTTAGTTATGATCTTAGCAGGAGCTGTGGGGAATGTTTTTGATTGTATTATTTACGGTCATGTAATTGATATGTTTTGTTTTATTTTTTGGGGATATATCTATCCTGTCTTTAACATTGCAGATGCAGCTATTTTCTGTGGAATTTTAATGATGTTATTAGAGACTACCCGCTCTAAAACGGTTGCGAGCTCTTTAAGATGACCACCTTTCGTATCAGTTCTCCTAGTCAAGAAGGTCTTCTTCAAGTTTCCAAATGGATTAAAGTACAGATTCTTTTAGACCAAGAAGAGATCGTAGATTTATTAAAGAAGCTAGAACCTTTTTATCTTATAGCGGTTAGCAAACCTGTAAAAGAACAAAGCGCTCTATTATCACAAAATGATTTTCTGCAGGCTCACTTAGAGTATATTCAATCATTAAAGGAAGGAAAGGTTGTTCAGGATAGTTATTTTAGAGAATGTTTTTCCTGTGCAATGACGCGTTCTAAAGAAGTGTTTTATGCAATGCCTGTTTCAGAAGAGCGGTTATTGATCAAGCCAATCTTGCCAATTATTCAAATGCAAATGCATCAGTTTTTATTCTCTTCTATAGAGAGGGTATTTTATCCTATGGTTTTGGGTCAGAAAACCGTTAGTTGGGGAATTCAATTTTCTTATCCGCAATTCTACCAAAACCCTAAGACAAAAGAGATCACACGAGTTATTCAGAAAGATTTATTTCCCAATACAGAATTATTCGCTCTTTTAATGAAATGGGTACGACAGTTTACCATTCCGACCCCCTTTTTGGTAGAAGAAGAGAGAATCAACTCTACTATTCGAATAGGAAAAAAGTGTATGAGCTGGATTCATTTGCATCCACAATTACAAGAGCTAGGAATTAAAGTGTTATGTCTGGATTGAAGATTGAAATCATTACTATTGGTAAAGAGCTTTTGGATGGATGTATAGTAAATAGCAATGCAGCATTTATCAGCGCTCATTTATTTAAATCCGGTTATGCAGTAGAGCGTCATACAACATTTCCAGATGATCTTCAGATATTAAAAGAAGGGCTAAAAGAAGCTTATCAGCGCTCAGAGCTTGTAATTATTACAGGAGGTTTAGGACCTACCTTGGATGATCTAACTAGAATCGTTATGGCTCAGATATTTAATTGTAAGTTATCTGTGAATGCTCTAGTAGCAGCTGATTTACAAAGTCGCTTTGGAAAAGAATTAGATACTTTGCAAGATCAAGCTACCATTCCAGAAAAAGCTCAGCCTTTGTTCAATTCTGTAGGAACAGCTCCTGGATTGCTTTTTTTTATAAATGATAAAATAGTGGTTTGCTTGCCTGGTGTTCCAGAAGAAATGCAGCCTATGTTTGTGGATGCATTTCTCCCTATTCTTCAAAAAAGATATCCGCCTTTGCATAAACATGTAGTCTGTTTGTATGCTTGTTTTTTTCAAGAAAGCCAAATCAATCCCATGTTAAGGGAGCTGCAAACCCAATTACCTGAATTGGAAATTGGTATTTATCCTTCTTATTCTCATGTTACTATTATGTTGTCTAGCGAAAATAAAGCTTCATTGGAATATGCAGAAAAATTACTGAAAACTCAATTAGATTCTTTTTTATATACAGCAGCAACAGGTAAAATTGAAGAAGCAATCCACAATTGGTTCATCAAAGAAAAAAAAACGCTTGTTTTAGCAGAGTCTTGTACAGGGGGAACCATGGCAAGTCTACTCACGGCTGTTAAAGGGGCATCGAAATTCTTTTTAGGTTCTTTTGTAACCTACTCTTCTCATCTTAAACAGCGCATACTAGATGTGCCTAAGGAAATCCTAGAAACAAAAGGAGCTGTTAGCGCTGAATGTGTTCTTGCTATGCTAAAAGGAGCCTTAGAAAAAAGCCAAGCAGATATAGGATTAGCCATTTCAGGCATAGCAGGCCCTATAAGTGATAGCTCTAATCAGAAAATAGGGACTATGTGGGCAGCTATTCAAGAAAAAGGGAGCGGCCCTTATGTGTTTAGATTGCAGATTACAGGAGATCGTCAAACAATCATTTTAAAAACAGCCTATTCTTTATTTGGTATTTTGTGGCGTAAATTAGCTAAAAATATACCGCCACCCTTTACCTCTCTTTAACTAGTGAAGAATCACTTAGTATGCTAAAATAATTAGCTAAATCTAAAAGAGTTTCTATGTCTTATTCTCTAATTGATAGCGGCAATCAACAAAAGTTGGAGCGTTTTGGTTCTTTTACTTTAATTAGGCCCTGTTCTCAAGCAATCTGGAAGCCTTCTCTTAAGAAATGGGAAGCTGATGCTATTTTTTTGCGAGATGAAGGAAATCGTTGGGAATATAAGAGATCTTTGCCTAAGGATTGGGTTGTAACTATTGAAGGTATACGTTTTAAGATAGCTCCTACCGATTTTGGTCATTTAGGTGTTTTCCCGGAGCATAGTCTTCTCTTTACCTCTATGCAGAAGTTGCTTAGTTCAAGAAAAGAGCCGCGAGTTCTTAACTTATTTGCTTATTCCGGGGGAGCTACTCTAGCGTGCGTAAAAGCAGGGGCAAGAGTATGCCATGTTGATGCCTCAAAGGGAATGGTGAGCTGGGCTAGAGAGAATGCAGGATTAAATCATTTTTTAGATAAACCTATTCGCTGGATTATAGAAGATGTGAAAAAATTTCTTAAAAGAGAGATCAAGCGAGGCTCTTTCTATGAGGCAATCATTTTAGATCCCCCTAGCTTTGGTAGAGGAAATAAGGGAGAAATCTTCAAAATTGAAGAAGATGTTATAGAGTTGCTAGACCTATGTAAACATCTTTTGAGTGAAGATGCTCTTTTCTTGTTATTCACTACCCATACGCCTGGAATTACTCCTATTGTTATTCAGAATTTAATGAAACAATTATTACCTGAAGGGAACATCGAGAGCAATGAGCTTTTAGTACCTTCTGAAAATGGATTTTCTATTCCTTATGGAAGTTTTGCTTGGTGGCTACCATGATAGAAGAAATTACAAGCATGCAAAATCCTAAGGTTAAGCTGGCGATGCAACTAGCGAATCGCAGGACGCGCAATCAAACAAATCTTTTTCTCATTGAGGGATATCGGGAATTATCTAGAGCGGTGCAAGCTAGGATAAAGATTATCTCTTTGTTTATTTGCCCCGCTTTATTTTTAGGAACAAATGAAAAAGCGCTAATTAAGCAAATTAAACAAGATCAAGCTCTTATCTACCATTGCTCTGAATCTGTTTTTAAAAAAATATCTTATAGAGATCGTCCTGATGGACTTGTAGCTATAGCAGAGCAAATGCATTATCCACTTCACTCTATTTCATTTAGTCCTACAGCTTTTGTAGTCATTGCCGAGGCAATTGAAAAGCCAGGAAATCTGGGCACTATTTTGCGCTCAGCAGATGCAGCAGGAGTAGATGGAGTGATCGTGTGTGATCGCTGTACAGATATCTATAATCCCAATGTTGTACGCGCTAGCGTAGGAACATTATTTACCACTTCAGTAGTAGAAGCTACAAGTCAAGAGATTTTACATCTAATGCGTGAGCATAAAATTAAAATTATTGCTGCAACTCCTTCTGCGTCCCAAGATTTTACTCAAGTAGATCTAACAGGTCCTATTGCAATTGCTGTTGGTACCGAACAATTAGGATTATCTGATTTCTGGATGAGGGAAGCTGATGTTTGTGTGCGTATTCCTATGCATGGCATAGCGGATTCTTTGAATGTAGCAACAGCTACTACACTCCTGTTATATGAAGTTATTCGACAACGCAAAGGAAAAAATGCAGATCATTTTCTCAGATAACCATGTTTTAGTAGTTATGAAACCTGCTGGTTTAAGTACACAACCACACTACCCTATAAAAGATAATCTAACCGACTTGGCTAAAGCTTGGGTTAAAAAAGAATGCAATAAGCCGGGGAAGGTTTATCTAGAACCTATTCATCGTTTGGACAAACCGGTTAGCGGTTTAGTTTTATTTGCAAGAACATCTAAAGCTCTTACTCGTCTGCAACAAAGGATGCGTGAAAAGCAAATTAGCAAAATGTATTTTGCCTGGATAGAAACAGGTAAAAATCTAAAGAGCTCAGGGATGCTAGAACATACATTAACCCATGTAAATCATCGTGCTAAGCTAGTAAAATCCAACCATGTTCAAGGAAAACTGGCCCAGCTTGAGTATTCTGTTATAGCTGAGAAGGGAGATTTTTCATTGGTAAAAATAAAACTACATACAGGACGCTATCATCAGATCCGTGCGCAGTTTTCCGCTATAGGTTCTCCTGTTGTAGGGGATGTCAAATATGGCAGCAAGAAGCATTTACCCAAACAGAAAATTGCATTGCATCATGCATGTATGAGTTTTCCTCATCCTATTACACAAGAAGTGATTGTATGCGAAAAAATTCTAGAGGACTGGCAGGAATTACTTTGATATACATGCCATAATTGCATACCAAGAAGGGGGTTGCTCCTTAAACGGAGTAGTATAAACTCTCCAATATGAACGAGATTTTTTCAAATCTCAAAACTGCTCATTAAAGAGCAAAAAAATTAGGAGCAACCCATGA
>DASZIJ010000060.1:0-9289 GCA_035949155.1 Candidatus Rhabdochlamydia sp. | reverse complement strand
AAACATCAGCTATAGATCCTCCTTCTCCTTCTTTAAGTATCTGGATGATTTGTTCTTCAGTAAATCGACTGTTCTTCATGCTTCTTGCTCCTCATTTAAAGCGTCCATTTTAGCATGGATCAACTTTTGGGGAGCAGGTCATTTCCTTTAATTTTGTAATTTTCTGCAATAAGGAAAACAGCTGAAGAATACTTCTGTTATATTTCTTGTTTTTTTCCCTGAAGTTAGTGGGGTTTCTTCAGCAATTTTTGGCAGTCTTTGCTTTATAATCGCTTTAGATTGCGGCTGATCTGAATTACTTCTTGCAGACAGATGCCATGCAACAGGTAGGAAAAGTGGCCTCATTGATATAATCCTCCTAATGGTTTTATCTATTTTCTGCAGCAGCAACAGAAGCGGTTAAAAATACTTTGCGTTTTATCTACTGAAATTTCTGAAGGGAGAGGTTCCTCGTTTAAAACTACTTCCGAATTAGCAGGAGCTACGGTCCCTTCCTCAAGCAAAGGACTTAAAGAGCTTGGGCCTGCTGGATGTATAACAGTTATCGTATGAGAAGAAGATGCTTCTAACTTTTCTTCTTTTACAGACACGTTTTGTATTTTAGCAGAGGTAGATGGTTTAGTAGATGATGGGTTTATTGGGTTATATACAACACTTGATGCTAATGGGTTTAATGGTGCAGCCATAAAAATTCCTTTTTTGATTGTAGAGAGTTAAAATTTATTCAAACACTCAAAGCTTGAAATAAGCTTTAAGCGATTTTTGACATCGTTTAAGTAGAAGAGATTAACAAATAAAATATTTTAAGAACATTAAAATTTAATTGGATTTGAGAGCTGGCTAGCCCTGTTTAGTCTTATTTATTTATAAAAGTATTGGTATATTTTTTAGATTCTATCGATAGTTAGTGAAAATCAAATAATGTTCGCTCTTTTATATTTAATAGATTGATTTTTTTCCTCCACATGCTATTCATAAGAAAAGACAACGGAGGAGTTAACAGAGATGGACTCGCAATCCAAATTTCCTAAAGAAACATTAGAATATGGTATTGAAAAAGAACGTAAAAAATTTGAAGAATGCTATCAATGGGTTGAGCAGCATATGCCTGCTAGTTTTTTTGAAGAGATGGACGAAGAGAGTTTAATGTTAATCGTTCATAATTTGATGAGTTTTAATCTAAATGACTTTTTTTCTCATATTCATTTAAAAAATCTTGGATTTACTCTTTGTTTAGATAGTCCAGATGCTGATTTGAAAGTTTTAAAACATTATAAAATGTTTGGCATTAAAAACTACCGCTCTTTTACCTCTAATGCTCCTCCTCCTTTTCCTGGAGTAAAAAAATTACTGCGCATTTCTATGATTGTCTTTAAAGAGACGCAGGAAAAGGAATCAGAGGATGTGATTTCTTTGGAAAATGAAAAAGAAATTCTAAAAAAAATCCAAGAGCGCAACCCACAGGTAACAGAACCTGATTTACATAAGTTAATTACGGAATTAAATTCCTATTTTTTACGCTCTTTGCCACAAGAGCGATTAACTCTGGCTTTAGATATGTTTTTTCGTGCTAAATCCCGAGATAATTGTCAGTATGAAGTGCGTTATAATGAAAACTGGGAAGAGAAAAAAGATGCCCCTTCTTTGCAAATCGTATTTGCTTGGCGCAATGTTCCTAAATACAGTTTTTTATATCGTATGGCACGTATGATTCATCGACACGGTCTGATGATGAAAAGGGTAAATGCTACTTATGTTGATGCATATAGTAGGCAAAATATTCTTATTATGTCGCTAGGTCTGCATGGAATTCAAGGAAAAGCTGCTTGGGAAGAAACGAATATCGCTGATTTCTTAAGAGAGCTCGTAACGCTAAAATATTTTGAAGGTTTAGAGATTATTGAAGAGCTTTTTGTCGACCAAGGACTTTTAACCGGCAATCAAGGAAATCTTGTAAAAGCCATCATCTATTTTATTCATCAAACGCTAGTTCACGCTGATATGAATATTTATTCTTTTGGCCACATTGAAGAAGGGGTCTGTCGGCATCCAGAATTAATGGTAAAGGTGATCCAAGCCTTTGAAGCTAAGTTCAATCCAGAAAATGTCAATTTAGAAGCTTATCAGGATATACGCAGAGAATTTATAGATCTAGTAGATCATCTAGATACAGGACATGAAATCAATGATACCAGACGCAAAAATATTCTTAAACAAGCAATGAACTTAGTTGATTATACACTAAAGACAAATGTCTACCGTGATAACAAAACCGCATTTTGCTTTCGCTTAGACCCGGAATACCTTAACAATGTTTGCTATGAGAGAAAAGATAAATTCCCTGAACTGCCCTATGCGGTTTTTTTTATGAAGGGATTATACTTTATCGGTTTTCATATTCGATTCCGTGATTTATCTAGGGGGGGCTTGCGTACTGTATTTCCCGAAAAAATGGAGCAGATGCTTGTAGAGAGAAACTATATCTTTGCTGAATGTTATAATTTGGCATATACCCAAAATAAAAAAAATAAAGATATTCCTGAGGGAGGTGCTAAGGGGGTCATTTTCTTAGAACCTTACGAAAGGCTGTATTCTGAAGAAGAGATCTATCAAAGAGAGTTAGAAGATGAAGGACTTCCCCAAGAAGAAATCAAGCAACACCTTATCACCTATCATCGAGAACAAAAGTTAGAATATCTCTACCAGACACAACGCTCTTATATTGAAAGTTTTTTAACTATTTTAAATTGTGATCCCGATGGAAAACTCCGCGCAAAACGGATTATTGATTATTGGAAAAAGCCTGAGTATATCTATTTAGGTCCTGATGAAAATATGCACAATGAAATGATCGATTGGATTGCCTCGTATAGTCAATATTATCATTATAAGCCAGGAGGAGCCTTTATCTCCAGTAAACCTGGAGCAGGGATCAATCATAAAGAATTTGGAGTTACTTCTTTAGGTGTTAATGTATACATGGAAGAGATGTTAAAATTTCTGGGTATTAACCCTAACAAAGATTGTTTTACTGTAAAAATGTCAGGAGGACCAGATGGTGATGTAGCAGGCAATCAAATCTATAACTTATATCGATTTTATCCTAATACAGCCAAACTGCTTGCAACAATCGATATCTCAGGTACAATTTTTGATCCAATCGGTTTGAATTTAGAAGTAATGGCTTGTTTATTTAAGGAAGGAAAGCCTCTGCGTTTCTACCCCCCATCTGAGCTCAATGACGAAGGATTCTTATTAGATTTATACACAAAAAGAGAAGAAACCGCTTATGCACAAAAAACCTTGTGCTGGAGAAAGAAAAATGGGCAGTTAATAGAAGATTGGTTATCTGGAAATGAAATGAACCACCTGCTCAGACACAATGTACATCAGGTGAAAGCAGATATTTTTATTCCAGGGGGTGGAAGGCCTCGTACCTTAAACGAAAACAATATAAAAGATTTCCTAGATGAGGCAGGAAAGCCTACCGCACAAGCCATTATTGAAGGAGCCAACCTCTATCTTACTCCCTGGGCTAGACGATCTTTAGAAAAATTAGGAGTGCTTATTATCAAAGATAGTTCTTCTAATAAAGGAGGCGTTACTTGCTCCTCTTTTGAAGTACTTACTTCTTTAGTTCTATCTCAAGCGGAATTTGTTAAAGAAAAACAACAAATCGTAAAAGAAATCTTAAAATTAGTAAGCATAAAAGCCCGAGAAGAAGCTACTCTTTTATTAACTACACATCGCGATACTCAAGGATTTTTAACCGATATTTCAGAATGGATTTCAGAAAGAATTAATCAGTATAAAGATCAATTAATGCAATATTTTCAGTTTGTGACCTTATCTAATGATCCAACAGACCCTTTTGTTCGGTGTTTACTGAACTATTGCCCTCCTCTTTTACGAAATCAATACCAAAATAGAGTTTTAATAGAAGTTCCAGATATGCATAAAAAAGCTATTATTGCCTGTCAAATTGCCTCTCGAATTGTGTATACTCGAGGTTTAGATTGGTCTCCTAGTCTAGTCGATATTCTTCCTCTCATTATTACCGACCCAAAAATCATCAATGCCTTAGATTGATAAAAACCTCATTATCAATAACTTAATCTAGAAAATTAGCAGTCTAACCTCAAGACTGCTGATTTTTATTGATTTCCTAGCTCTCTTTCAGTTATACTGGCTTTATAAATTTTTAAGATTTTTTTTAACATGAAGCCACTAATACCTAAAAAGCCAGCTAAAAGTCAAAGAGAGCGCTTAATTTTATTTGGATTGATCGAACTTTATCTCAAAACAGGTAAGCCGATTGGATCTCATACGCTTAGAGAACAAGGGTTTGAAGCTTTGAGTCCAGCAACTATCCGTAATTATTTCATAAAATTAGAAGAAGAAGGCTATCTCAAACAGCAACACTCCTCTGGGGGGCGTATTCCCACCTCATTAGGATTCAAAATCTATGCGGAAGCACATATAAATAAACCACGTTTATCAGAACAAGATAAAAAGAATGCAACCCGTCTATTTCAAAAGCAAACAAGAGAACTCGTCGTCTATCTAAATCAAGTTACTGAGTCTTTAAGTGAATTAACCAGCTGTGCAGTCTTCCTTTCTGCCCCCCGTTTTGATCAAGATTTTATCTTAGATATTAAACTAGTAAGCATTGATCAAAACCGCTTGCTTTGCGTATTGATCAGTGATTTTGGTCTCATTCATAATGAAGTTTTATATGTTGATAAAAAAATTTCCCATTTATTATTGCGAAAATTAGAAAGTTATTTTAACTGGCGACTTAATAAGTTAGATAAACCTCTATTAAGTCAAGAAGAAGAATCCCTTGCTGCCAAATTATATAAGGAAGCCATCTTAAGACACATTGTCTCTTATACTAATTTTAGCGTAGAAGACTTATTTCAAGCAGGCTTTTCTAAATTACTAGCTTATCCTGATTTTAATGATGCTTCCGTATTAGCAAGCGGATTGTCTTTATTTGAAAATAAGCAGCAACTGCGCACCCTGCTTAATAAGAGTTGTCAAATCGGCAAATTACACTCCTGGATTGGAGATGATTTGCACGCCTTTGCTCCAGAGGCAACCTCTTGCTCTGTATTAGCTATTCCCTATCACATCAACCATACAATCTGCGGAGCCTTTGGTATATTAGGACCAAACCGCATGCCTTATCGAGAGCTTTTTGGGCTTTTAGAAATAGCTGCAAGCATTATTTCAGACTCGCTGACAAGCAGTATGTATAAATATAAAATTTCTTTTAGACAACCTAAACATTCCCATCTCGAATCTAAAGAAAACCCACTTATCTTAGAAAAGAGTCCATACTTGCTATTGGAAAATAAATCGCTTTATCAGAAAGGAGAAATAGATGACTCAAGAACAAAATGAAACACCAGATGCCCATGAACTAGATGAAGTAAAGACTCATCAGCAAAAAGCAGAACAAGAGCTGGAAGAATACAAAGATAAATACCTGCGCTTATTGGCTGAAATGGACAATATACGCAAAAAGATGCAAAGGGAAAAACAAGAAGCTATCCGTTTTGCTGTTGAAAACGCCCTAGAAGATTTCTTAAGTCCCCTTGACAATTTGGAAAATGCTTTAAACAGCACAAAGCATATGTCCAAGGAAGTACTTAATTGGGCACAAGGGTTTCAAATGATTACACAGCAATGCAAAGAGGCGCTCGAAAAGCATGGGATTAAAGCTTTTAGCTCTGATGGTACTATGTTTGATCCTAACTTGCATCATGCACTTGAGACAGAAGAAACAGAAGAAATCCCAGAAGGAACGATCCTTCAAGAATTTACTAAAGGATATAAAAGCAGCTATCGCACTATACGCCCAGCACACGTAAAGGTCGCTGTTTTACCAGAATCCAAAAAGAAGGAAACAATCGATTTAGAAAAACCTTCTTTACCAGAACAAGATACATAAAAAAATAAAAGGAGATATATTATGGCACAATCTAATTCTAATAAAAAACAAGTTGTTATTGGTGTTGACCTAGGAACTACTAATTCTTGCGTTGCTGTTATGGAAAATGGCAAAGTAATAGTTATTCCCAATGCAGAAGGAGGACGTACCACTCCATCAACGGTTGCTTATAAAGATAACGAACGTTTAGTAGGAGTTCCTGCAAAAAGACAAGCTGTCACCAATGCTAAGTCTACCATTTCTTCTTCCAAACGTTTTATTGGACGAAAATTTAATGAAGTAGAATCTGAAATCAAAACTGTCCCTTATGAAATTACTAAAAATGCAAATGGAGACGTGGTATTTAAAGTAGCCGATAAGCTGATTACTCCCGAAGAAGTTGCAGCTCAAATTTTAATGAAAATGAAAGAAACAGCAGAGTCCTATTTAGGACATCCCGTCACTGAAGCTGTTGTCACAGTCCCTGCTTATTTCAATGACTCTCAAAGGCAATCGACAAAAGATGCAGGGAAAATTGCCGGTTTAAATGTCTTAAGAATTATCCCAGAGCCAACTGCTGCTGCTTTAGCTTACGGACTAGAAAAAAAAGAAAATCAAAAAGTAGTGGTCTTTGACTTAGGTGGAGGTACATTCGATGTTTCTGTACTAGAAATTCACGGTGGTGTTTTCGAAGTATTAGCAACAAATGGAGATACTCATCTAGGCGGTGATGACTTCGATAATGCTATTTTACATTGGCTGCTTGAGGAATTTAAAAAAGAAACCAGTATTGATTTAAGTAAAGATAGCATGGCTCTACAGCGCTTGCGCGATGCTGCAGAAAAAGCTAAAATCGAATTATCTGGTACACAGGCTACCGAAATTAATCAGCCATTTATCACTATGGATGCATCAGGTCCTAAACACCTCGCATTAACATTAACCAGAGCTAAGTTAGAATCCTTAGTTCATAGCTTAATTGAACGCCTAGTTGAACCTTGTGAAAAAGCTCTTAAAGATGCGAAATTAACCAAAGAGCAAATCAATGAGGTAATTCTAGTCGGTGGAATGTCTCGTATGCCCGCTGTTGAGAAAAAAGTGAAAGAAATATTCGGAAAAGAACCTCATAAAGGGGTCAATCCTGATGAAGTTGTAGCCATTGGTGCTGCTATCCAAGGCGCTGTGTTGACAGGCGATGTTAAAGATGTTTTATTGCTCGATGTAGTCCCCTTAACTTTCGGGATTGAAACATTAGGTGGGGTTCTAACTCCTATTGTAGAGAGAAATACAACGATTCCGACTAAAAAAACGCAGATTTTCTCTACTGCAGCTGATAATCAGCCCGCTGTTACCATTGTTGTTTTGCAAGGGGAGCGTAAAATGGCTAAAGACAATAAGGAAATTGGTCGTTTTGATCTTACAGATATCCCTCCTGCGTCTCGTGGTATGCCACAAATCGAGGTTGCTTTTGACATCGATGCCAACGGTATCTTGCATGTATCAGCCAAAGATTTAAAAACTGGTAAAGAGCAAAAAATTCGCATTGAAGCAAAATCTGGTTTATCTGAAGCTGAGATTGAACGCATGCTAAAAGATGCAGAAGATCACGCAGAAGAAGACAAAAAAAATAAAGAAGAAGCAGAATTGAAGAATGAAGCTGAAGCTTTGGCTTTCCGAGCACAAAAGGCTCTGGAAGAGCATAAAGAGCGCATTCCTCAAGAGCTTGCTCAAGAAGTGCAAAGTAGAGTAGATGCTGTGAAAAAAGCACTAGCGGACAACGATCTTGTTGCTATTAAAGCTGCCCTTGCAGAGCTGAATACCCGTATGCAAAAAATTGGGGAAGCAATGCAGAGCGCACAACCAGCACCAGATGCTCAACCACCAAAGAATGAGAAAGAAAACATAGAAGAAGCTGAAGTAGAAATTCTCGATGATGAGGACAAAAAATAACTCCTGCTTAAAAAACCAACCTTTGAGCTGCTTAACTATAAGCAGCTCAAAGTTTTTTACAATAATGACATCTCCTTCTGAAACTATTAAATATCCTTCTCTTACCCCTCACTTGGAGATCAGGTTCAAAAAACAACCTGGTAACTCTATAATGATTCCTTGCACTTCCCTAATAAACAAGAATCATTCTAAAGGTCTACACATCTGAAAACAGAAATTAGCTTCCCTTAAATTACAGCTCTATTTTTTATGCAGTTGCTTTTAAATAAAAAAAATATTTATCTAATTTAATATTGTAAAATCTGGCAAGACTTAATGCATGACGACCTATTTTTTATTGGAGCAGCTTCTGGGTTGGGAGGAAACCAATTAGGTAGCGAAAAGGCTCCATTCTTTTTAAGAAATGCATTAGACTTGAAATCCTTTCAAGAAATCCAGCCTTCCTTCTACAAACATAATCATTATGAGAGTGTTGCGCATTTCAATCGGAAGCTAGCAAAAGCTACCTTTGCTTTTGCTAAAAGAGAAGAGTTTTTTATTACTTTAGGTGGTGATCATTCCTGTGCTATTGGAACATGGTCTGGAGTAGCGGAGGGCTATCGCAAGCAAGGAGATATTGGCCTTTTATGGATTGATGCTCATATGGACGCTCATAGACCTTTCACTTCCAAAAGTGGAAATATTCATGGAATGCCTTTAGCAGCTCTTCTTGGCTTTGGAGACAAACATTTGATCAACATTCTTTCCTCGATGCCTAAGTTAAAACCTCAAAATATCGCACTCATTGGAACCAGAAGTTACGAAAAAGAGGAAGAGGATTTTTTGAAACAACTAGGTGTAAACATCTATTTCATGGAAGATATCAAACAGAGAGGATTACAAAAAGTGCTAAAAGAAGCGATTAACCACGTCACAGCCTCCTCCATTGGATATGGGATTTCTTTTGACCTCGATAGCTTAGATCCTAGCTTTGCAGATGCAGTGGGTACCCCTGTTCCTTATGGACTCAATCTTGAAGAATTCTTAAATTGTTTTGCCTTATTTCAAGAAACGCCCCCTTTTGCTTTTGAATTAGTAGAATACAATCCTGATCTAGATCTGAAATTTCATTCTCTTAATGTCATTAAGAGAATTTTAAACCATTGCAATACTCTTCATGAAAAATATTCTAATGCCAGCTATCCCTTTATATAGTATTTTGAATTTAAAATTTCCATTAACTACACACTTGTAAAAAAGATTGATCAATAGCTTCTGCAAGGATTGAATATAAGTTTAAGGCTTCTTTTACTCTTTTCTTAAAATGTGCCCAAAATTTTTCGATAGGATTCAAATCAGGAGAATAGGGAGGCAAAAATAATACTTCGCATCCCGCTTTTTCTATGATTTCTAAACTCTCTTTGG
>DASZIJ010000059.1:0-18789 GCA_035949155.1 Candidatus Rhabdochlamydia sp. | reverse complement strand
ATTGGGATGCTCAAGCGTTTTAAAATCATAGCAGAACGATATAGAAATCGCCGAAAACGCTTTTGTCTAAGATTTAACCTTATAGCAGGAATCTATAACTGGGAACTTTGAAATTAAGGTTATGCAAGAGTTCTATTAACGTATAGTGTGATGGGTCGATTTGGAATCCAAACGATCGATTATGTACCCACTTTAGGAGGGAATACATATGGCCTTCTTGTTTCTCAAAAATATTGGGAATAAAAAACATTTACAATGTGCTTGGATCTATGTAACACAGGTACCCAAAATTAGCAAGTGGGTGCCTTTGTTACATAAAATAAACAGCACGAACGTCCTCTTCTAGGTAAGGAAGCAGCAAGCTTCCTATGGATCCCTGAGACAAAAACTTGGTTTATTGCAAAGGAAAATAAAAGAAATTCTTGATCAATCCTAAAAACTCACATCTGCACTTACAGTAAATGCCTTTTCGTTAAAAAAACGTGCTTCAAAATTACAGTCAAACCCACGTTGATTCGTTAGACCACAACCTAAAACTAAACCAAATAGATGTTGGCTTTTAAAAGAAAAATAGCCTCTAGGAAAAACAGGAAGTGGAGGAAGATGCCGGAGCTTTCCTTGAAAATCTGCACATTGTAGAGCGATATAAGGGATCAAATAAGAAAAGCGTTGATAGAGTCCCATACTCACTTGCCATTCATAACAAAACATCTTCGTTTTTTGAGGAAGATAAGATTCTTGATCTACTAAAATGGCATAAAGATCAGGACGCACAGCTCTATAACTCGCTGCAAGTCCCACTTGAGTGTCTCCCCAATAAACCAGAACAGCTCTTCCACCACCACCCCATGCAAAATGACTATGGGACTTGTAGGAGATATCAGGACCTTGAGGATAAAGTCGCTGCGTAAACTCTGCATGCGTTTTTCCTAATTCAAAATAGAGATCCAAGCGCTGGTTGATAGATGCTGTAAATGTCCCAAAATTACTAGTGAGCTTTGCCTTAGGCATGTTTTTAACCTGCAGAGCATTTTGACGCAGAACTTTAAGCTTGCGGTTCTGCACATGATCATATTCATAACCCATCTTGATCCTAAGCCAGGACTCTTTTGATAAAAAAAGTCCCTCTTCAGGAATACCAGGTGAGCCGGGGTTGCCTGTATACAAACCAAAGCCACTATTACAAATGAGTAAAGTACTTAAAAATAGATAAATTTTTGGCATAGTCCTAAATTATCTAATATATATTTAAGGAATGCAAGGCCAAAAGATGTTCTACATCACCGAGCACCAAGAGTTTTGATTCTCTGTCTTTTCTGCATGAAGCAGATCCATACCTCTTTGCCAGTTCTGAGCACTTGCTAAAGAAAGAGGTGTTTGTCCGTTATAGATGCGATTTCTATCCACTCCACGGTTTAAAAGCTCCTCTAATAATTTCTCCATCTCCATTTCAATCGCAAAATGAAGAGCTGTTTTTCCCCCACGCCAAGAGGATTCCAGGTCCATTTTATCTGTTTTTACAAGCAGCAAAGCCATCTCTTCATGCCCGTTATGGATGGCGCTCATGAGAACATTCCATCCATGCATCGGCTTTATCGAAAGATCTGCCCCAGCTTCCAGAAGCATTTTTACACAAGGAAGCTGATTTTTCTGTACAGCTAGATATAAAGGTGTTTCTCCGTTTAAAGCAGGGATATTTAATAAACTTTTTTCTGCATCTAGAAAAAGACCCAGGGCTACAAAATTTCCAGCTGCTGCTGCATAATGCAAAGCTGTCCACCCTTGAGAATCTTTGATAAGAAGATCCGCTCCTTTGTTGGTAAGAGCTTGCAAAATAGAGAAAGAATCTCCCATTGTATAATGACGGACACCATTAGAAGGATCCCAACCAGCAATCGATGCATAATGAATGGCGCTTCTACCAAATGCATCTAAGCGATTCCAATCAACCATTCCCACATTTGTAAATGCTTGTTTGTCAGATTGTCTAATAGCATGGAGAGCACATAGAAATGCTTCGTCTGAAGAACTCTCTAAAGAAGCAGTTAACTTCATCGCGCTATAAGAGATACCATGGCTAGATACGGGAAATGTATCTTCTACAGGTAGTTTGAATAAACGCCCAGATTCCTTTTTCAAGACAAGAAATTCTTCGCTCTCTAACGAAGATAGCTTTTTTGCATGGGCTTTCAAAATACGCTCTGCTAAGGCGCTTTTTTTGGATTCTGTATCTTCAAGCGTTGGTTCATATCCTCCAAAAACCTTTACAGCTTCATCACTAGAGCTTTTTGCTCTGAGCCCAAGCGTTTTACTATTTAAATCAAAGAACCATTTTTCATTCTTAGTAAGAAAACTTAAGGGGTTTTGTATCCAACTAGAAGTAGCTTCAAGTAGTTTTTGCATTTCTTGTAACCCTTCTAATAATTTAGTTTCTTCATAAAAGGAGCGCCAAAAGAATTTCTTCCAGGAAATGGTTGTTTGTGTTTGTGCATTAATCTCAAAAACACGAAAAAGATGCTCATCGATAAGAGAAAGAATCTCTTCTGTGGTTAAATCTTGACGAGGAACCATCTTGATTTTCAGATCAACCAAGAGGTTATTCATAGATTTCTCAGTAGAAAGATAGCGCGCTTTTAGTACATCCGTTACTGTATCGACAAAAAGGATTAACTCTTCTTGAGAAAGTTTTTCATTAGACCGCCCTTCTATAGAGAACTCTTTCAAAGACTTCATGAGAATCGATTGAACATATTTTTTGTGAGAAGCATTTTCTCTCTCTATCTGACAATATTTCTGCAGGGATCCTCTCTCTTTGGCAGATAAGTTTGTAAAAACATCTGTTGCCTGAAATTCAACAAAAGGCCCACGTGGGTAAGGGATTTGTGGAAAAATAGGAGGGCAGATCTTTTCTTTGTCTAGAACAAGGTTTTCATGAAATTGGGGAATTTTATCACCTTCTTGCAAAGTGCGGAAATAGCAAGAGAAAAAATTCATAATTTTGAGAGCCTCTAACCATTTTTTCATTGCTGGCATGGCAAATCCTTTCTCTTTGATTTGCTCACACAATGTTTTACAAGCTTGGTTTAAAATACGGAAACAGGCTTCCTGTTCTTCTCCAACTGGTGTCCATTCTACGGTGTGAACTAGCTCCACATCTGCGTCAAGAACAAAGAGATTCTCTGTTTTATTAATCCCTTTTTGCTTACCGATCATCCTACAGGAAAAAACCAACTGACAATCCGATAAAGAAGTCATTTGTCCTACTCCCTCTGCTTTCAATAAATCCCGTATCGTATCGTTAAAATTTGCAAACTCCGTAATCGGAAAGCTATGTTCTCTTAAAGAACTCTCTTCCACTTTAGGGTCTTTATTCCATTGTTCGATAAAACCTTCTTCGAACAATTGACCCGTCCAAAAACCTTTAAGGTGATAATCGAGCATAGAGATCACATAACCCACATAGGTATTTTGATAAGCAGGATGAACAATAGGGTAGAGCTGATGATCTGCATTCATATTCAAACTGAAAAAAGGAACCGTATCATCAACATAAATCCCTCTAGCAATTTCTCGTACAATTTGTAAAATCTCCTCTTTGCTCAAGAGGTTTTCTCCTCCTGGTAAAAAGAACATGTATTCATCATAAACTCCCTCTTCCAACTCCTTTAGAAGATCCAAAATAATGCCGGTTTGATTCCGTACTCCTCCCACATCTCGAGCAGCGCTTTTTGATTCCGTAGGATGTGGCGTCCAAGGGTTATTTCTTATCGATTTATTGTAAACCTTTGTTAGACAATCGGCTTGTAATCGTTCTTGGAAGGTGAATTCATCGTGTGTGCGGAAGTTTCTTGATTCTACTTGGCCTCCTGGTCCTTTTGGATTATTATTAGCTACCCATTTTCTCCATGGTTTATCACGCCCTCCATTAGTAATAAGCCCATTCTTAACATAGGCCCAAGCTCGATACCCATCTGGCATGATTTTAGAATACAGTTCTACACCATGCTTGTTTATAGATTCTCTATTAGAGGGATCGGAAACAGCAGTGCGAATATAGGCCCGATTTTCTGGAGTGTCTTCAGTAAAATGACCTTCTGGGTTTTTTGTCCTAAACATATGACTAATTTTTTCTGGATTTTCGGTAAATGGATGAGGAACCCATGAAGCAGGTGGTTTTGGATTGAGGGATCTTGTAGCTACTTGTGCTATTTTTTGATCATCTCCAGCTGCCCTCAAGTGAGGGAAAATAACAAGTTTTTTTTGTTCGGGAACATAAGCCAAATCTATTTGTAGCTCTTGCAATCTTTTGGGGTTTTTCAAAGAAATGGGCTTTTCAGTGCAAGAATTGATAATTTTATTGGAAGAAATGCATGTGATCTTTCCATCAGAATGAGATACTGTACCAAGAAGTGTTCCATTTTTTAGAACCCATAATCTGGAATGATTGTTTTGGTAATCGGTAGTTTCATTGGAAATAGGAATCATGTTTTTAAACAGAGATATGAGTCTTTGAGTGCGCTCTGATAACTTTTGTTTGGAAGAAAAAGAAGAGTTTGTTTGATGAGATGGATCTCTAAGAAAAGAGAGAGGAGATGTCATAAGGGACCTACTTTAGAGTTATTAGTTTTCTGATTTGATTACATGAGAAGTTCACTCGACCAATCAAACTCATCATTATTCATATCATTATCCACTACCGCTGCAACAATTTCTTGCCAAACCACCCACTCCGCTTTATAATTTTCAGGGGCCTTTCTCATAGATTCTAGTAAATCAACCGCGCATGCAATTTTGGAATTATAGCGCTCATTATAAAGTTTGCAGAATCCTATAACGCAAGAAAAAATTTCGGGCAAGGAAAGTTGTAATGTTTTTTGCTCTTCTTTTGAAATATGTAATGTACGACGTATTGCTTCATTCCATTCAGCATAAGGTGCGTCACCAAAGAGCTTCTCACCAGTGCAAATATCTATAAAGAAAAAAGAATAAACCCCATGTAATTGTTCCTCTTCTGTTACCTTTGGTTCTACTAAAGGCCAAAGGTTAGGAAAGAAATAAGTACAAATGATATACGCTTGCTCTACTGAAAACGTTTCTGGTATTTGCTTTGGGGCTCCCATATTAATACTCCACATACAGTTGTCATTTAATAAAACAGCATTTAGTTCAATTCTAAAACGAATCAAGAGATGAAAAGATGACACATCGAAACACAAAAAGTCAAATTGTTTTTTTATTTTGTTAATGCAAAATTAAAATGCTCTTTAAGAAGCTTCTATTTGTAAAAAAGAAAATCCATTGAACTCGATGAATTCCTAGAAAAGGTTGCAGAAGACGTCATGGAGTTTTTCCTGTTTTTCTTTGAGAAAACATGTTTGTTGCTTCTTATGTAGGGAGTTCAGCTGACCAGTCAAAACTATCACTATTCATATATTTATTTACCGTCTGTATGCAAACATCTTGCCAAACTACCCACTCTGCTTTATAATTTTCGGGTTTTTTTTTCATAGACTCTAGTAAATGGACTGCATACGTAATTTTGGAATCATAACGCTCGTTATAAAGCTTACAGAATTCCAAAACACATAAGAAAATTTCGGATATGGAGAGTTGCAATTTCCTTTGTTCTTCTTTTGGAACATGCAGAGCGCGGTGTATTGCTTCATTCCATTCAGCATGAGGAGCTTCACCGAAGTAGCTATCACCGGAGCAAACCAATACAAAGAAAAGAGAGTAGATTCCTAGTTTCTGCTCTTCTTCTATCACTTTGGGTTTTACTAGAGGCCAAAGTTCAAGAAAAAAAAGCATCGCTATGACATATGCCTGCACAACTGAAAATGTTTCTGGTATTTGCTTTGGGGTTTCCATATCAATACTCCGCATGCAGTTGCATTTTTAATAAGAAAGCGGTTGGTCTCTACTCTTAAGTGAATCAAGAGATAAAAAGATGGCACATCGAAACCTTAAGAGAATCTAGAGCAGATTGTCGATAAACTTTGTAAAACAGCTTTACATTAAAGAGCACCATGACTCTTTTTCTTTTGTTGAAGAATCTTCAATCATTTCCAATAGGGAAAAATCGGGTTGTTTATTAAGTAGATCTACTTCTTTCCTCTGAGCTTCCATAATGACACTAGCCTGATGGTGTATTTCTCCCACATCTCGAGCAGCACTTTTTGATTCCGCAGGATGTGGCGTCCAAGGGTTGTTTCTTATCGATTTATTGTAAACCTCTGTTAGACGATCGGCTTGTACTCGTTCCTTGAAGGTGAATTTATCACTAGAATAAGGATAAGGAGGCCTTGGTTGCATTCTGCCACCCTTATGATTATCGGGATCTGCTATCCATTTTAACCATAGTTTGTCACGTCCTCCATTGGTAATGAGTCCATTTTTAACATGTGCCCAAGCCCGATATCCATCTGGCATTACCTTAGAATACATTTCCAAACCAAACTTATTTACGGCATCTTTATTGTCTGGATGAGACACAGCAGAGAGGATATATGCTCGATTGTCCGGTGTATCTTTCGTAAAATGGCCCTCTTCTTTACTGAATATATGGCCAAGTTTATCTGGAGTCACAGCAAGCAAAGGAGGAACCCATGAAGCAGGTGGTTTTGGATTGAGGGATTTTGTAGCTACTTGTGCTATTAGATCATCTTTCCCATCTGCTCGCCAATGAGGGGAAATAATAAGCTCTTTTTTTTCAGGAACATAAGCCAAGTCTACTTGTGATTTTTGCAACTTCCTAAGACTTTCTAAAGAAACAGGACGGTTGGTGCAAAAATTAATAATTTTATCAGAGAGAATAATCGAGATCTTTCCATTAAAGTGAGATACTGTACCAAGGAATGTTTCATCTGTTAGAACCCATAATCTGGAGCGATTCCCTTGATTATCGGTAGTTTCATTAGAAATGGGAATCATGTTTTTAAACAGAGATATGAGTTTCTCAGTTCGGCTTGGAAATTTTTTAACAGAAGAAAAAGGAAAATTTATTGAATTTGATGATCTAGAAAAGGAGGCAGAAGACGTCATGAGTTATCTCCTATAGAGGCATCGGTTTTTTGATTTGGCCATGTGGGAAGTTCATCTGACCAATCAAATTCGTTGCTGTTCATGTATTTATTCACCGTTTGTTCCACGACATCTTGCCAAACCGCCCACTCTGTTTTATAGCTTTTAGGGTCTTTCTTCATAGATTCCAACAGATGAACGGCATACGCAATTCTAGATTCATAGCGTTCATTATGAAGCTTACAAAATTCCAAAGTGCATAAGAAAATTTCAGATAAAGAAAGCTGTAAAAGCCTCTGCTCTTCTTTTGGAATATACAATACGCGGCGTATTGCTTCATTCCATTCAGCATAGCACTCATCACCAGAGCAGACCTCTACAAAGAAAAGAGAGTAGGTTCCTAGCTTCTGCTCCTCTTCTATTACTCTTGGCTCTACTAAGGGCCATAAATTAAGAAAAAAAAGCATCCCTATGACATATGCTTGCTCTACCGAAAATGTTTCTGGTACTTGTTTTGGAGGTGTTTCCATAATATTCCACACATAGTTGCACTTTTAATAAGAAAGCGTTTTGTCTTAATCCTAAACGAATCAAGAGATGAAAAGATGACACATCAAAACACAAAAAGTCAAATTTTTTTTACTTTGTTAATGCGAAATTAAAATGCTCTTTAAGAAACTTCTATTCGTAAGAAATAGGACTTGTTTGACAAAATGCATTTCCAGAAAAAGAAAGTAAGAGCTTTTATGGATAATCTAATTGCAGAAGTGTCAGTTTTTTTTTCACAGGGAAAATTCATCCAAAAAGCCTTCAAACCCTTTACACGCCATAGGAATGCAAAGAAAAAAGATACTCTGAGGGCTTTACATAGACTGTCCACGGTTTATTTTCAGACCCAAGCCATTTTTTCCAAGAGCTCATGGGAAACCCCATTGATTGACTTGCATCAAATCTCCAAAGCTCTAAAGCTTGAGTTCCTGGATTGATCACAAAGCCAAAATAGAACCCGGGCCAATTGGTATCCGCAAAGATTAAGCATTGAGGAGAAAGACCTATTTTACAAGCACTATTGGTAATGAAGCTGTGCACATCAAACGAAAAACCGATGGAGTTTTGAGCCAGTAATAAACAAGCTTTAGCTATTTTTTTCATTTGAGCGGCAGAAATAAAATCTGTTCTTGGCAGAGAAAATTGCTCTATGATTTCTTGTAGTTTGGGATTTAAGATGGGGGAGATAAGTTTTTGTAAATACTCTTTGCAGTTTGTAGTTGGAATCAGGGGCAACTGCTGATAGAGAAAAGCATCTATGTCATCAGGAGCTATTTGGGGGAATGCACCTAGGGTTTGATCTCTGAACTCTTTAGGCGTTTGTAGAGGATAGTTTATTTTGCTTGGAGAGATCTGTTGCAGTAGATATTGCTGCATTTGGGGAGTTAGCCTCTGTTGATAAAATTGGACACCAGGGTAGATAAAGGCATCGCGTATCCAAGTATAAGTAAAACCGTTATCTTGCCATCCTTGTTTAAACAAAGGCTCTGATGGCAGAAGAAGAAAAGCGTGTACCGGCGAGGTCATCAATAGCGTTTGTGTGAGATTTGCAGGTGGCATCTCTTTTAATGTATCAAGTAAGAAGATGAACAACTCAAGCGGGCTCTCTACTACCCTTTGTTCCATTGTGACTTTATCTGTGCAGAAGTAATTTTGAACCAGGGTTTGCATCGTTCCTCCTGAGATGTAACACCAGGGTTCTTTGCTCTTCATGCGTTTTTGGACACTTAAAGAAAAAGCTCTCTGATGAAGATGCGATACAATAGCAGCTGTAATTTCCGTGATGGCTTTTTGTTCTTTTGCTTGGACAAAGAGTAAAGACTCTGTAGCTAAAAAAAAATCTCGTAGGAATTGGTTAAATTCTTTTTCTGTTTCAATAGCTGTCCAAAGAGAAGCATCTGTTCTTCCATGTTTATAAAAGAGGCGAAAACCAGCAGGAGCATCTTCATCGCTTATACTTACTAGCTGTGGGTCGTATACCTCCTGAAAATATTTGGGAAATTGATCTAGGTAATACTGAACAATCATCGAAAATAAAGAGCTTAAGTCGTTAGCTTCTCTGATCAGTTGATCTCTACGATCTATGCAAGCTTGTAGATGATGAGAGAGGCTTTGATATTCTGCTTGAAAACTTCGCATGCGGCTTGTTGTATCAGCGCGATTGATTACCCCTTGCACAGCTCTTAACTGATCTGCTGTCACCTCAATTTCTTTCTGCAACATCCCTATCTCTTGATGGTAGACTTCTAGCTTTTTTTGAAGAGCACTATGTATAACAGAACCCAAACCCTCTGGTTCTTCTGGAGAAAACCCCAGTGCCGTATATAGATGCCAACGAATCAGTTGTGGATCAGCTTCAGAAAAAGAGGCTAGCGTAAACTCCCATGCTTTTAATAAAGCATTTTCCGTCAAACCAGTAAATGCAGCTTGCATCTTTTGAATAGGCTGATTTATAGCAACTTGTTTCAAAAGCTCTGTTACAGTTGAGCAAGAAGAGAGCAAGGGCGAACAGATGGCTTGCATCTGCTGCATTTGTTTTTCCAAAGACAGTTTTTGATCGATTACTCCACAGACTTTCAAGGCTTGTAAAATCCCAGGTGATAGCAAAGCCCTTTTATGTAAACTTTGTTTGCAATACATACTTGTATACGTTGTACTCATGACAGCAATGTATTCATTCCCATTATAGATTCTTTTTAACTGACCTGTGCTTAACAATTGATAGAGATCGACTAAAAACAGAGCCAATTGCTCTTTCTGTACAAGAATGCCCGGCGCTGTAGCAAAACAAGAGCCGATGTTTTGACGCAGGGGGGTTAAGCTCGCACAAAGAACGCTGCGACGTATATCAGCTGTATGTAGTTTGTCTACAGAAATCCCTAACGAATCAAATACAACACCCTCTGCAGCTTTATGGCAAACAGGAGGCGAAAATCGATAGAGAAGTTTTACCATTTTTTGGGAGGTAAACTGCTTTAAGATTACGATCTGATGCTCTGTTATCACAGAATCGCTATACCCATTGGGATAACAAATAAACCCCTTGTTTTCTAGAAAACCAATGGTATTTTGTAAGATTTTTTGGTCTAATTCTCCTTGTTTATCAATTAATAAATTGGCTAATTGACGAGCGCGAAAAAGAGAGCGAAAAGAAAAACTCATCTGCAGAAAAGAGTGATCGATTAAATGAGAAAATACCCTTTCCATCTCAAGATCAAATAAAGATTTCTCAGAATAGGGCAATAGAAAATCATATGTTTGTTGCAAAATCTCTTTATTATCTAAAGCAAATACGATTTGGTTTGGCAAAAGAGATCTCCTCTCTAATTTTTTTTTCAACTTTCTATTTTCTCTTGTTGTGATTTAGAATCAATTCAAAAAATCCAGAAAATAAGGTTTATTACTTATGTTAGTCTATATCGATAAAAAAGAATACGAGATGCCACCTTGTAGCAGCGCAAAAGATGTAGCAGAAAAATTGCACAAAGCAGCCCCAGATCAATCCCTAGCTGTTAGGATTAATGGTGTTATCTATGACCTCTCTAGCATTTTACATGAAGGGGATCAAATCCATTTGATCGACTTTGAGAGTAAAGAAGGAAAAGAAATTTTTTGGCACACCTCCGCGCATGTTCTAGCTCAAGCGGTTTTGCGACTATTTCCAGAAGCAAAACCCACAATCGGCCCCCCTATTGAACAAGGGTTTTATTACGATTTTGCGAATTTAAAAATATCTGATGCCGATTTCGAAAACATAGAAAAAGAAATTCATAAAATCATCGGTGAAAACCACAAACCTATAAGGCATGTGCTAGCTGATAAAAGAGAAGCCCTTAAAGCTTTTAAAGATAATCCTTACAAATGTGAGCTCATAGAAAGTTTTCCAGAAGAGGGAATCCTTACTGCTTATGAGCAAGCGGAGTTTTTCGATCTTTGTAGGGGGCCTCATTTACCCAATTTAGGCAAAATTAAAGCTTTTAAAATTTTAAAAACAGCAGGGGCTTACTGGCGCGGAGATTCCAAACGTGAAATGTTGACTCGAATTTATGCGATCTCCTTTCCCGATCGAAAAATGCTCAAAGAGTATATCACTCTTCTAGAAGAGGCTAAAAAACGAGATCACAAAATTTTAGGCCCTAAGCTTGATTTATTCTCTATTCGAGAAGAAGCCCCTGGTATGCCTTTTATTCATCCTAAAGGAATGATTGTTTGGAATCGTTTAGTTCATCTCTGGAGAATCATGCATGAGAAAGCGGGTTACGAGGAGATTAAAACCCCTCAAATTATGAGCCAAGAGCTTTGGGAAACCTCTGGTCACTGGGAACATTATCGTGAAAATATGTACGCTTTTTCCATTGAAGAGCGTCATTTTGCGATTAAGCCTATGAATTGCCCTGGCTGCATGCTCTATTATAAATCTAAATCTCACAGTTACAGAGAGCTTCCTTTGCGTATTTCAGAACTAGGTCATGTACACAGACATGAAGCATCAGGAGCATTAAGTGGACTGTTTCGCGTTCGCAGCTTTCATCAAGATGATGCGCATCTTTTCATGCAAAAATCTGATATCAAACAAGAGATTTTGCATGTGATTGAGCTGATTGAAGAGACGTATAGCAAATTTGGACTATCCTATCGTTTAGAACTTTCTACTAAGCCAGAGAATAGCATTGGCTCTGATGAAGATTGGGAAATTGCCACAAATGGATTAAAAGAAGCCCTTGATGCTTGGGGAAAACCTTATCGAATCAATGAGGCAGATGGGGCTTTTTACGGGCCTAAAATTGATATCCACATTAAAGATGCGCTATCTCGCAGCTGGCAATGTGGAACCATCCAGCTCGATATGGCTTTGCCCGAGAAATTTCAATTGGAATATATGGATAAAGATGGTCAATTAAAACGCCCGATTATGATCCATCGCGCCTTATTTGGCTCAGTTGAGCGCTTCATAGGAATTTTGATCGAACATTTTGTAGGTAAATTCCCTTTATGGCTAAGCCCTTCCCAAGTGAGAGTTATACCCATAGCAGATAGACACGAACCCTATGCTAATGAAGTGTGCGCTGTCATTAAACAGGCAGGATTTCAAAGCGATGTAGATGCTTCTCATGAATCAGTGAATAAAAAAGTGAGAAACGCACAACTTATGCAATACAACTATATCTTGATTTTAGGCGATAAAGAACTGGAGAATCAATCGATTAATTTGCGCACTCGCGATAATGTTGTGCATGGAGAGCTTGCGTTGAATGTTTTTTTGCATAAGATTGAGCAAGAGAGGAGTGATTACTCTTTAACATCTTATTTTGCAGAGGAAGTGAATGCCTAGGATTGCAGTTAGTAGTTTTAAAGGAGGGACAGCTAAAACATCTACCTCCTTGCATTTGGGAGCAGCTCTTGCTAAGTTTCATCAACAGAAAGTGCTCTTGATCGATTTTGATGCACAAGCGAATTTAACAGCGGGATTGGGTTATGATCCTGATGCCCAAGACAGCATCGCTTCTGTTCTGCAAGGAACAAAGGATATTCATGAAGTCATTCTGCCTAGCGGAATTGCTAATCTTGATTTAATCCCTGCAGATACCTATCTAGAAAGGGTCGAGGTAAGAGGAGCGCTAGCGGCTGATCGTTATTCCCACGAGCGTCTCAAACAAATCTTAAACCTTTTGCAATACGACACCATTATTATAGATACCCCTCCTTCTTTATGTTGGCTCACAGAATCGGCTTTGATCGCAGCGAATTATTCCTTGGTTTGTGTAGCGCCTGAGTTCTACAGCATCAAAGGATTGCAGCGTTTATCTGAATTTATGCAAAGTATTGCAGATCGACACTCTTTGCAGGTTTTAGGCGTAGCTCTCTCTTTTTGGAATCCTCGTGGAAAAAGCAATCAAGCTTTCTTAGAAATCATTGAAAGCACCTTTCCTGGAAAAATGTTGCAGACAAAAGTGCGTCGCGATATCAGTGTTTCAGAAGCTTCTATCTTTGGTAAACCTCTCTTTGAAATAGCTCCTAAAAGCAGAGCTTCTGAAGATTATATTTCGCTCACTAAAGAGCTCTTAACCCGTATGTAAAACAGCTGGACATCCATGGCTAAAATCAATTCTCTTCTCTCCCAACGTTTGAAAACAGCTTCTGAGAAATTCTCGAAAATGACCAACTTAGTGGAATTGTCCTCTAGTGGAAATCTCTCTAGCTTCGCAGGGGTGTTTCGCGTAACTGTTCTTAATGAGACGGAAAAACAAACCTTAAAAGATATCCTCAATCAATACAAAAATGAAAGCCAAGAAGTTATCCAAGATCTAGAATATCTATCCTCTCTTACAGCAGAAGTAAAAGCAATCAATAGCCAAGCTATCATTTTGCATGGAGAGAGAATCCAAAAAGCCCAACAGATTTTAACCAGTTATCAAGAAGGGGCTTTTAGCGCTTGGCTTATTTGCACCTATGGAAATAGACAAACCCCTTATAATTTTCTGCAGTATTATGAGCTATACAGAGCCATTCCCGCTTCCTTGCAAGCCCAGTTAGACCTCATCCCACGTCAAGCAGCCTATAGCTTAGCAAGCCGCCAAGGACCCTTGGATCGAAAACAACACATTATCAAAACCTATCAAGGCCAATCCAAACAAGAATTACTAGAGCTCATCCGAATTACCTTCCCTTTATCGATTAAAGATAAACGAGCCCAAGATGTGGCAAATATTACTATCTTAAATTTACAAAAAATCCTTGTACAAATAAAAAAGTCTACTTTTTGTCCTAGCCATAAACAAAAACAGCAACTCTTTAACCTACTCAAAGAACTTAAAACCTCGGTTGAATCTCTTCATGACTGATCAGTATACCTCTTTATTGTCTTCTCGCTACGCCAGTGCAGAAATGTCTGCTATTTTCTCACCCTATTCCAGGTATACCACTTGGAGACAGCTATGGATTGCTCTTGCCAAAGCACAAAAACAATTAGGGCTTACTATTTCACAAGAACAGATCGAAGAGATGCAAAAGGCCTGTCATTTAATCGACTTTGCAAAAGCGGCTGTTTATGAAAAAAAATTCGGCCATGACGTCATGGCGCATATTCATACCTTTGCAGATCAATGTCCAAAAGCTGGTCCTATCATTCACTTAGGGGCCACTTCTTGCTTTGTTACCGATAATGCCGATCTGATTCTCATCAGAGATGCTCTACAATTATTAGAAAAAAAGCTGATTCAAGTCATTCGTCAATTATGTGTTTTTGCTAAAAAGCACGCAGACCTTGTTTGTTTAAGCTACACACACTTCCAGCCAGCTCAACCTACAACGGTGGGAAAAAGAGCCTGTCTTTGGCTACAAGATTTGGTATTTGATTTAGAGCAATGTAGCTCTGTAATTAAAAATCTTCGTTTTTTAGGAGCTAAAGGAGCCACAGGAACACAAGCCTCCTTTTTAAATCTGCTGGGAAGCAGAGAAAAAGTAAACGCCTTGGATCAATTCATTGCCAAAGAGCTAGGCTTTCCTCATTTGCTTCTTATCTCTTCTCAAACATACCCTCGTAAGCAAGATATCTCCATCATCACTCTTTTAAGCCAAATAGGAGCTTCTGCTCATAAGTTCGCAACCGATTTGCGCTTGTTAGCACATCTTAAGGAAATCGAAGAGCCTTTTTCTCCAACCCAAGTAGGCTCATCCGCAATGCCCTATAAACGAAATCCCATGCGCAGCGAACGTATTTGTGGACTCTCTCGTTTCCTATTTTCTCTAAACGAAAATCCTCTTTATACAGCAGCTACACAATGGTTAGAGCGTAGTTTAGATGACTCTGCAAATAGGCGTTTATGTATCCCAGAGGCTTTTTTATGTGCTGATGCTATCTTAGATCTTTTATGTTTTATCACTTCCTCTTTGGTTGTCTATCCTAAAATGATCGAAAAGCATTTAGCAGAAGAAATGCCTTTTTTAGCAACAGAGCATATTTTAATGCAGTTAGCAAAAAAAGGAAAAGATCGCCAAAAAATGCACGAGAGATTAAGAGAGCACAGTCTTTTAGCTAGCCGTGAAATCAAAGAAGAAGGGAAAGACTGCAATCTTTTACATAAAATTGCTCACGATCCAGAAATAGGTCTCTCTTTAGATGAGCTCAAAAAAATGACTGCCGCAAAACATTTAGTAGGCTGCGCTAAAGAGCAAACACAGGAATTTTTGAACGAAGTAAAGCTCATTTTGGCTAAATATCAAAATCTACCTACCTATTCCGCTAAGATGGAAATTTGAGCATAAACCCAACGCTTGCATTTCCTCTCTCACTCTTTCTCTTACGTCCATACTCGGTTGCATTAAAGGAAGGCGTAAATGGGGGAGACAATACCCCATTTGATAGAGAGCATATTTTACGCATTGCGGATTACTCTCGAGGAATAAACTCGTGCATAAAGAGTGATATTTCTCATAGAGTTTACCGGCTTCTCTAAAGCTCTGATCGGATAATAGATAAAGCAATTGCTGCCACTGTTTAGGAATGAGGTTTGCAATTACAGAGATACACCCTTTAAATTTCAGTGCCATCAAAGGAACCACCAAATGATCATCCCCGCAAAAAAGAGGCTTTGTTATCTCTTGGGAAAGCCTAACTGCATACTCAATATCGGCTGTGCTTTCTTTAATTCCCCATACATAAGGGTCTTTTGCAATCTCTACTAAGGCCTCTATAGAAAGCTTAATACCTGTTCTTCCTGGGTGATGGTAAACAAAAATAGGAACTTTTACAGAGCATACCTCTTTATAATGAGCAATACAACCTTGAATACTAGGCTTGGTATAGTAAGGTACAATCACAAGACAAGCATCAACCCCGATATTTTTTGCTGCTTGAGTAAGCTCAATCGTAGTAGATGTGCTGCTGGTTCCGGTTCCTGCAATGATCGGAATACGCCCATTTGCAATCTGAACACCCTGCTTGAAAATGTCTAACTTCTCTTGCATAGACAAACTTGTACCCTCTCCTGTAGAACCACATAGAACAATCCCTTGAGATCCTTGCTCAATATGCCACTTAATTAAAGCGCTCAGCGCTAAATAATCAACAGCTCCTTCTTGCGTAAATGGAGTGATTAAAGCAACGATAGATCCTGTTAACATTTTGCCTCTCTTTTCATTTGCAGCCACAATAAGATCCCACACAAAAATACCATCGCAGCCCCAATGTAAATCGGCATGGTAAAAATACCCACTGCTAGAATACTTCCAAAGATCCCAGTTATAATTTCTGCTAGGGTTTGTACAGAGGTTAATATCCCCAAAGCCTGCCCTTGTATATGGCTTTCTGCTGTATTAGAAATCAACAAAGAACCATGTGTAATGACAACCCCTAAACAAAGTCCAACTAAAGGGATGGTAAGAAGCAGAGCATATACATTTGTCGGTAAAACAACAGCTACAAAACTTAAAGCCAAAAGAAAAGAAAATAGGCAAAGTACTTGAATCGGTTTTAATCTACGAGAAAGCCAAGGAATCAGAAAAAGAACCCCTAGCATCAGAGAAAAAGAAGTATAAACCATTTCATAAGATAAAACAGCTGGAGAAAAGTGAAACTGTCTTTCTAAAAATACAGGCAAGAAACGAAAAAAGGAAAAATAGCCTATAGCTAGTAACAAATTGCATAAATAAAACAGCCTAATTTTAGGCGCTTTGAGCTTTCCAGACAAAGAAGGAAGAAAAACAATTTTCTCTACTCTGCGTAGCTGCAGTGTTTCTTTTGCATACCAAGCAATCACTAAAATCCCCGTTAAAGTCATCAATGCAGCTATCCAAAAAGGAGTTGCAAAGGTAAACCAAGGAACAAGGTTTGAATCCGCTAATACTCCTCCCATTAAAGGGCCGATAATAAATCCCAAAGAAATACAAATATTCAACCAACCAAAATACACAGGCTTTCGATGTCTGTGTTCATCTAACCCTGTCACATCAGCAATCACAGATTGAGCTATCGTCACATTTCCCTCACAAAAACCACACACAATCAAGCCGATAACCATCCCAGCAATGGAATAATGATATAGAGAAAAAGCGATCATTAAATATCCAATCGTAGTTCCCATCAAAGAAAAGAGAACAACCCTTTTTCTTCCATGTCGATCCGAAAGGGAACCTAAAACAGGAGACCCAAAAAACTGCCCTAAAGGAAAAGCTGCCATAACAGTTCCCAATAGAACCATCCTTAGCTTGTAAGAGAGATGAGGAGCAATGGAGGTTTGCGAATCTAAAAACATCTTAGGCAAAATCGGAAGAGGCAAAGAAAAACCAATATAGGCAAATAAGACTACCAATGCATAAGGAAAAAGTATTTTTTGAATTTGTTTCGGCATTAAAGATATCCTTTAAAAACAAGAATAGAAAAATAAGGCTTAATCATAAAGTTGAGATTTATCATTTTTCCAAAGAATTTAGCGCAAGAAAATGAAATTTAGTTCAAATTGCCGTATCATTGATACGGCAATCTGTTCCTTGCCTGTGCATTCAGGCCTATTTGAATTTTGTAATCCAGCATGGGGGGTTGTCTTGAGTGAATCTATTCCCTCAAGATAAAAACCTGAAGGATCTGATGACCATTTTCTTGCAAAAAAATGGTAAACCACCAGAGAAGTCTTGTCTTCCAAGTACAACATCAACTTGCCTGCTTGAACCTTAATCTGTTACACTACTCTCCTTAGGGATTTCACTCTTGTAGAAGTAGAAAAAACGATTTCTATATTAACAAACATTAATTTGATTTCAAACCAATAGGCTTGTTCGATTATAATGAGGTTAAAATGGCAATTTCAAAACATTTAGATCAAAAGAACATATAGCTTTAAGAAGGCTTTTAATTTTTGGAAGAATGACTTTAACCCTTAGATTTTCAAACATAATAAGGAGATAAAAACATGGACTCTCAAACCATTACTGTTATCGTAAGCATTCTGTTTCCAACATTTAGCGGATTGTTTTGGGTCCTTCATAGAATGGATAAACAATTTGGAAAGGTGGATGCTCGGTTTGAAAAAATAGATACTCGATTTGAAAAGATGGAAGCGCAAATGGATACTCGGTTTGAAAAGATGGAAGCGCAAATGGATGTGCGATTTAAAGAGGTAGGCGCGCGATTTGAAAAGGTAGATAATCGCATGAATAGCATGGAAGGCCGTATTAGCAACATGGAAAACAAACTTACTGCTATTGATATGCGAACAAGCTTTATTGAAAGACTATTGGAGATGTTCAGATTGCCCCAAAAAATTCCTCAAAAAGAAATAAAGGAAGCAACAGATCCTTAAATATTTAAACAGTCTCAATGGTAGTGGGATGTGGTAAATTCAGAGCATATTTGGAACTTTTGGTGTAGGACCTCTCATCGTTGATTCTATCCTTGTTTTGGATGCTGGTATTAGAGTTGCAGTTCTAAACCTCTGGATTTTAACTAAAAAAATTTAGAGGCGTTGAAATTAAAATGCTTGATTATTTAATTGAATAAGAATGTAAAATTTTTTGTAGTTTGCGCGAAATAATCATTGCCTGTGCATTCATTCCCTGCTTGGATCTTGTAATCCAGCTAAACAGCTCATGTTACGCAAGGCCAACTTTTTTGCGTAAAGTTTTTAATTCACTAAAGGCCATCTGATTTGCTTTAAGAATTAATTTATACTTCAGAGCAAAATGATTTAACGAAGTTTTAATTTTAAGAAATTCAAGCTTGCAATA
>DASZIJ010000058.1:0-3038 GCA_035949155.1 Candidatus Rhabdochlamydia sp. | reverse complement strand
TCTGGTTTTCCCTCTGGATCTATCACTAGACTTCCTTCTCGGTTTTTCATTAATATCTCCACTTCTTGCTCTGCTTTTTTTAATTTTTCATTACAAGAGTTAATTAAACAATCGGCTTCCTTATAAAGAACTAGAGACTCTTCTAGGGAAACTTTTTTAGAATTCATCTGTTCTAAAATTTCTTCTAAACGCAAATAAGAACTTTCAAATGAGGCATCTTTCATAGAGGTTTAATGGTATTTATAGTTAAGCCTAATTGTCCATCTTGTAGCGTTAGGCGGACTTGTTGATTGGGGATTACTTCCTTTGTAGAGAGAATAACCGAATCGTTTTTTTCGTGAAAGAGAATGCCATATCCTTTTGTTAGTAAATATTTAGGATCAGCAGCTTGTAATAGAGCAATTACTCTAGCAAGGCAGGATTTTTTTTCATAAATTAACTGATTTTGCCTTAAATCTATTTTTTTATACCAAGAAAAGAGGGATAGTTTATTTCTATACTCATAGAGTTTATGTAAAATAGTTTGTTGAATCAAACTTTCAATAGCCTCTATTTTTTGTTTTATTTCCTGTAACTGATAACTAGGTTTTAAGTGATGCAGCTTTGTTTTTAATAAAGAGATTTGCCATTCTTTTTTTTGGATGATTTGAGTAAAAGAGCGATTCATATCTATTGCATAATTATCTACACGTTGAAAATGAGGTTCCAACAAAGCATAAGGGTTTTTAATAAATGGATGACTTGAAACAAAACCCATTTTCTCTGTATAACGCGTAAGGTGGCTAGTTATTGCATTCTTTAATTGCGTATAGGCTGTATGAAGATAGGTGATCTGCTGAGCGCTCTCAACCGTTACAAGCTCAGCCGCAGCAGATGGAGTAGGAGCTCTTTGATCTGCTACAAAATCAGCGATACAAGTATCTGTTTCATGGCCCACTGCAGAAATAACCGGAATCTTAGAATGATAAATAGCGCAAGCTACGACCTCTTCATTGAATGCCCACAAATCCTCTAAACTACCACCACCTCGCCCTACAATAAGCACATCTGCTAGCTGATAGCTATTAAAGTCTTCAATAGCTTGAGCAATCTCTTTTGCAGCCGTCTCCCCTTGCACCGTGACAGGGTTCAACAAGATAGATACACCAGGAGCTCTTCTTTTGAGTATTTGTAAAATGTCTTGGATAACAGCGCCTGTTGCAGAAGTAACAACTCCAATTCTCTTAGGGTATTTAGGCAGAGGCTTTTTCTTTTCCCTCTCAAAAAAACCCATTTGCTCTAACTTGGTTTTCAATTGATGCCATTTTACCAGAAGCTCACCCACCCCCATATAGCTTAAACTACGAGCGATAATTTGATAATTACCCCTAGGAGGATATACACTCAGTTCTCCTTGAATGATCACCTGATCCCCATTTTGGGGAGAACGAGTTAAAGCTTTAGCGTTAGAGCGAAATAAAACACAAGAGATCTGCGCTTCTGAATCCTTCAGGGTAAAATACAAATGCCCCGAAGATTGCGCTTTAAAATTGCTAATCTCTCCCTTAATGCACACAGAAAAAAACTTTAATTCTAAAGTGTGTTTAATAGCCAAGGTGAGTGTAGAAACGGTAAAGATCTCTTCCATAGCTTGAAGAATACAACAATGGGTCAATTCCTAAAAGAGGCTTAGAAAAAAGAGAAAAAAAGGCATCGGAAAGATGCCTTTTTAGATGATTAGTTATGAGAGGTTTTTTTATATTGGTTTACTTCTTTTTTTAGCTTAACACTAAGTTTTGCCTTTTCTGAGTGCTGCACTAAAAATTTAAAGCAAATATCGTTACATTCTTGATATGTAAATCCAAGTTTAATCAAGAAAATAGTCTGTTCATATTTTGATAAATCTAAATGTAATTTAGTAATTTTTTGTTGTTGTGCAATTTTTTCTTTAAAACAGTCTTCTACAAATTCACAACGTGTAGCTTCGCTATATCTGGCTAGCAAATCTTCTTTCGTAGATGAGTTTACAAGTTCAGTATTCAAATCAGGAGATAGTTTAGCAAAAATATCCATACACTTTTCAGAGTCAAAGCCTAATTTATCGAATAGATTCAAGCTTGAGGGATCAAATTCTTCTTTTTTGGCAATTTTATCTTGGAAATAGCCTTCTATAAATTCACGACGTGTATCTTCGCTATATCTGGCTTTTACTTCATCTTCTCTAAACTCAGGAGAGCTTATGAGATCAGTAGATAAAGAAGGGGATAGTTTGACATATGCATCAAGCAAATCCTTGCTCTTGAACATTAATGGAACGAATTCTTTGTTTTTTCGAATATTTTTTTCTAAGAGTTGTTCTACTGCAAATGTAACGAGTGTATTTGTATTATATCTAATTTTTAATTCAGCATTTGTAGAACGATAAGGAGAGGACTTTACAAAGTCAATAACTTGTTGTGGAGATAAAAACCGTAAGCCCAGTTGAGCAATTCTATTTGTTAATGGTAGATATAATAGAAAGGCTCTTGGCAGTAAAAGAGATGCTTTAATGAGGTTAATACATCTGCCTTTTAAAGTAAGAGAGGTTGCAGGGTTAGTAACAGAACGGGCAAAAGCGCTTGTTATGTAGCTACCTGCCAATGATAGATTATCTTTTGCCATTTCACGGAAAAGTGAATTAAAAGCAAATTCTTTTTGTACCGCAGAATTCACAGTTTGTAATATAGAAGTCATATTTCCCTTATCGTATGCTTTTTTTTGATAAAAGGCATTTTAGTTATTAAAATGATATGAATCAATTTAATTTAATATTTGTCATTTATTTATAAATAATAAAAAGTTTTTTAAACTAATGATATAGAAAACCTGAAGTTTAATAAAGGGGAAGGGCTTTTCTAAAAAAAGCCCTTGGATGTTTATAGGAGTTACGCAGTTAGCAAATATTTAGGATATTTTAAATAGGTCTTAACAGCTTCTCTAACGATTCTCAGTTTAGCTTCAAACCAAGTAATCCCTACTCGAAAACAAAATCTTTCTATTCTTAAAAAAGCTCTTAAAGA
>DASZIJ010000057.1:0-6656 GCA_035949155.1 Candidatus Rhabdochlamydia sp. | reverse complement strand
CTTCTCCCGCATTAAACTTTGCTGTCCAAGACTTTAAAAACGCCTTTTATTTCGCAAGCGAAATATCGGTTCGGAGAGCTTATGAAAGGATAAGAAGAAAGAAAATTTATATTCCCCTTGTGTGCAATTAGAGAACTCAATTGCATTAGGCCCAGCCAAGCCACGTTTATTTTTTCATCGAAAAGAAATTGAAAAAACAGCAACTCCTTAAATTATCTCAGATAATGCCTTTTGCGTAATAGGCCCTATAGTTATAAGTTTCTTATTTAAGGGAATAGCAGAAAAAATCTCTAAAAAAGCCTTGATAGTCGAAGGGCTTGTAAAAATAATTTCATTTACGTCTTCCAGATTGGGAATAGGTTGGTTTTTTCGAACGATCGTATCATAAATAAAACAATCTTGAAACCAGATGTTGTTTTTCTGAAAAAAATCAATAATTACATTTCTAGAAAGACTGGAACGAGGAAAAAAAAAATGGGTTTCCTCTAAAGACTGTGTACGCAAAAAAGCAACGATTCCCTCTTGCGTCTCCTCTTCTGCAATAAAAGAGCAATGGGCGTATTTTTTTACATAACTAGCGGTAACTTGGCCAATAGCAATGATCGTAATCGGTTGTAAAAGTTCTTTAGATATACCAAGGTCATTTAACTGCTGAAAAAAAACCCGAACCGTATTTTTACTAGTAAACAGAATATGGGTATAGTTTGACAACTTGCTATAAGCTGCTTGAACACAGGGGTTCATTCTTGGCACAATTTGAATCACGGGATAATGAATGATTTGGGCCCCCTTCCCTTTATAAAAAGAAGGATCTGTTCCCAGATAGAGAACTTTCTTCACAAATAGCTATTGATAAGATCTAGTTCTTGGAAAGTGTTTATTGCAGAAAAAATCTGCAACATTTCTTGATCATCTTGTCTAGCAACAACGGCTAATTTACCTTGCAACGCAGCTACTTCTGTTGATAAAAAAAACCGATTTAAATGCGTTAAATGTAAACGAATCAATGCAGCTTCAGCCACAACCAACCCTTCAATTTCTCCTCTGTCAAGACAAGCTAAACGAGCTTCAATGACTCCGCGAATATCTACACAAATCAGATCCTCTCTTAAACCTTTAATCGCTTTTTCGCGACGCAGAGAAGAGGTAGCAATACGTGCTTTCTGGGGTAGGGTATCTATTGTTTGATGAGGGGGTAAAACCAAAACATCTCTTGCATCTACCCCTTTCGTGATAGCAACTATTTTCAAACCTTGCTCTAAAGGATCTGGTAAATCTTTGGCCGAGTGAATGCCTATCCTACAAGTCCCAGACAACACCAACTGATCTACTTTTTTGGTAAAAAAATCGGTTTTACTCAAGAATCTCAAAGAAAGATCTAATCTGTCATCGCCTGTTGTTCGAATCCAAGTGGGCACAAAAACGCTATTTGGATAAATCATTTGTAGCTCCTGTTGTACTTCTCTTACTTGAGCATAAGAGAGACGAGAGTCTCGCGCAGCTACTAAGATTTGATTACATAAGTGCATGAATAGCATCCTCCACAACTTCTACTTCAATGAGATGAATTTTATGCAATAGATCAGAGGAAATACCTTTTGTATTGCGCTTGGGAATAATACATTGCTTAAACCCCATATGAATGACTTCTCGAATTCTATTTTCGATCCGAGAAACTCCGCGCACTTCGCCACCTAATCCCACTTCACCCACAATGGCTGTTGAAGGATCGATACAACGATTACAAAAAGAAGAGGCAATAGCTATAATAACCCCTAAATCAATGGCTGGCTCAAAAATCTTCAATCCTCCTGCAATACATACAAATATATCGCAATTATAGAGTCGGTAATCCATTTTCTTCTCTAACACGGCTAGTAACAAGCTTAATCGATTAGGATCTAATCCTGTTGATTTGCGTGTTGAGGTAGAAAAAGAAGAAGGCGCAACCAAAGCTTGTGCTTCCACCAGTAGTGAGCGACTCCCTTCTAATGCAGGGATAATCACAGACCCTGGAAGCTCTTTTGTGCGTTCTTCCATAAATAATAAAGAAGGATTATGCACTTCGGTAAGTCCTGTTGTATTCATTTGAAATAAAGCAATCTCATCTGTGGGACCAAATCGATTTTTCACAGAGCGCAGCATTCGGTATCCTTGCTGCTTTTCCCCTTCAAAATCCAATACGGTGTCCACAATATGCTCCAGCACTTTAGGACCTGCAATTTCTCCTGATTTTGTCACGTGACCTATGAGAAAAGTTGCAATTTTTAGTCCTTTTGCGAGATGCATAAACTCCATGGCTAATTCTCGCACTTGGCTAACAGAACCAGGAGCGGAAGGAATTTCGCTTTTATACACAATCTGGATCGAATCAACAATCATGATATCAGGTTTTAAACGCTCGACTTGCAGCTTAATATGAGAAAAAAGAGTTTCGCTTAATAGAAATAGATGTTCGTCTTGTACTTTGAGCCTTAAAGCTCTTAATGAAGTTTGTTCAACGGATTCCTCTCCACAAATATAGAGAACGGTTAATCCCTGCTCAGCTAGTTTTTGAGCAAGTTGCAACATGAGAGTGGATTTACCAATTCCAGGATCACCTCCAATGAGTGTCAAAGAGCCAGGGACGATGCCTCCTCCCAATAAACGATCCAGCTCAATCAGCTTTGTTGAGATGCGCATAGATTCTTCGAATTTGATCTCTTTAATCCGTAAAGGCTGTGATTTGCTATGCGCAAATCGCTCAGATTTATCAATTGCTTGGACCTCTTTTTCAAAAGTATTCCACTTTTGGCAAGCAGGACAACTCCCTGTCCATTTAGCTTGGGTAAGTCCACATTCACTGCAGCACCAAATCGAGCGTTGTTTAATCGTCATGTTTGATTTCCAATTTATTCAGCGCGTTTTCAGCCGCTGCTTGTTCTGCTTGTTTTTTGGAAGGACCTACTCCCTCACCTATTTCTTGATCTTCAATATAAGCAATCACTTGAAATATTTTGCTATGATCAGGCCCTGATTCTTTTAATACTTTATAGATAGGCGGCTTTTGGTGTTTTTTTTGTGCATAATCTTGTAGTTCTGCTTTCCAATTTCTCAAGGGCTTATAAATAACTTCTTTAATGTTCTCTTCAAAATGATGCAAAAAAAATTGACGAGTGGCTTCTAGGCCTCCATCTTTATAAATAGCTCCAATAAGAGCTTCAAATAAATCTGCTACAATTTTTTCTCGACCTCTCCCATCGTTCATCCTTTCACCCTTACCTAACAAAATAAATTCTGCAATATTTAGCTTAATGGCAAGCTGAGCACAGCTACCAGCTTCTACAATATAAGAGCGTAAATTAGAAAGGTGGCCCTCTGATTCTGTTGGCAAATGTTCATATACATAATCGGAAATAATTAATTCTAGAACCGAATCTCCTAAAAATTCTAACCGTTCATTATGCTGATCAACAATCGCTCGATATTCATTAAAAAATGATCGATGCACAAAAGCTAAAACAAGGACTTTTTTATTTTTAAATTGATAACCTAAACGTTCTTCAATTTCAGATATTTTCTCAAGTAATGTTTCGAATGGATTCATCTCCATGACGCTTATCTTCTCTCTCTCTTTACTTTTTAATTAAATCCAGACATACTGTATCATCTTAGGGGTTTTCATGGCTGCGATTAATTCTTGTTTTCAGCGTCTAAAACGCACGTACATTTTTTCATTGATCGAAGAAAAAATAGACGCATTACATAAAAAAATCTCTTCTGACCAACTTATTAATTTAAGCATAGGAGATATAGCACTGCCTTTAGTCCCCTCTGCTGCGCAAGCAATGAGCCAGGCTGTGTTAGAGATGGGAACCTCCTCAGGTCTAAAAGGATATGGACCTAGTAATGGCTATCTATTTTTACGAGAAGCCATTGCAAATACACACTTTGCTTCCCTGCAAATTACTCCCGATGAGATTTTTATTTCAGACGGCATCAATACCGATATCACGAATATTCTAGATTTATTTTCTCTATCCTGTAGTGTAGGGATTCCCGATCCTACCTATCCCGCTTATCTCGATGCGACCATTCTTTCAGGGCGCACTAAAATCATTACTTTGCCTTGTTTAGAGACCCATCAATTTCATCCACATCCCCCAACTAAAGCCTGTGATCTCATTTATTTATGCTCTCCTAATAATCCGACAGGCGTTGCTATGAATAGAGCTCTTCTAACTACTTGGGTGGATTATGCCTTAAAGCACAAAGCTATTATCTTTTTTGATCATGCTTATGAAGCATTTATCAGCTCCGTAGATGTTCCCCACTCTATTTTCGAGATTCCGGGCGCTAAAGAATGCGCCATTGAATTTCGTAGCTTTTCTAAATCCGCTGGATTTACAGGCCTGCGCTGCTCTTATACAATCCTTCCTAAAGATCTTAAAGCGCGTTATGAAGACCAAGAGTTATCCCTGCATACTTTATGGCATCGAAGACAAGCTGCCAAATCCAATGGGGTTGCTTATCCCATTCAAAAAGGAGCTTTAGCTACTCTGCTGCCACAAGGTCAGAGTGAAATAAAAACTCAAATACATAGCTATCTTGCACAAGCTAAAGCATTGAAACAGGGTTTAACCCAATTAGGACTTAATTGCTATGGAGGAATAGATAGCCCCTATATTTGGGTAAAAACCCCTGAAGGAAAAACTTCATGGGAATTTTTTGATGAACTGTTGATGAAATGTCATTTGATTAGCATTCCAGGTATAGGCTTTGGAAAATATGGCGAAGGTTTTGTTCGCTTTTCTGCCTTTACCACTCCTGAAAAAATAGATTTAGCTCTTAAACGAATTAACCAATTATAGACTCATGCGCCTTTTTTTGACAGATGACCAAAAAGAATTTTTCCAAAAACACCGCTTTATTGAAATTGAAGGGCTATTTTCCTTAGAAAAGATCGCTCAAATAGAAAAGCTCTCCGACCTGACCCTAACTAAAAGATTGCATGCAAAAAACTCTCCCCTTTTACAAGGTTATGATCTATGGCGTGATAACAAAGAGCTCAAAGAAATCCTGCATAATCGCTCTTTAATCAAAATTATTGCGGAACTCTTTAATGCTTTTCCTTTAAGAATAGCCTTTGATCAATACATAAAAGCCACTTCCCCATCCCCCATTCAAGCCACTTGGGCATTAGAGGAGCTCTCTTGTATTAAACCACTAGCTGGAAGCATGTTGATTCCTCTCTCCTTTTCCAAAACCTTAAAATCCCATTTTCCTTTCCCTCAGAAAGGCAATGTTTTATTTCTAGCTCCCGACTATCCCATTCCATGGCCTCTACTCTTTGCACTAGAGGACCTAAAACTTCTTATTGTAAGTTTTGCTCCTGAAAAAGCTATCTACCAACAAGAGACAAGAGACCCTCACCAACACGTACTCAAAAAATGGGGCTACGTATTTGGTGATAGTCTCAATAATCAATATCATCCTCTTCTCATTGTAAATCGCGACAATTATTAGCCTATCCGTCGAGAAACCCTCTCCCCTATTAAAGGAATGGAATGGAAAACTTTTGGCTGAAAGGCCAGATGGGCCGCTATCTCTGCTTTCTTTTGAGGATTTGAGCGATTATATTGATCCACAACTTCTATTTCTCTCTGCTTTAATACATTTGCTTTGTTTACAGCTTGAGTCAAATTATGAATCTCTTGGCGAATCTCTTGAACCAACCCTTTATTATTTACCCCATCGAATTGCTCTAATTCTTTCACCAAACTATCCCAATGAGTGAGTTGCTCGCTCACAACTTCTTTAAAATTTTGCTGTTTATGAGCCAAGTTTTGAAAATGACCTACATGTTCAACAAGCCGGATTTCTTGTTTATGAAGATCTTTTAAAGTACCGCCAAGAGATGTAAATCCATTCTGATACTCTTTAATCGCTTGTAGAGAATTCCCTATCCGAACTAAACGCTTTTCCTGCTCACTGAGTCTTGTATCTACTTTCGGTATTAAACCATCTACTTTATTACACACTTCTTTAAGACCTGGCACTTGATTTTTTACTTGCTGGGAAAGATGCTCTAATTTTTGCAGCGTACCATTCATGTTGCTCAAGCTATTTGTGAGTGTTTCAATTTGAATATCTTGTTTGGCGTTATAATAAGCACCCAGCAAAGTCCCTCCTAAAAGCAAAGCTCTAGGAACAGGAGAAATTCCTCCGCTTGCCGCCGCTGCGGCTGCTAACATAGCCCCAGTTGCAGGAGATATATGCCTACCAAGATTAACGATTCCCGAAAGCGCTTGGTAACCAGTAGAAATGATGCTCATTTTTAAAAGCGCTCCTTATCCTGTTTTGCTACGTTGAGATTGAATTTTGTTTGCAATTTTTTTTAGTTCTGAAGAAGGCTCATTTGGAAGAGCGTGTTTTATGTCTTTTAAAACATCTCTTAATTGCTGCAGTTCTTTAAGTCCAGGTTCCATGCGAAGTAAATTTTTATTTAGCTGATCTAGCTTTCCAGCCATTTTGTCTATCTGCTTTCCCAATGTTTTTATTTCTTTATCGGAAGTAGGGAGATTTTGAAGTTTTGTCAATGCTTTGTTTAGCGTATCGGTTAGGTTTTGTACTTTATTCAGGTCTTTTTCAAATTCTTTTTTTTGCTTCTTGGTGTG
>DASZIJ010000056.1:0-3128 GCA_035949155.1 Candidatus Rhabdochlamydia sp. | reverse complement strand
AATGCTCGTCATGTTTTACGTTATATCGATGGGTTAAAAAATTCTCATCCAGGTGAATTGGCTCAAGGAGTACCTATTGAGAATGATATTGTAGTAAAAGTGCAAATGGATACGAAAACCGTAGATCGAGGGGGCTTTCCTTTTTCTTTGGATCGCAGTGCCCATAAAATTGTTTTTAGTGCTTTTACACTAAAGCAGCAGGGGATTCCAGTTTCCATTATTTCTAAAGATTTTATTGTGCGTGTCAAAGCAGAAGCTGTAGGGATAGAGTCTCAAGACTATATTAACTTAAGATTTTCTTACGAAAATATCTATAAAGGGTATCGGAAATTAGATATGAGCAAGAAAGATCTAGATATATTCTATAAAGATGGGATCCTGCCGATTGATTTACCTGATTTATATCCTAATGAATATTGTTTGATTAGTTCAAAAGAGCAGTCATCTGCTGTGTGTAAATACAACTCTCAAAAGAAACAGCTAGAGCCTCTGTTAAAACTGCCAAGAGATATCTGGGGTGTCCATCCTCTTAATATAGAACAAAAATGTGCCTTAGACTTATTGCTGCGCGATGATATCAAATTGGTAACCCTTATGGGACCTGCAGGAACAGGAAAAACCCTTTTAGCTTTAGCCGTGGGTTTAAAAAAGGTTTTTGATGATGGGAATCATAAAAAAATTCTAGTGAGTCGGCCCATTGTGCCCTTAGGAAAAGATATTGGATATCTTCCAGGTAGCAAAGAAGAAAAGCTCTATCATTGGATGCAGCCTATTTATGATAACTTAGAATTTCTATGTGAATCAACAGGCTCAGCCAATTCGGCTGAAACGCAAAGATGGATTATGGAAAGTAAAAAAATTGAAATGGAAGCAGTAACCTATATTCGTGGCCGTACGCTTCCCAATATGTATATCATCATCGATGAAGCGCAAAACCTAACTCCACACGAGGTAAAAACCATTATTTCTCGGGCAGGTCAAGGGACAAAAGTGGTTTTAACTGGAGATCCTACCCAAATAGACAACCCTTATTTAGATAAAGACTCCAATGCTTTGACATATACGGTAGGCAGATTTAAGGAACACCCTATTTACGGTCACATTTTCTTAGACCGCACAGAGCGCTCTGAGTTAGCTGCTTTAGCCACAGAGGTATTATAGCTTTTATCAATGGAAGTAATTGACGTATTAGTTATAGGAGCTGGACCAACTGGAATGATGATGGCAGCTGAAGTTGCTCGGCATGGTCTTTCTTGTCGAATTATCGATAAAGGCAGATCTTATGCAGATCGCTCTAGAGCTGTTGGTATTCAAGCTCGGACTATGGAAATCTTTGGACACTTAAAAATTGCAAAGGATTTTTTAGCTAAAGGAATTCAAATACAAGCAGCTGATCCGATTAGTCATTTTCAGCGTCTTGCACAGATTCCATTAAGTATAGTAGATTCTCCCTATCCCTTTGTGTTAAGTCTTGAGCAAGCCGAAACCGAAGAAATTTTGGCTAGGTATGCTGCAACACTTGGTGTAAGAATAGAAAAAGGAATAGAGTGTGTTCAGCTTACACAAAACGCGCAAAAAGTAGAAGTTGTTCTGCAGAAATCGGGAAAAGAAGAAAGAGTTAAAGCCTCTTGGGTAATCGGATGTGATGGTGCTCATAGCCAAGTGCGCAAGCAATTAGGGCTTGCTTTTGAAGGTAAAGCCTTTGCTGATATTTTTTCTTTGGCTGATGTACATATTCATTGGGATTATCCTCATAATGAAGTGAGTGTTTTCTTAAATGCTAAAGGATTTTTGGCGGCAATTCCTCTTCCTGAACCAAATCGTTATCGTCTTATTTTTCAACTCTTACGCTGCCGAGATCTTTTAAAAAACCATAAAAACCTGCCCTATGGACAAGTGAGTAAGGAGTTAGTTAAAGAACCAAATCTACCAGAAATAGAAAATCTTCTTCAAGAATATGCAGGACAAAAAATCTATCTGGCAGATCCCATTTGGATGGCAAATTTTCATATTAATAGTCGTATGACAAAGACTTATCAAAAAGGACGTGTTTTTTTAGCAGGGGATGCAGCTCACATTCATAGTCCTCTAGGAGCTCAAGGGATGAACACCGGGCTGCAGGATGTATTTAATCTAGCTTGGAAGTTGGCTCTAGTTCATAAAAACAAAGCTTCTTCAAAGTTATTAAAAACCTACGATTTAGAACGTCATAGGGTAGGTAAAACCATTCTAAAAACCACAGAATACGCCTCCTACATGGCAACTCTACATAATCCTATTGCTATTTGGTTTCGCAATCACTTACTCTCTTTTTTCAATCGATTTTCTTGTATTCGAAAATCTTTAGCTAGAAGGATCTCTCAAACAGCCATACATTACCAAAGAAGCTTTATTGTTGTAGATAAAGGGCATTTTCAAGGTCCCAGAGCCGGCTCAAGAGCTCCCAATGTTCCTCTTCTATTCCAGGGAAAACCCTCCGATCTTTATACAATCTGGAGCGGTTCTACTGCATTTCAAATGCTTGTCTTTAATGATCCAAAAAGTGTGCAGCGCTTTGAATCTGCATTCATCCATGTAATTTCGATAACACCTAGCATAGATCCTACAGGAGAAGCACATCAAATTTACGCAGCCAAAACCTCATGTGTTTATATTATTCGTCCTGATGGGTATATTGGATATCGCAGCAAGAGAATAGACGAATCAGAAATAGGGACATTCTTTAATTCCATCTTTAAGCTTTAAGATAAAAATCTTAAAAAGGACTAGTATTTTTAATACATCAAACGATTTTAAACTTTTATTAAATTGTCCAGAGTCTGGAAAGGATCGTTTTCTAACTGAGGTAGAGTGATCCAAATTTCTTTTAACAGACTTAGACGATTCTTAGCCCATAGAGCAATTTTTCTAGCTTGTTCTTGCAACTGTTGTTGATCATGAGGCTTTAAATCGATTGAGCTGTGTTCATTAGCTGTATACTCGATAGGTTTTAAATTACGGATTTATAATATGGAAATTTTTAACAAGAAGGCTCCTTAGCTCTTCTTCATATTTAGGGATATTTTTAAAAAAAGCAAAAATGGCTTCTTTGAATTCCAAGAATTTTTCATAGTATTTATTGTTTCTAA
>DASZIJ010000055.1:0-8593 GCA_035949155.1 Candidatus Rhabdochlamydia sp. | reverse complement strand
ACCAATGAAACTGTACAGGAAATTGAAAACTTACTTAACAATAGACCTAGAAAAGTGCTACAATTTCGCACGCCCATAGAAGTTTTCCATGCATATAGAATGGAATCTATATCTGTCGCACTTTAAAATTGAAAAGGCGTCCTATATCTTTTGAGAATATCTCTAATATTTCTTGAGATTTTTTAGAAGAATGCAAACTGGCCAAATCCGCACTTATTTCCATTAGCCTGCTATACCTTTCATGATCAAACTTATCATTGCAGAAAGTTAGCCCTATCTGACTTAGAGCCTGTAGCTCTGTAACTATCTCTGCTATTTTATCATTAAAAGACATAACCGGTTCAGCTTTTAAAAAACAAATGGAATCGTCTCATTGCCTCCCACGGACCTCAAGCAAAGTTTTAGAAATTTGCCACAGTGGGAGGAGCTATCCATCTTAAAAATGCACTTTTGACATCTCCGGAATCAGTGCAACAACGCATCATTGCTTTAGCGATTGCACCCTCTGTTATTATCCCAAACGAGCTGTGTTGATAAATCCTCTCTGCAATGTTATCTTTTCTCAAGAGAAGCTATTATAGCCTTCTAATCTTTCTATTCGCGCTTCTAAAGGAGGGTGGGTAGAGAACCAGCGTGTAATGCTACGTTTTTCAGGGGTTGAAATTTTAAATGCTTGAAAAGCTGCAACAGCTGTTTGCGGATCTTGGGTCTGTACATTTTTTTGGAGTGCTCTTAAAGCTGCTATCATATTTTCTCTGCCTGCTAGAAAAGCACCACCGCGATCTGCTCTGAATTCTCTAAAACGAGAAAACGCACAGATAATTAAAGACCCTAAAACCATGAAAATCACCTCAAATAGAAAAACGAAAATGGCATAGCTGATATAAGATCCTCCAGAAGAACTGTTTCTGCTCCTGCCAAGTCCTGAACAGATATAGGCAAGCACTCTAGCTAGGAACATGACAAAGGCATTGATAACACCTTGTAATAGGGTCATTGTAACCATATCCCCATTTTGAATATGAGACATTTCATGTGCAATAACCCCTTCTAGTTCTTTTTCAGACATGCGGTTTAACAAACCCGTTGACACAGCAATTAAACTACGCTTTTGGGTAGGGCCTGTAGCAAAGGCGTTTAATTCAGGGGAGTTATATATCCCTACTTGAGGGAAATCCGATAGATTTGCATCTCGAGAAAATTTATGCACAATTGTCAATAATCTCTGTAAACTAGGGTCTTTGGTATTGGAATCAATCAGCTGTATTTTCATCATCCATAAAGCGATTTTACGAGAGAGTAAAAGAGAAATAAAAGCTCCTCCCATACCCCATACAAAACAGAAGATCATTAAAGAATAGAGATTTAAACCATATGATTGTAAATAAGGTTTTATGTTAAAAATGCTTAGAAAAAAAGAAAGGGTAATAACAACCAGAAAATTTACCAATAAAAATAAAAAAACTCTTTTAGCAATAGCCATTTTTTTTCTCCTTATAATCCCATCTATTATCTACTTTTTAAGACTGTTATGTCAATAACCTATCTGATATTTTCAGCACAAAATAGGATTAAAAAATATAAATATTTTAAAAACTTTTTTAATTTATGGTTTTTTTAAATAACGCTGGACTTTCTTCGATTTTTCTTTACATATTAATTACCGTTAAAGCATCTAGTTTCCACGTAAATATACAACTCTAACGTGGGGTTGTGGTTTTTTCAGTATAGATGTCAACCTTGAGAATTATAGATGGTCATTGATCTAAATAGTTTTTATCTTCCAGAAGACAAAGAAAAAGAAAACGAGGGATTATTTATTATGATAACTTGTGCCGCGCCATCTGAAGATGGTAAAATACAAGTGGAAATGACATATGAAGGAGATCCTTTTGTGCTCTTGTATATTTTAAAGAAAGCTCAAGAGCAATTTGAACAAAATGATGACATGTCTTAGTATTTTTTTTAAAACTTATTCTAAATAGTTATAAAGGATAATGACTCATGCAAACACCGGCTTTTGAAGATTGGTATAAAAATCACCAAGAGAGAATCTTGAGTGATTTTTTTACGTTTTTACGCTTTCCAAGTATTAGTACAAATAAGAAATATGAACAGGATATTAGAAAAACAGCAAACTGGCTTAGTGAATATATGAAGGAAATAGGATTAGAGGTAGTTATATGGGAGACCTCTCATTTTCCTGTTGTGTTTGGTTCTTATTTAAAAGCAGGCCCTAATAGACCTACATTACTTATCTATCATCATTATGATGTACAACCAACAGATCCCCTAAATTTATGGGAAAATGATCCTTTTGAGCCGGTTATTAAAAAAAACTGCGTGTATGCACGCGGTGCTTCAGATAATAAAGGACAATGTTTTTATTCTTTAACTGCTTTAAAAGCCTATTTAGAGTTAAGCGATCGAATTGAGTTAAATATTAAAATAGTGATTGAAGGAGAAGAGGAGTCAAGCAGTAAAGGAATAAAAGGGATTCTTCAAGAAAAAGCCCAAGAGTTAAAAGCGGATTACCTTATCGTTATAGATGCAGGAATTCCTCATATAGACTCTCCTGCGATTACTTTAGGGATGAGAGGAATGCTATCTCTTGAAATAGGATGTAAAAATTCTTTTGTGGATTTGCATTCAGGAGTGCATGGAGGGATTGCTTTAAATCCTAATCGCGCTTTAGCAGTATTGATAGCAAATATGTGGGAATCCTCTGGTAGAGTAGCCATTCCTCATTTCTATGATGATGTAGAGCCTGTAAAGAAATGGAGAGATTCATTGGATATGACTTTTGATCAGGATTCATATACCAAAGAGTTCGGTGTACATGCTTTTTCTCATGAAGAAGGATATTCTCTTCGAGAATCAAACTGGCTAAGGCCTAGTTTAGAAGTCAATGGAATGTGGGGAGGGTATATAGAACCTGGCTTTAAAACAGTAATTCCCTCCAAAGCACATGCTAAGATTTCCTGTCGGTTAGTTCCTAATCAGAATCCTCAAAAGATTGCCCAAAATATTTTAGAATACTTCAAAAAAAATGCTCCACCAGGGATCGAAATTTCTGCAGAAATAGGAGAAGGATATAAAGCTTTTTATTGTTTTCCTGATTCTGTGATTGCTAAAACAGCTGTTTTAGCGTATGAAGAAATATTTAAAAAACCATGCAAATATATTGCATGTGGAGCAACGGTTCCCATTATACCAGAGCTAACAGCAATCAGCTTGGCAGAAACAATACTGATGGGAGTAGGATTAGAAACGAATAATATTCACGCTCCCAATGAACATTTTAGTATGGATTGTTTTAAACTAGGCTTTCTAGTGATGACAAATCTTTTAACTCGATTATCGCAAAGAGTGGAAGAAGATGGTTATGTGGAAACTCAGCAGAGCAAGAAAGGGAAATAGAGAAACCGTAAATAGCTTGGTTCTATGGGGTAATTTAGGCCTTGTGTTTTTTTTAGCAGCTTTAAGTTGTTTGCTATTTAAATACACACAAATCTTTTGCTGCTTATTTTTTGTTTCAGCCTTTGGTTTCATGATGACCTTTTACTGGGGAACCAAAGGGTTTTCATGTAGTGTCTGTTTTATTACAACTATTCTGATTAGTTTAAAACTGTCTAATAGGGTTGATCTATGGAATGTTCTTTTTGCTATATCAATTGTGCTTTCTTGGTTACTCTTGTTACTAGGTCGCCAGGAAATCTCTTTTTATTTTAAGAATAAAACTCTTAAGGAACAAGATTTAGAAGGAAAGTGTACACTCCTGCAGAAAAAAATAGATCAGCTACAAGAATTACTCATTTTTAAGAGCAATCTGCAGAAAAAACAACAAGAAGCTGTGTTTTTTAAAAAACAACTAGAAGAACTAAAAGTTAAGCTATTGAGAGAAGAAAAAGAAAAAGGCATTTGGCAAAAAAGATATTATACACTCATCCAAGAAATATCTGGTCATCAAAATAGAGAGAAAAAGTTGCAGAGTGCATTAAAGAATACATTCCATATGCAGGCTGAATCTACAAAGAATTTTCAAGAAAAAACCCATCTTTTGAATCAAACAAGAAAACGTGTTTTTCATTTAGATAATGCATTACTTGCATTAGAAAGAGATTATATGGAAAAAGAGTTCGATCCTCAAGTATCTGATTTTATGAGCCACATTATGCAGATGCAAGAGATACAATCTCATTTAGAGGATGAAATTTCCTTGCTTGAAGAAATTATTTGTAGTGTTTGCAATCAGAAAAAAAAGACCGGTCTGCCTAAACGCACTGCAAAGAAAGCCATTTCAAAGTTTTTACAAAATATAAGTTCTAATCAAAAGTTGTCAAAATCTCGCAGCCCTCTTCTGTAATTAGGAAAGTATGCTCCCATTGCGCACTTGGTTTTTTATCCACTGTACGTGCTGTCCATTTATCTTCTGCATCGATCATTATATCAGCAGAGCCTGCGTTAACCATAGGTTCTATAGCAAGAGTCATTCCAGCAGCTAAAGGAATCTTGAGCGTATTATAACTATGAGGGATTTGAGGCGGCTCGTGTAAATGTATGCCTATTCCATGTCCTACAAACTGACGGACAACAGAGCATTTATGTAAAGCTGCATGCGACTCGATTTGCGTAGCAATTTCACAAATTAATAAACCTGGTTTTAAGATGGTAAATACTTCGTGCAAACATTCATAAGATACTTTGATCACTTTTCTTTTTTCTACACCAATAGGCTCAAGGGTAACCATTTTACTACAATCGCCATAATATCCATTTAAAATGCAGGTAATATCAATGTTAATAATATCTCCTTGTTGCAAAGGGATATCATTAGGGATCCCATGACACACAACATCATTGACGGAAGTGCAGATGCTCTTAGGAAAAGGAGGGTTTCCATAGCCTAAGGCAGCGGGGATAGCATTTGCTTCGAGCATTAGATTATGTGCGTAATCATTTAGTTCATTAGTTGTAACTCCAACTTCTACTTGAGCACAGGTTTTGTGCAAAATAATAGCGGCTAAGCGACATGATCTGCGGATACCTTCAATTTCCTCATTTGTTTTTAAAATAATCCCATACTTTTTACGGTATCGATAAGAGAGGAGCTCTTGCTGGGCCTGAATGGTAAATGAAATGAAATTACTTTGAAAGCGCATAGGAAAAAAGAGTGTGATCTGGAATTGTCAAAATTTCATAGCCAGTTTCAGTAATTAAAAAAGTATGTTCCCACTGTGCGCTTGGTTTCCCATCAACTGTTCGACATGTCCAATGGTCTTTAGCATCAATATATCCACTGCGTTTACCTGCATTGATCATAGGTTCAATAGTTAAAGTCATTCCAGCAGCCAAAGGAATCTGCGAGTGATTATAATGATGAGCAACTTGAGGCTCTTCATGAAATCCAGTCCCCACTCCATGACCTACAAATTGATTCACAACAGAACAATTTTGAGAAGAAGCATAAGATTCAATTGCCTTGCCAATTTCACATATTTTGCTATTAGGCTTTAAAACCTGTGCTGCTCTGTTTAAACATTCTAAAGAAACATCAACTACTTTGCGTTTTTCAGCATCAATGGGCTCAAGAGCAACCATTTTGCTACAATCGCCATAGTATCCATTTAAAATGCAGGCCACATCGATATTGACAATGTCGCCTTGTTGCAGGGGAGTATCATTAGGAATTCCATGGCAAATCACATCATTGAGTGATGTGCAAATGTGTTTAGGGAAAGGAGGATCTCCATATCCTAAACAGCAAGAGATCGCATTTTTTTCTTCGAAGAGCTCTTTTGCATAGCGATCTAGTTCATTTGTTGTGACCCCCACTTTTGTAATAGAGCAGAGTTTATCTAAAACCGTAGCAGCGAGCCTGCAAGCATGACGAATGCCCGTTATTTGCTCTTCACTTTTTAAAATGATTCCATATTTTTTAAAATATTGTTCATTAAGAGGCTGCTTAGGATAGTGACATTTTTTCCATTTTTTTTGACTACCACACCAACAGGGGTCGTTACGCATCATTATTTGGCCTTAGATTATAAATAACATACTTTTTTTAATAATAAACCATGAGCGGGCGCTGTCATTCCTATTTGGGAACGATCCTTACTCTTTAAGAAGTTTGGGACCTGGTCAACGGTTAGCTTAGCACAGCCTATGTATGCTAAGGTTCCTACTAAATTACGAACCATCTTATAGAGAAAATGATCTCCACGAATGATAAACCGCATTCTTTCCTCAGAAAGCAGTGAAATGGATAATTCTTTTATATCACAAATAGTGCTGCGGTCCCAGCTAGATCTTTTATTACAGAAGGCTGAAAAATCATGTTCTCCTATTAAGCTATGCGCTGCTTTTTGCATATGATAAAGTTCTAAAAAGCGAGGGAAATGCCAGGAGGTTCTGCGGAAAAATGGATTCTGCATTCTCCCAAAGCACACGTAATACCAGTATTCTTTTTTTATAGCATGTAAAGTGGAATGAAATTGTATAGGAACTTCTTCTATACTTAAAACAGCAATAGCATCGCCTAAAAGACCATTTAGAGATCTTTGTAATTTGTGCAAGCAAAGACACCTAGTAGTAAGAAAATTAACGACCTGTCCTTTTGCATGTACACCAGTATCTGTTCTGCTGGCTGCAGACAAAGCAATATCTTCTTGCAATATCTGCTGTAGAGCAGTTTGCAAACATTCCTCAATGCTGGGTCCTGCGTTATTTTTTTGCCATCCTAAATAAGGAGTGCCGTCATAGGCAATTGTCATTTTAAGATTACGCTTTGTTTCCTTCATAGCAATTTAAACCGCTTTTAAAAACAGTTGAACCCCCTCTAAGAGCATTTGAATAGCAATTAAAATTAAAACTAAGCCCATTAAGCGTTCTAAAGCAGAAATCCCTCTTTTCCCTATTAACTTTGCTAAATAACTTGCACTTAGCAAAATCAATGTTGAAGGCACCCAAGCGATAAAAATAGCACTAATAATACTCAAATGGCTTTCTGCTTGACCTGCATATAACATTACAGCCGCCAATATAGCAGGTCCTGCTACCAAAGGAATAGCTAAAGGGACGATGAAAGGTTCCTTGTCCACCATGTCTGTTACAGGTTCAGCTTGCGGAGGGAAGATCATTTTTAATGCAATTAAAAACAAAATTACTCCACCAGCAACGATAATAGTGGGTGTTTTAATATTTATGAAGTTTAAAATTACATCTCCTAAAAGTTCAAAAAGAATGATGACTCCCAAAGCAATGAGCATTTCACGCAGAATGATGAGCTGTTGCTTCTTAGGGTCAAAGCTTTTCAGTAAAGAGGCAAATAAGGGGATGTTGCCAATAGAATCGATCATGAGAAAAAAAGTAAGTGCCATAGAAAGCACATGAGGATTAGACTCCATAAAACCGTCCTTATATTTTTTTTTAGTCTACGCCATTTAATAGATTCCAAGCGATTATAGATTTAAAAAATAAATATAATGATGATTTAAGAACTGCTTTGCGTTATTAAATCACATAAAGGCTCGATGTAACTTTTCTAGCGGAGTATGTTCTAGAATCATCATTACAAGGTCTTTATTTTTACGAGTTAAAGCAATTTTGAAAATTTCCCACGAGAACTCTTCCGTCAGAGAATGTATAGTAGCTTCTACAATGTCTTTATAATCCCTATAAGTATGATAATCTTCGGATTCCATACAGGAGTGTCTTAGTGCAGATTCCAAAGCTTGGTATAAAAGCCTTGGTTCAATAAATTTTGTGATATTTTCTGCGACTTTTGTGTGGTTGTTAGCTAAGGCAGCCCTAAAAACTTTGTAAAGGCGATCTGAGCTAATAAAACTTTCATCTAATCTAGTATCTTCTATAACGGCATCTACAATTTCTTCATGACCTTGTTCTAGTGCTGAATTTAAACCACGAACAAGACCGTTTAGCTTAATTATTCTAAGTACCTTTAAGGAAATAAAAAAATCTATGATATTTTTATTTCCTTCTTTTGCTGCTAGCATAAAATACTCTGTAAATTCTTTTGGAAAAAGTTCTGGTTTTATATGGCATTGTTTTATGATTGATTCAATCACAGAGAGCCTGCCGTTACTGGAAGCTTTCTTTAAGCTTTCATGCCAGCCAGGTGTTATGTTACAGATGCTCAAAAGCACTTCTGCAGAGATACTGTTGATAGTCATATTGGTTCCTTAATTGTCTAAAGGTGAGTAAACATTTTTATATGATTCTTTTATTTCAAACAAGAATGATTTTTTTAATTTGATTGAATCTGATTTTAAAAAATATTTGACTGTAAACCACTTTCTTTTTATAGGCTTTAAGCCCAAAAAGACAAAAAAAGTCTTTAGATCCACCAGAAAAATTTCTAGTTTTTGCAATGGAAGATGAGATTTACGCCAGTTTAACGTAAGAGCTATCATAACATATTGAAAAAGAGCCTTTTTATCGTTTATGGTATTTTTGATTTACCCTAAAAATCCAAAAACAAAAAAGGCTCAAAATGGATGAACTAGCAATTATTGAATTATTTTGCCTCATTGATGATTTCACAATTAGATTTCGAAAAACTTGTGCCCAAGAA
>DASZIJ010000054.1:0-30882 GCA_035949155.1 Candidatus Rhabdochlamydia sp. | reverse complement strand
TTCTTGGGCACAAGTTTTTCGAAATCTAATTGTGAAATCATCAATGAGGCAAAATAATTCAATAATTGCTAGTTCATCCATTTTGAGCCTTTTTTGTTTTTGGATTTTTAGGGTAAATCAAAAATACCATAAACGATAAAAGGCTCTTTTTCAATATGTTATGATAGCTCTTACCTTAAACTGGCGTTAAATTTGATAAAAATCTTAAAATTTGATAATTAATAAACTATAAGAAAAAGAAATATTTTATTTTAAAAAGAGATTGATGTTATTGAAGGAGAAACAATTTAAAAGCCTTCTTCCTTAGAGAAAGAAGGCTTTTAATCCAAATTGCCTATAAGTAGATTATGGATTATTAATTGAGAGCAGCTTTTTTTTCTTGACTTAACAGCTGAAAAAAAAGCTGGGCTTCTTTGCAAGCAACAGAAGATAGGCCGATTAATCCGATTAAATTTGGCAGGGTCATTAAGCCATTCATAATATCTGCTAGAGGCCAGACTATTTCTATACTCATAATAGAGCCTAAAAACACACAAAAACAAAACAGTATCCGGTAACTTTTTTGCAAAGATTCTCCACAGAGGAACTCCATACTTTTCTCTCCATAGTACGACCATCCGATAATGGTGGTGTAACCAAATAAGATGACTCCCAAAATCACAATAAACTCTCCTCCGGGAATAACAGAGCGAAAAGCCTGAATCACAAGAGCTACTCCGTTGAGTGTTTCTCCATTTGCTCCTAGTGTTCCTAAAACATCGGTTACCGAGATAACAAGCGCTGTAATTGTGCATACGACAAAGCTAGAGAAGAATACCCCACTCATGGAAATCAAGGCTTGCCTGCCTGGGACATCGGTTTTTGCTGCTGCCGCTGCAATAGGTGCGCTTCCCATACCTGCTTCATTGGAAGAGATCCCTCTAGCTGCCCCTAATTGGATTGCCATCATAACAGATGCTCCTAAGAAACCGCCAACTGCTGCTTGCCCTGTAAAAGCTGTTTGGATAATTGTTAAAAATCCCTCCCCGATACGGTCATAGCGCACACATAAAATGCATAAACCGGAGACGATATATAAAAGGGCCATAATAGGTACTAACCAACTACTAATCCTAGCAATATTTTTAATACCTCCAAATAGAACAAAAGCAGTAAGAATTGCCATAATCATTCCAGGCCAAATAACCGAACAAGAAATGAGCTCTGTACAAGCTATTGCAATAGAGTGTGCTTGTATGAGATTTCCACCACAAAGAGTAGCTAATAAACAACAAATAGAAAAGACGACTCCCAGCCATTTTAATTTCAGACCATTTGTTAAATAGTACATAGGGCCGCCGCACATCTTTCCATTTGCATCTATCTCTCGATATTTTACCGCTAAAATGGCTTCAACGAATTTAGTTGCCATACCTACAAGAGCGATCATCCACATCCAAAAGACAGCTCCAAATCCTCCTGCAACAATTGCGGTTGCAACTCCTGCAATGCTACCGATCCCAATCGTTGCAGCTAGTGCTGTCATTAGAGCCTGAAACTGGCTAATGTCTCCCTCAGCATCCTGATCCGATCTAGTAAATGCGAGTTTTAAGGAATAGCCCAAGTAGCGAAACTGCATCCCCTTTAAACGAATCGTAAAAAATATTCCTACGCCAATAAGTAGAAAAAACAAAACATAACTCCACATCCATTTATCTAATTGATTTAGATACAAAACAAATATTTTATAATTCATTTTCACCTTGGGTTCTTGGGTTATTAGATTCTCATGCAACTTGCCTATTAGCAGTTGCGCATTTTTTATACATATGCTAGGTTGAAACCAATGTTTTTTTGATCTAGAACTTTATGAAGCAAATACAAATACTTCCTCCTGCTATTTTAAAAAAGCAATGCCCTCTTTCCAAATCCGCACAAGACTTTCTCATGCAATCCAAAAAAAAAGCAAATGCGATTGCGGCAGCTGTTGATCCTAGCAAAGTATTTTTTATCGGCCCCTGTTCTATTCACGATATCGACTCAGCTATTTGCTATGCCGAATGTTTTAAAAAACTCCGCAATACTTTGAATAATCGCTGTTTTTTAGTCATGCGCGTTCATCTGCAAAAACCTCGTACAATTACAGGATGGAAAGGTTTGATGTACGACCCTTATTTAGATGGAAGCAACGATATCCAAACAGGAATAATCTGGTCTCGCAGGCTTCTAACCACTCTTGCTGAAATGCATGTTCCTTGCGCAACAGAGTGGCTTGATCCTCTTTCTTCTTGTTTCTTAAGCGATTTAATCACTTGGGGCTTTATCGGAGCTCGCACCTCTAGTTCTCAAGTACATCGCGAATTAGCCTCTAGTCTTTATTTCCCTGTAGGCTTTAAAAACCACACAGATGGCTCTTTAGAAGACGCAATTCACGGAGTTTTGTCTGCTAAAGAGAAACACACATTTATGAGCATCAACCAAGAAGGAGTTGCATGCGCCTTTCAGTCTGCGGGGAATCCTCATACACATCTTGTCTTAAGAGGTTCTCATCAAGGAATTAATTATGATTCCAAATCGATCAAAACAGCTTTAAAAAAATTAGCTGCCGTTAATTTACCCCAACGTATTATCATTGACTGCGCACACGATAATTGTGAAAAACAATTCCAAAAACAAAAAGATGTCTTTCAATCTGTATTAGAGCAAATTTCAACCGGCGGACATGAAATTTTAGGAATAATGATAGAGAGTCATCTAAAAGAAGGCAAGCAAAATCTAGAAGCAAGTAAGCTAGAGTTTGGGCTTTCCATTACAGATCCTTGCTTAAATTGGGAAGCAACTGCTGAGCTAATTTACCAAGCTAATTGCGTAGTGTGCTAATTATCTTCCATCTTGATCAAATTTACCCACAATTGATGTCTACATTCCTTATAGACACATCCATCTTCTGTATGAATAGCAGCTTTATAGGTTAGGATTCCCCCTTTTTCTTCATATTCGCTATCAAACAGTTTATAATACTCATAATTGAGCTTATGTGTGATGGGAAAACAAATTCTCTGCTCTGTATGATCCCAGAAAATCACATCTAATACGACAACAGGGTTTAAAGCTAAAATTTCACTAGGTACACACCACTGAACAACTAACATTTGCCCAATTGGAGGAGCTTCCTGCCTTGGATCGGGAGTTCCTACATGCGTGCTTGCCAAATAACGCTCATCCACCCATTTTTGCATAACAGATACGTAATAAGGCCCACAAGAACATAAACTCAATAAAAGAAAAAACCATATTCCTATTTGTAACATAATCCTCTATACTTAAATCTTAAGTAGAGGTTATCGATGCCAAAGCATTTAAAGCAAGCGGTCTCTGGGATTATCTTTTGCTCTGAGAAAAAAAAAATTCTTTTAATTAAAAGAAGAGACATTCCTGTTTGGGTACTTCCAGGAGGAGGTGTGGAAGCTCAAGAAACCCCAGAAGAAGCTGTGGTTAGAGAGATCTATGAAGAAACAGGCTTAAGTGTGCAGATTGTGCGTAAAGTAGCTGAATATTTGCCAGTAAACAAGCTTACCCAATTGACACATTTATTTGAATGCTCCGCTTTACAAGGAAATCTGCAAACGGGTATGGAAACTAAGGAAATTCATTTTTTTCTACCTTCCAACTTGCCTCTACTACCCCCTCCATACTTAAGCTGGATTCAAGATGCCCTATCCCATCAAGAATTAGTTATCCAAAAAAAAATTGAAGGGGTATCTTATCCTATTTTGTTCAAGCTTTTATGCCTACATCCTATTTTAGCCATACGTTATCTACTGACCAAAATAGGCATTCATATTAATACCTAAATCATCTTATTAGGATCAACAGCAGCATCAAACTGTGCTTCTGTTAAAAAGCCCAGTTGCATTGCAGCTTCTTTAAGAGAGACATTTTCCCGGTACGCTTTAGAGACAACTTTTGCTGCTCTATCATAACCGATGACAGGGTTTAAAGCGGTAGCCAACATCAGCGAGTTCTCTAAGTAATAGGCAATACGCGCTTTATTTGGCTGTATACCATTTAAGCATTTATCCTGAAAACTACAAACTACATCAGACAGAAGTTGAATGGATTGGAGCAGATTATAAATCATAACAGGTTTAAAAACATTCAGCTCAAAATTTCCCTGTGAACCTGCAAAGGTAATGGTTGTGTCATTTCCAAATACTTGCACAGCTACCATGGTCATTGCTTCACACTGAGTAGGATTTACCTTACCTGGCATAATCGAAGAACCGGGTTCATTTTCTGGTAAAATTAGCTCCGCAATCCCACATCTTGGGCCTGATCCAAGCCAACGAATATCGTTTGCGATTTTCATTAAAGAACAGCTTAGTCTTTTTAAAGCTCCACTCATCTCAACGATCGCATCATTAGCGGCCAAGGCTTCAAATTTGTTAGCAGCTGATATAAATACAACTTGAGTTTGCTGACTAATCACCTCGGCTACTTGTTTGGCGTATTTAGGATGAGTGTTGAGTCCTGTTCCCACAGCGCTGCCTCCAAGAGCTAACTCTGAAAGAGGATTTAAGGCGTTTTCAATAGCAGAAATCCCCTGTTTAATCTGCGCCGCATATCCAGAGAATTCCTGTCCTAAACTTAAAGGTGCTGCATCCATAAGATGCGTGCGACCCACTTTAACAATCTTTTGAAACTCTTCTGCTTTTTGCTCTAAAGCTGAGTAAAATCTTTGCAGATTAGGGAGCAAACTTTGACAGATAGCAAGTTTTGCCGCAATATGCATAGCACTGGGAAAAACGTCATTTGAAGATTGGGACTGATTCACATCATCATTCGGATGAACCGGGTCTTTACTCCCTTTTTTTCCACCTAGTTTCACATTAGCGCGATTAGCGATCACTTCATTGACATTCATATTCGTCTGTGTACCAGAGCCTGTCTGCCAAATAACTAAAGGAAATTGATTGTCTAAATCTCCTTTTAAGATTTCCTCACATACACTAACAATTGCTTTAGCTTTTTGGGGATCCAATAAACCTAACTCTTGATTTACCTTAGCAGCAGCAAGCTTTACTATAGCTACTGCACGAATCAAAGACATAGGCATCTTCTCTGTTCCAATCGCAAAATTGGCTAAAGAGCGTTGCGTTTGTGCTCCCCAATAACAATCCTCTGGAACATCTACCTCTCCTAAAGAATCTCTCTCTTTACGCATATACCACATCTCTTAAATTTCTAGACCTTCCTTGTATCTTAAGATCTGTAATTTAGGCAAACTGAAATGTATGTAATTTCAAAGAGAGCTTGAAGAATTTGGAATGGGTTTTTTAGTCAGTCCTAATAAGCGTTTCTGCTTCTTATATCTCCACCAAATAAATGATGATCAGGACTGGGCTGAAAACAGGGAGCTAAAATATGACTTCCATAACGAGCTCGTTCCATACTAGCATATAACTTTCTTCCATCATAAGGCACAAAAACACCATACACTGCAGATAATTGAAGACCTATTAAAGAAAAAGGCGTAGCAACAATCTTGAGCAGATCTTTTCCCACGTTCTCTAATCGAGTTGTAAATATATAGGGTTCTTCTCCTATATCTACCCAGAAGTGAGAAAGAGTAACAAGCTTTGTAATTTGATAAGCCACATTTACAGAAGAGGCGATAGAATGAACAATAGGCGTTCCCAATATTAATAAAAAACATTTAAAAGCAACGGTGCCTTTAGACTCGTTAAGATATTTTCGGTTTGTTGTTTGATCGATTATATGACATGGGGTTCCATCCCAATACTTTTTTCCAACTTCATCTACTTTCCAAACATTAGATAGCTGAAAGTCTTTTAAAGTTATTCCTACATTTTCATCTTGAGCAGAAGATGGCAAACTAGTATTTCTTATTCCATTAGTAATCATATTTACTCCCCCAATGCTAGTATAATATGAATTATATAATAAAAACAATCGTTTTAATATAAATTAATAACTAAATTCTCAGTTAATTTAATCCAACTCCGCGTTTTTTACTTTTCAATAATTCTGGGTCTTTTTTTAGAATTTCAGAAGCAAAGCGTAGTGCTATTGGATTCTCTTGCACAGCAGCAAGTACAATTTCTTTATCTTCTTTTAAAGCCTCGGGAGCATATTTTAGCGCAAATCCCTCTTGTTTTACAGCTGCAAGAACAACTTCTTTATCTTCCCATAAAACATCAGAAACAAACTCTAGCGCCCCACCACTTTTTCTGACAGCAGCAAGTACAATTTCTTTGTTACCTCTTAGAGCCTTAGATGCATGCTTTAATGCTCCGCCATGCGCTTGTACAGCAGCAAGTACAACTTCTCTATCTCCTTTTAGAGCCTCAGTAACAAACTCTAATGCAGAGCCCTTCTGTTGCATAACAGTAAGCAGGAAATCTTTATTGTCTCTCATAACAGTATATTGCAACATAAAGCCATCTTTTATTACAGCAGCAAGCACAACTTCTTTGTCTTTCTGTAAATCTCTAGAAGCATAATTTAATGCTACGCCATGCCACTGTACAGCAGCAAGCACAAGATCTCTATCTTCTTTTAAAGCCTCGGAAGCATATTGCAGCGCGAAGCCATCCTGTTTTACAGCAGCAAGTACAATGTCTCTATCTCCTCTTAAAATCTCAGAAGCAGATCTTAATGCTGTACCATGCGCCTGTACAGCAGCAAGCACAAGATCTCTATCTCCTCTTAGAGTCTCAGAAGCATATTTTAGAGCCCAGTTTTCTTGTTTTATAGCAGCAAGCACAACTTCTTTATCTCCTTTTAAATCTTCAGAAGCAAACTGCAGCGCTCCTCCATCCCAATTAGACTTTAGCCCATGTTGATCAAGAAAAAATCGGGAGTTCCAGTCACTTTTCTGTACAGCAGCAAGCACGACCTCTTTGTCCTCTCTTAAGATCTCAGAAGCAAATGCTAAGCCCCAACCATTTTCTTGTATGGCAGAGAGCACAACTTCTTTATCTCCTTTTAAATCTTCAGAAGCAAATTGCAGCGCAAAGCCATTTCTCTTTACAGCAGCGAGCACAATATCTTTATCTGCTCTTAAGATCTCAGAAGCAAATTCCAATGCATATCCTTGCCATGTTACAGTAGCAAGTACAATGTCTTTATGAGCGAATTGCAGAGCTTGTGGATTCTGTTTTCTAGCAGCAAATACAACCTCTGCATCTTGTTTTAGACCTTCAGAAGCATATTGTAGCGCAAGGCCATTCTGCGTGACAGCAACAAGTATAACTTTTTTATCTGCTCTTAAGATCTCAGAAACAAATTGTAATGCCAAACCTTGCTGTTTTATAGCAGTTAGCACAATGTCTCTGTCTGCTCTTAGAAGCTCAGGAGCATATTGCAGTGCAAAACCATCTTGCTTTACAGCAGCGAGTACAATGTCTTTATGAGCAAATTGCAAAGCTTGTGGATTCTGCTCTCTAGCAATAAGCACAGTAAATTCATCTCTTTTTAAATCTTCAGAAGCAAACTTTAGAGCCATTCCATTCTGTCTTACGGCAGCGTACACCACATCTCCATCCGCTCTTAGAGACTCAGAAGCAAACTCTAGAAGCATTCCCTTCTGTCTTATGGCAGTAAGCATAATTTCTTTATCTGCTCTGTATTCTGGGGAGGCATATTTTAGTGAACTAGGATCAGAACCTACAGCAAGAAGAACAATCTCTTGATCGGCTCGTAGTTCTGCTGAAGCGTATCGTAATAAGCTACCATTAGAACGTACAGCAAAAAGCATAACTGATCGATTTCTTTCTTTAAAATCTTCAGAAGTACATTTCAATACACCCTCTTTATCGAATTTTGGGCCACCAAAAAGCGGTAATGCTCCTGCATTCTGACGAACAGCAACCAACTTGATAAGATCATCTGCTTTTAAGTGCTCAGAAATAAATGAAAAAGCAAAGCCATTCTGCTCTACAGCGGTAAGCACAATGTCTTTATCTGCTTTTAGACTTTCAGGAGCATAGTGTAATAACATACCATCCTGTTTTAAAACAGCAAGCACCATATCCTTATGGGCAAATTCCAAGGACTTTGGATTCTGATTAACAGCAGCAAATACAACCTCCTCATCTCTTCTTAGAGCCTCAGAAGCAGTCTTTAAAGCCAGCCCATTCTGCTCTACAGCGGTAAGCACAATGTCTTTATCTGCTTTTAGACTTTCAGGAGCATAGTGTAATAACATACCATCCTGTTTTAAAACAGCAAGCACCATATCCTTATGGGCAAATTCCAAGGATTTTGGAATCCGCGCTATGACAGCAAGCACTGTTTTTGTAGAAGCTAATCGAGATATTCTATTTATAAGAGGTATGCATAACAGGGTAGCCCTTGCAACTAATCCGAAAGCTTGGATGAACTTGCTACATCTTCCTTTTAAAGAAGGGGGATTAGAAGGGGAATTGGTTATAGATCGAGTAAAAACTTCTTTTATATGATTAAAAGCTAAGGATATATTCTCTTTTGCTAGTGCGTGACAATATAAATTGAAATTAATCTCTTGTAATATAAGAGTCATATATTATGTATTTTGTTTTTATTTTGCTATTATTATAAAAAAAACAATAATTTATTGCAAAGAAACAATAACAACTTAGTTTATTATTTAAAATAATTACTTTAAAAAGGAGGCTTAATCTTAAATCTTAGTTTTCTCTCCAAAAATTGCTCCATGCATTTAAAGCATTGCCGCGTGAATGATTTTTTTGAGAAGAAACTTTATTTTCTATTTGAATAACTGCCTGCTCTTTCCAACGTGATTGAAAAGCTTCAGCTGATACGGTTATCTCCCAACCGTGATAGGGATCTCTAAGTCTTACTTGTTTTAAATTTTTAGACACTTCATCAACTACAATAGAATGACCCCCTGCTAGAGGATCCCAAATCGAAACTATAGCAGATCCATATTCTAAAAGCTGCTTTCTAAACATTTCTAGAGAGTTTGATGCAAGTGGAGTAATTATTGGCTTAAATACTGCCTTTTGAATGTCTTGCTGTATATCTTCATCACTCCCTAAATTACGGCATTGCAATGTAGCAAAATCTGGTTTTCCTCCTTGATCTTTGATAAGCATAGCTGCAGTTGCTGCTATGCACCCTCTTGTAGCTTGTTGTTGGATAATAGCTTTATCATTTCGAGTAAAGTCTATATATACATCTTCTTCTTCATCATATTTGTTAGTGCATTTTCCAAGCTCTTCTTGTCTGAACATAGGGTGGTATTCTATAATTTCTTTGTCATCAAAGACATTACATGTCCCGTGTATAGATTCCTTGACCCGCCCCCTTTGGCTATCTTTAGTTATCCTCACTGTATCAAAGTGGACCTACAGGTGGATATCTTCTAGGAGGGAGGCCCTTAGAGGACTGCTCGTCTTTAGGTATTTTTGGAAACCTTCTTTGAGAGAAACTGCCTATAGGTGTAGCCATAATAGTCCATGTTTTATATTTGAATGAGAAAAAATCTTCTTTTTAAAGAGCAACAAATAAACCCCATGTTTATCGATCATTTAAATCAATAAAAGAGCAAAGACAAACGCAAATAGGGAAAATGATTCAATAATTCCTAATGCTGCAAAGCACTTCCCAATAATTGCTGGTTGTTTAGCCGAGGCTTGAATACCAGATGCCGCGCATAGCCCTTGGTAGATAGAAGAGAAGAGAAAGGCCATTCCAACGGATATACCGATACCAATACCAGAAAGAGGGGACAGTTCTCCTGAAACAATTTTAGCCTTCATGAGCAACATCAGAACAAATCCGTAAATTGCTTGAGAAGAGGCCACAGCGGACATGCCAATAAATTGTCCATGGTTTTCTTCTACACGGCTCATAACAGCATGAGATGCCATACCGCCAATTCCACAACCAATTGCACTTCCCGCACAGCCTAATCCTAAAACTAGTGCAGGTCCTACCATACTATAATCCATAAGTCTCCTTAATTTTCTTTCGATTTCAAATAGGTTAGAGGTTTAAATAAGCGTCCTCCTCCATCAAAGCAATAGTGATACCATTCAATAAAATTCAGACGAAGTCCATGAATAACACCCGCCATGAGTCCAAGAAGGATGTTTATGCTATGTCCTCCTAAAATGGGTATAAATCCAAATAGCCCAGCACTTTTTCCCAGCTGATTAAATGTAGCTGCCATAATGCTTCCAGCAAGTGCTAAGGCATAGAGACGCAAGTAAGAAAGCACATCAGCAAACACCTCTAAAAGCTGTGTAAGATGCTTTAACCCTTTTAAACGATGTTGAATGAGCGCTAATGCAACAGCGATAATAATCCCACTAAAAATCAACTGCAGACCAATTTCAGCTCCTTGAGCTTTACTGACTAGTTGTAAAAAATGTAAAACAGTAGTGGCATTCAAAATAGAGGGAAAATACAAATAACCACCTATCATAAAAAGAACCCAGCCAATTCCCGCCCAATTACGGAAAAAATACCGCATTAAGGAGCAAGAAATATGCACAATTCCCAATAGGATAGAAAAATCTAATAGAATATTCCTAGAAAAATCATCCGATACAGTATAGCTTGTTTTACCGTCCTTGTGTTCAACCGCTTTTTCAATGATCTCTTGTCCAGTAACAGCGCTTCTTATTTGAGGAAACTTTTCATCTAACTCCTGCTGCACATCATCGTTTTTCTGCAGGTGATAATCTGCCTTTTTTACTACAAGTGTTTGAAGCGGAGAGATTCGCATAAGATAGTTGCTGGGCTTAAACTCTAACCCAAAAAAAGAAGCTGTACATATACCCCATAAAACACAACCTGTTGCCAAAATAGTAGCTAGTTTTAAAAATCTTCTTTTCTGTCCTTTAAGATTAGGGAATTTAAACCAACAAAAGCCTGCTAGGGCAAGATAGAGCAAACCATAACCCCCATCTGCAACGATGATGGAAAAAAAGAGCACAAAAAACCAAAATACCCAGGTAGAAGGATCTTTATCGGTGTGAGCTGGAATATCGTACACACGCACCAAATCTTCACCAATTCGAGCAATCCCTTTATTTTCCATATAAGTAGGAACTATCTCTTTTTCTTCTATAGCAATAGACTCACAGTGAATGGCCATATCATTGACTAAAGAATACAAGATACGTACTTTGTTTTGAGGAATCCATGCTTCCACACAAAAAATAGAGTTTTCTAAAGGATATTGAACGGTGTTTTTCGCTTGTTCTAAGTGGTAGGTATTCAGATGTGTAATCAGGGCTTCTTGCAAAAAAGGTTGGAAACAAGCAGATTCTTTGAGCTCTCTCTCTATTTTCTGCAGGGACTGCTTGGTTTCTTCTAGCTCTTCTTTTAAAACGCCTACTGGTTTATCCACGCGCATTTCAATCATATGAGGGTAGCTCACAGGAGCTATATGAATAGCTATAAAGTAATCTAGATCATATTCGGTACTTAAATAAATCAAACCCTCATCTGGTGGATTCTCTGCACGTTTGAGCGTCTTCATACAAAAAAACTGGATGACTTTTTTTGCTTGCTCTTCGATGTATGCAATATCCTCTTTAGAAAAATCTCCTAATGGAGAAACCCTTGCAATTTCCAATTTGATTATCCGTATCTGCTCTGATAAGCGCTCTATCTCTTTTCTCAAATGAATAATATGTAGAGCTATCTCTTCTGCGGATTGTTCTGTGTCTTTTGATTTATCTGTGGACTTAAGTTTACGCAATATGCGGGTTGCATCGATAAAACACTGCATTTCTTTAGGAACTGCGCTAGGTGCTTTATTCTTTCCGGGAATAAATTCTAAGACCCCTTGTTGCTGCGCTTTTTTAAAGAAGGTCTCAAGATCTTCTTGCACCCCTAAAATAAGGTATTTTTTCATGGGAATAATCATACATTAACCTCGAGAGAGCGCTGATAGATCTTCTTTTTTGCTATCTTAGCTTGAGATACCGCTGCTAATTGCTGATCACTTAAAAATATCTTGATTTTCCTAATATTGCCTCGAGCACGTGGTATTAAAATCTTCTCAAAAAGATTTACGCGAATCGAAACCTCTTTTAGCTCTCTTTCAAGAATGCATTTTTTTTGTTTAGCCACCTGTATTCTTTCCCTGGCAACAATCAAATCTCTGATATCACTTAACACGGATTCAAACCAAAGAGGTGTATCAAATAAGGAGTATTGCGGTTTTTCAAAATCTATTCTTTCTAATTTAGGAACATTAATTCCTGCAATATTGTCATAAAAGACTTCTCTATTTTGAATCTGGGTTGCAGCTAATAATCGATCAAAGCTCGGATCGGTAAGTAACTGCGCATATTTTTGCGTTTTTTCCTGTTTAACCCCTAGATGAGAAATGAAACGATCTATTTCTAAACCAGCATTACTAACCTCTAGTTGCAGCATCGATTTTTTCATCTGCAAAGTCGGTAAATATTTTTGCAACTGTTCTAGTTTGAGTTGCTGTGTGCGCAACTCCATTTTGGTAAGTTTTATTTCAGCCACAACACCAATTCTTAGTTTTTATTTTTAGGCCAGTACTTATCAATTAACGTTTGTTTTATTCCCACCTCGTGTTGGTCAAAACACTCAGAGAGAGTTTGCCATAACAGATTAAGAGCCTTCTCTAAAGAAAGGTTTACCTCTAAACTCATCATCCGCTCTTCAAACAATTGCGCAAAGGCAATCAATTTTCTATGCCATGCCGAAAGAGGGAATCCCATACTCTGTTGCTCTCTGGCTTTTTTAGCATCCGCATATAAACGAATCGAGGCATTGGCAATAGAACCGTGATCTTCACGGGTTACTTTCTCAATCACATTTTGCTTTAAGCGCGATAAAGAACCAAAAGGATCGATCCTACCTCCATGCAGATAAAACTGTCCTTCTGTGATGTATCCTGTATTATCAGGAATCGGGTGTGTCACATCTCCACCCGGCATAGTTGTTACAGAAATAATCGTAATCGAGCCACTACCATCTATATCCACTGCCTTCTCATAACGAGAGGCAAGATCAGAATATAAAGAACCAGGATACCCTCTTGTAGAAGGGACTTGATCCATAGTAATCATGATCTCCTTAATCGCATCAGCAAAGGCCGTCATATCGGTTAAGAGCACCAAAACATTTTTATCTTGCATAGCAAAACGCTCTGCACAAGCAAGTGCCATATCAGGGACTAAAAGACATTCTACTGCAGGATCGGTTGCTTGGTGAATAAACATTACTGTTTTATCTAAAGACCCAGAGGTTTCTGCATTATCGATAAACGCTTGGTAGTCATCAAACCGCAATCCCATTCCACCAATAATGACAACATCTGCATCTGTTTGATTAGCAATGCGCATTAACAAAGCGTTATAAGGTTCCCCTGCAACAGAAAAAATAGGGATCTTTTGCGATTTAACCAGGCAATTAAACACATCGATCATAGGAATATTAGTACGCACAAGCTCATGAGGAACAATCCGCCTTACAGGATTAAAGGAAGCTGTTCCAATCTCTATTTCATCTCCTATGACTAATGGACCTTTATCAATCGGCTCGCCTGAGCCGTTTAATCTTCTTCCTAAGAGAGCATCGCTACAAACAGCCTGCATTTGCCTACCTAAAAAAGTAACCCGACTATTTGTGGCAATTCCACGGGTATTTTCAAAACACTGTAAAGTCACAAGGTCATTCTCGATTCGCAGCACAGAAGCATATAAGCTACGACCATCCTGCTTTTGGATACGTGCTAATTCTCCTAGGCCAACCCCTTCAGCTTTCACTGTAATTAAATTGCCTCGCATATCAACAATCTTGTCATACACCTTTTTCACTGGACTAATCCTTTATGTTCTTGTGCCATTTGAATCTTTTTTTCTATTCGACCAAATGCTTGTCGATACCGATCTGATTCAAAAGGCATAAAATTCATATTCTTGAGTTCATTTTGAAAATCGAGAAAAAAAGATCTGGCATCATCATGCGATGAAAAATAAAATGGCGTGTTAAATATTTTATCAATTAAAATGAATAAAGGAATTTGTCTATCTAAAGGGCAATACGCGTCTTCTTTATCAAAAGCATTTTGTTGTAGATAACAAAATTCATACAATTCTGATTTAAGAAAGGTCAACATATCATCCATAGACACCCCTTCTTCTCCTACCACCTCCATACGTTTTCCAATTTCATCTCCATCACGCAAAAATTGAGCAGCCCTTTTTACCATGTCTCCCCAGCCAGGAACTATTTTTTGGAGCTCCAAACTCACTTTCTCAATATATTTGCTCCAGGAAATTAAAGGATCAATAGCTGGATATCTCCTTGCATCGGAGCGCTCTCTGGAAAGTCCATGAAAAGCTCCAACAGCAGTGAGCGTTGCTTGCGTTACAGGCTCTTCAAAGTTACCTCCTGCTGGCGATACAGTTCCCCCAATGGTTAAAGAACCTGTTCTATCTTGGGATAGAGCAACTACTCCAGATCTCTCATAAAAAGCAACAATGCGAGAAGCTAGATAAGCAGGGAAAGCTTCTTCTCCTGGAATCTCTTCCAAACGCCCTGACATCTCCCGCATCGCTTGTGCCCAACGAGAAGTAGAATCAGCCAGAAGTAAAACATTCAGCCCCATCTGGCGATAATATTCAGCGATTGTAGCTCCTGTATAAATGGATGCTTCTCGCGCTGCAACCGGCATCGAAGATGTATTGCAAATAATCACTGTACGACTCATTAAAGACTCGTTTGTATGAAAGTCAGTCATATAGGGAAATGTACGCAATAATTCTACCACTTCTCCTGCACGTTCTCCACAGGCGACAATTACTACAATATCTACAGAGGAATATTTAGAAAGATGGTGTTGCATAACCGTTTTACCCGCACCAAATGGACCTGGAGAACAAAAGGTTCCTCCCTTTAATACAGGAAATTGCGTATCTAAAATACGTAGACCCGTACTCATCATTTGACTGGGTTTTATTTTCTCTCCTTCAAATAAAGGCACTTTAATCGGCCATTTTTGAGACATCGCAAAAGCAAATTCCTTTCCTTGATCATCAACACCACGAGCCACTACTGTATCAACAGTGTAAGCACCTGGCTGAATCACCCATTCAATGGTGTAATGATCAAAGTAGACAAAGGGCACCATAATCTGATGATGAAATCTCCCCTCCATAGTAAACCCTAAAGAATCTCCACGATGCACTCTATCCCCTATGTTTACCGTAGGCTGAAAATCCCAGCGGCGACTCTTATCCAAAGGAGGAAGATAAACCCCACGATTTAAGAAAAGACCTGCGGCGTCAGCTACTTTTTCTAAGGGATTTTGCAATCCATCGAAGATAGAGGTTAAAAGCCCAGGACCTAATTCAGCCTCTAGTAAGTGCGAGGAAAATTTTACTGGGCAACCAAACGATATACCTCTGGTATCTTCAAAAACTTGAATCTTGGCAGCATTTCCTATAATTTCAATAACCTCAGCTTTTAAGGGGTGTCCTTTATCCAATTGGATCATAACTACTTCCCCTTGTTGAATATTCCCTTGATATTCGACATGAAGTAGATTTCCAAAGACTTTTTTTACCAGGCCAATAGCTTCTTGTTTCATAATTTATCCGGTTTGAAATGTCTCAAGGATTCTTTTTCCTTCCCTTTTGTCCAAATTGTAAAGAGATTCTACTAATATAAATTGCGCTACATAGCAGAGGATATGATCGATGGAAAATAAGCTTTTGCTCGCCAGATCTGCAACAGTTGCAAACTGATATTCTGTGAAAGCTCGATACTGTTCCCAAGGATCTTTATAATAGGTGAAAAAGATCTCTTTCAAGCGCGCATATTCAAAAGGAGGCGTATATCTTTCTAAATCCTTCTGTAATAAAATGCTTCTTACAAAAGGATCTAGAGGGTCCTCAAACTGAAGCTCTTGTAGGAGGTCTTTTTTTGCTTGGCTAGCTCTTAAGCTTAGTAAAACCAATCTAGATTCTCGCTCAAAAGTTAAATAGCTTTTTAAAAACCCTTTTTGTTTAGCAATTTCCTCTGTAAAAAACTGTATAAATAGTCCCCAGAAATTTTTTAATTTTGTGGCGTTGTCTTCAAATTGATCTAAAAAATCAAAGACATATTGAGGCAAATCGCTTTTTACAAGTAGAGCCTCGTCTAATTCTTTTTCTGAAAAGTTTCCATGTGGATCGATAGATTTTCCTAAAAGCAGATTCCTAATATTTGATAGATCTATAGCTAAGCGCAATACTTTGATTTTTTCTAAATCTTTGCGACTTAAGTTTACCTGCAACAAGCTGATTAGCTCTTCAAAAGATAGCTCTGGGGGCTTATCTAGAGAAAGAGGAGGTAGAAAAGGCACTAAAAAAACATATCGACTCATTAAAAAATCCCCTTTTTAAATAGACTATTTTTTAAAGATTATTTCATGAAAATCTCTACGGCTATATCGCTCTATAAGCTCTTCCAAAGAAGAATCTGTAATTTCTATGGAGATGTTTTTATCGTGGATTTTTAACTCCATTCCTCCATGAATAGATGACCCAATCAAAACAGATTTTTCCTGTAGTTTTCCTAGAATATTTTGTAAAAGAAGTGCATTTACTTCTCGAGCAGGAACCGCTTCTGGAATATAGACGCTTAAATCCGATTCAATGCCCTCTTTTTCAATAGCTGCTATAACCGCATTAATCAACCGAGATAGAACTTCTGGCTTGTTCATCTCACCTTTAAGCAGATGCAATAATTCCTTATGGAATATATTCTCTTCAATTTCCTGCTTTAAAGCTTCGATGACTTGCTTGCTTGTTTGAGATAGAGAAGATTCAAAAATGGCTTTTTCTCTTTGAATTTGTTCTTTAGCATCCACGAGCAGCTGCTTTTGTTTTAAGTAAGCTTGTGCAATAATTTCTTGAGCCTGTAGACTAGCTTGTGCTAGCATTTCCTCAGCCTGCTTTTGGGAGGGCTCTAATGTTTCTTTACGTAGCACATCGCAGATCTTTCTTACTTTATCTTTTCCTGTCTCCATTATCAAAAACCTATGTGTTTTGCAGAACAATTTGACACTTCAAAGAACCAAACGATGCATAAAGTGCACCCAGGTGCTATTATTTATACTTGAACAAATGATAAATCGGCTATAAGTTATTGACTTTAAGATGATATTTTTCGTTCATCTGACTAATTAAAAATTAAAGTTTACAACAAACCCTTCTGTTTGTGATAAAATTAGCTATCTTTTTTAGAGGAACAAATTCATGAAAAAAGCAATCTGTGCACTTTTGTCCGTTACACTTATAAGTAGTCCTTTATACGCTGATAAATGTTTAAATGTATACCAACAACAAATCGATGAAACTTGGGAAACCGGAGCTGCTGTAGAAGATAGTAACTTTACAGCTATTTCGACCAGTATGATTGGTTGGGGAATTTGTTTAGCTATAGGAATTGTAGTTCTAGCTTGTGTAATCCATCAAAGCAAAAAGTGATCTACGCTCTGCCAGGATTTTTAGGTCTGCAATCCGATTGGTCAGCTCTAAAAAAAGAACTTCCCTCTTTAATTCCTATTGATCCTTATCAAATTGCTCTACCAGAGCAAGGCTTACATAAATGGGCTCAAGCATTTAATAAAATACTTCCCAAAGAGCCGATTCTCTTAGGTTATTCCATGGGGGCGCGTTTATGTATGCACACTCTTTTGGAAAATTTTCCCAAAGCTCTTATTTTGATTTCTGGTAATCCAGGTTTAAAAACTCAAGAAGAGAGAAAAAAGCGCTTAAAGCTAGATCGCATCTGGGCAAAGCGTTTTCAGAAAGAACCTTGGGAATCTTTGATGCATAGCTGGAATAACCGTTCTGTGTTTTCAGCAGCTCCTCTCATCCGCTATGAAAAAGATTATTGCCGCAATACCCTCTCTTCTGCGCTTAAATCTTGGTCTTTAGCCCATCAAATGGATTTTTCCACAATTCTTGAACAAGCACCTATTCCTATTTTGTGGATTACAGGTAAGCTAGACAAAGCCTACTCTAAGAAATCTATGAAATTCTCCCATCCTCTTTCCCAAAGCTGGAGTGTCCCCTCTTCTGGACATCGAGTCCCCTGGGAACAACCAAAGGCTTTTCTCAAAATACTCCATCAATTTTTAAGATTGATTGAACAAAGCACTTAAACAAGAACCTCTGCAATTTCCCAAGTCCAGTGAGCATTAGGAGCGCTTCCATCCTTAGGAATCGTGGCCGAAACTATTGTGTTAAAGACAGCAATTGTGCTTTCACGAAAATAAGCACTTTCTGAATTTGTTGTTCTATATAACAAACGATTCTGCGCCTTAATTTCAACACTATCTTTTGTTACTAGCACATCAATGGTGCTTTTTCCTGGAGAGTAAGCAACAATTAACCCAAGCTCATCATGCTGAAATGCCTCCATTAGACCTTTAAAAGGTTCAAAAAGAATACTTTGCTGCATTTGAGCTATTGCTTGAAGAGCAAGGTCTTCATTTATCCCACATGTTTTCAAGTATTCAAAAATTCCTTCTGCATTATTCGAACCTTGACCATTATAGCAAGTCTTATCCACATGCACTTCAGATCGTCCAAAACCTTTGTTTACCTGATCAAATAAATGATCTCGATCTTTTCCTTGGTAAGGCTCCCAGTTATTCTGAATAATACTGTTATCTATGATGCAATAAGATTTTCCTTGTAAAGCTTTAAGCACATCTTGCATCTCTTGAAGCGTACACACATCTTTAATAAGAGGAACAGCACGCTGCTCTTTTTTACTCACTTCAAAGCGATTGAATTGATACCCTCCAAAGTTTATTCCTCGCAAACGTTGTCTATCTTCTATAGAAAGCGTTGCTAAAATTTCTGCTAAGGCAAGTCCTGGCTTCAAACGCTTCTCGATAACAGCCTTGCCTTTACTTTGAAGAGGAACAGGAATAAGATTAGTAATGGTTGCCTCAAGATCTTCACTGGTAACTTTTCGTTCACTCATTTCTTGGTGCAAACGATCCTCAGCCATTGCGCGATTTCCACCTCGGTCAAAGAAGTTCTTACAGTTTGTGCAAAAGTACTTCACATTCGGCAAGCGGAACTTAAGATCATCCCCTTGTAAAATATAGAAGGCTAAGATAAATGCTTGCCATTCGCGGTTAGGATAGTTTTCTCCCGGTTGCGTTGGATCTTCTTGTCCATCAAAAGAAATATCAGTGCGTCCTCTAAATAAAGCCTGATGAACCTGATCGAGAAGTTGATTGATTATGGAATTGCGATACTCTTCATCTTTCTCGAGATAAGCTGGCAAACGATTCGGACTTCCTTCCATGTAGAAGGATGCTTTAATTGCTTCTTTCAAATCTGCAAATGTCTTAATTTCTGCATAAGAGTCCTTATGATCAAAGAGATCACCTTCCACAGCCTGAAAAACCGCATGGAAATTTTTATGACTTGTTTGTAAATCATAAAGGGTTTTTGAGCGACTATCTTCGTTTTCTATTGTACCAGTATCATTTAGTCGTTGGTGTGATTGAATGAGATAAGATTCCCCTCGTTCTGCTATTGCTTCCAACATTCCTTTAAACTCTGGAGCAATGGCTTCGCCTGATTCGATATGACCAAAACCAAAGGTTCTTGAAGTAGCTCCTAATGCGCTCCGGAATAGAGAACCAGCAACATGTGGTGTTGGGTGACGCATGTAATAGAAACTACGCTCCTCTCCCTCATTATTTAAGAAAGTTTGCTCTCCTCGCACGAATGGAATATCTGTCATTAAAAAGTCTTCAACCCCAATGGCTCCATAAGCCATTCGACAGTTTCTCTGAGTTGAAGAGACCTTCATTGAAGCAGGAGCCTCGGTCACCTTCTTATTTTTTGCCATTACGACCTGAGCGAAATTCTCTCTGGTTACAGCTGGAATCTCTTTTCTTTCAGGATGTAGTCGATCATATTCATCTTTATGAAGCTGCAGAAGACTATGTAAACGCCCATGGTTTTCAGGGCGGAAACGAGCTTCGCAAAGTCTGCGGGTAAGAGTAAGGCATTCTTTAAGCTCTCCAATCAGATTAGGATTTTTTCGGATGCTTTGATATTGCTCTGTCGCAATTACCTCTCGCAGTGAAATGACATATTTTTCATATTGCTCTTTTGCATGAGTATAGATAGGGTCTTTACCACTATAAGCAACTGGTCTTGTTAAATAGAGTAAAGTATGGTAAAGAGCGTTGACTATCGGATTGTCTTTATAAATCGGATTTTCAAGCCACTTTCCAAATGTCATAAGTCTTTCATTGACATCAATGCCAAAGTCATCCTTAAGAATGCGAATATACTCATTAAGAGCAATGCGATAAGCTTGTCTCTCTAAGTTAACACCATTAGCTCCAATCATATCACGGACATAGATACCACCAACAGACTTGATTGCAGAGGATCCAACATTAGGTATCATCGACCAATCACCGCTAGCTAAGCTATCCAAACCAATAGATGATGTTTGTATAGAATGTTGCTGAGAAGAGATAGAATTTCCGCTTTCATGTTCATTCTCAATATCAGAGGACGATTTGAGAAATTCCTCTTTTACATAATTAACGCTAGGTGTGTTAGAAGGGATAGAATTGTAAGAGGACCTAGAGCTTCTTGTTTCCATGCGACTTTCAATGCTAGGCATACCAGAACTAGAATCAGTAGGGGTTTCAAGAGGCTCTCTCATTTGAAGTTCACCTTTATCTTCTGTAACTGATAAGCTGCTATTAATTGCAGAAAAACAATTAGGGCTCGCCAGCAGCATGTCTTGAAAGCTATGTGTGCTAGAAGAGTTGGAAATAGAGATAGGCCCAGATTGCGTAGATAAAATGCTAACAGACCTCCTTTCGTCAAGAGAAGGGCTTCTTATTTCAGGCTCTTCTTGGCCTTCAATTATTATACTAAGGCTAGAATCAGGAGGCGTATTGGAATCATCAGGTTGAGATTTCTTCATCTTAAATCCATCAAGAACAGGAGGAATAAAAATTCCAATCGTCACATAAATCACAGCAATAACGGAATAGATCAAATTTTGTATGGCTGCGTTATAGTGCCCTAAAACTATGAGCTCAAGATTCAGATGAGTACAGTTTAAAATTAAATTTTTACTACCTAATGCGAAGTAATAAGGAATATTAGTGAAGATTACAAGCGCAATGCTATGCACAGCTTTAGCAATAGCTAAGCCATGACCATTTAAGCCACCTTCTTGCTTGTGATCAGAAATCATCTGAACAATTGCTTTTAGCTGCTCATCCTCTTTTGGAATGTAATAAGTAGGTTTTAAAAACCCTATAGATTGGCTCATGTAATTTAAGTTTGTTATATTTTTTCAATAATTATATCAAAAAAACGAGTTTAAATATGTACTAAATGATTTTTTATTATTTTAATAAATAATTATAAGTCTTGAATTTGAAGAATTTCTCTTCACAAAAACCCTCATTTTTATATAAGGTATTTTTTTATAAACTTCTTAAAACCTAAAGTAATAGAGGCTTAAAATATAATGTATAAAATATGCCTTTTCTTATTTTCTTGTTTATTTTCACCCTCTTGTTTCTGTATTACTACGGATCAGCCTTCCTGTTTTTTTACTCCTCCTCCTGGTTGGGATTTTGCTGACCCTAAAATATTGGCTCCCAGAGTTAAAATCGCTTTTGTCGGTAAGACCAAACAAGCTCTTGCTCCTTCTATTATTTTGGCAGCTGAAGAAATAAAAGTAGGTCTGCCTGAGTACTTAAAAGCGGTACAAGCCATCTATGAAAGAACCCGAAAAACAAGCTGGCGTAGTATGGGCTTGATAAAAACACAAGCAGGTCCAGCCCACCTCTTGCAAATCGATACGGAAACAAAATACGGCCCCCTGCGCAAATTGCAACTCATTTTCATCAAAGAAAATAAAGCTTATATACTAACCACAACAGCCTTAAAAAAAGAGTTCTCTAGCCACTTGGAAGCTTTCCAAAAAACACTCAGCTCTTTTACATGTACTTGTGATCTTTATGCATCTCTTCCCAAAGAACTAAAAACAGGTTTAGAGAGCTTAGAAACCGCTCTTCTAAAAAAATGGAATACTTTAGAGAAAACCAGTTTTGAAGAGATGTTTAATCAAACAGAGTTTCAAGAAATCTATTGGTTGCCACTACAGAAAAAGGTGCTAGAAGACTGTCAAAAACTAGGAGCTTATTGGCAAATGATCGTCTTAAGATCCATTCGCGAAAATCTTCATGAAAGTTACTTTGAGCTAAAATGAGATGGGTTTTTCTTCTTCTTGCATTTTTTAGCTGCAATCATTCTTCAAACTGGCAAGTAGAGCATCTCTACTCAGACTGCAAAGAACATTGCTCGAATAAGCTGTCTTATCGTATGAGTGGCATAGATCTAGAAATAATTTGTATAGGAGACAACATAAAAGCTTATTTAAATCTCTATCCTCATGCAATCAAACAATCAGCTATCATTGAGCTTATCACAAAAGAGGCTTCCCAGCAATTTACTGCTTATTGTCTAGAAGGAGGACAAAAAATACCTTTATCTCAAGAGTGTCTTACCTTTTTTCTGCATGCATTAGAAAACAACCAAGAAGTAAAAATTACCATAGGTGGTTATCAATCGATGATAAAACCCAACGAATTCCCAGAAAATTTTAAAAAAATCCAAACCTTTCCTAAGTTAGTAAACCCTTTTCAATTCTCTTTCTAAATCCTTAATTTTTTTACTTCTCCTTAAACTCTGCGTTCGTTACCATTCTCTTAACTATAAGAGAGGTTTATATGAATAAGCTCGAGCAACTTAAAAAAATAACGACAATTGTTTCTGATACTGGGGAAATTGAAGAAATTAAAACTTATTTACCGACAGATGCAACAACTAATCCTTCTTTAATTCTCGCAGCTTCTAATAAACCTGAATATCAATTCTTAATCGAAGAATCTATTCAATCAGGATTAAAAACCAAACAAACAGGCTCTTCTTTAATTGAATTCATTATCGATAAGTTATTTGTGAATTTTGGTTTGGAAATCTTAAAAATTATCCCAGGCCGTGTATCTACAGAAATCGATGCTCATCTCTCTTTTGATGCAGAAAAAAGCATCGAAAAAGCTCGTCATTTAATGGCTTTATATGAAAAAGCTGGCATCCCTCGCGATCGTATTCTGATTAAACTAGCCTCTACATGGGAAGGTATTAAAGCAGCCAAGCAGCTTGAAAAAGAGCAAATTCACTGTAACATGACTCTACTTTTTAGTTTAGAACAAGCAATAGCTTGTGCAGAAGCAAAGGCTACCTTGATCTCCCCTTTTGTAGGTCGTATCTTAGATTGGTATAAAAAACAGGAAAAAAAAGACTCTTACCCCCCTGCTGAGGATCCCGGTGTTATTTCCGTTACAACTATTTATAACTACTACAAGAAAATGGGTTATAAAACCCAAATCATGGGTGCTAGTTTTCGCAACGCGGAAGAAATCCTGGAATTAGCTGGCTGTGATCTATTGACTATTGCTCCTAAATTACTTGCAGAATTACAAAGTCTAGAAGGACCCCTAAAGCGAAAACTCGATCCTGAAACAGCACAAAAAACCACTGCTGATCAAATTGCCTTAGATGAGAAGTCTTTCCGTTGGCACCTTAATGAAAATGCTATGGCAACAGAAAAGCTCTCAGAAGGGATTCGCGTTTTTGCAAAGGACAGTCTAAAATTAAAAAAAATGATTGAGCAAAAAATAAAATAGACTACTACTAAAACACTTACATCCATTTTATGAGAGTTATATAGATTGCTATTTTTTAATTTAGTGGAATTATTAAGATTTATCTACTATACTCAAGCATAAATTTTTTTCAGGTATTTGTGCCAATTACTTCTATAAAACAAAAAGAAACCAATCAAGCATCTGAAAGCCCTGTAGCTACTCGGAAGCAAGACCCAGCTGCATTGCGAAACCAAGTTTTAAAGAATCTTCATAAATCATCAGAAGTGGATATAGTGACTTTAGTTCAAAGGGTTACGGATAAGCCCGATCCTTTCGATTCTTTTGATCCTAATGTATTTCATAGTAAACTTAAGTAATTTCCTTTTTAAGCATCTAATCTCCAACTAGTTATCCAAAATAACCCCAAGTTTTGCTCTTCATCAGTTTATTAATTTATTTATTAAGACTTTTTTATAATTTATTATACTATTTGTTGTTTATTTAACGTAAATTTAAAAAATTATAATATAATTAGTATATAAATAATTAATAAAAATAAATTATGACATCTCTTTTACAATTAAAAAGCTTTAATAAGATTATTCAAGTTGATCTTGATATTGAAAACTTTGCTATAGGTGAGCATGCTAGTATAAATAGAACAAGGATTGCATCTGCAGTGAAATCTGTAATTACTCATCTACAGACAACGACTAATCCAGAAGATGATGAATTAGTAATCTCCTTTATCCATAAAATGAAACTTATTAACAAGCAGTTTACCGCAGAAGGTCAAGGCTTGGCTTTTACCACATCGATTTATACACTTAACCTTCTTCTTTCTTTGAGAACAAAACTCGATCCTAGTAGACAAAGCATGATCAAACACCCATTTATCCTAGAATTAAAGGGCTTATCTGAAGCTTCTGAAATTGAAAATAAGATAGAGATCGCTCAAAAACTCTACGACTTTCAAAATAATCTATTATTGCCTTCTTTAAAGATAATACAGACCAACCACGAGCTTATGGCTCTGGAGCCTATTGTTGATTCGTGCATTTTGCTAAAAAATAAACTCTCTTCTGTTGATAAAAAGGGTGTTCTTGAAAAGAGCAGATCAACAATAGTTATGCTTTGGAATCTTAAGTCTTGCCTAACTCATCCGATATACTTTACCTTAACTTCCTATGAAAAAGGTAAATTAGGGGTTTTAAATACACCCGAAGCAAGAGAACTAAAAGCCAAAAAACTAGATGGTTTCATCACTGAATTCCTAAATTTATTCGAAAGCCCGGCTATTGACCAACAAGACAAAATTGCTATTTATGATGCATTAAGTGTAATTAGAGAGGAGTTTGAAGAGCAAGGCGATATCCAAATTACTCTTATTCTAAACAAATTAAAAGCTAAATTAGGAATCCCCAAAGCAATTCATAGCTCTTTTCCTATTGAGCTACAAAGTTTAACAACCGCTGACCAAATCAATGATAAAAAAACTGTTACTCAAAAGTTTTATGAATTCCAGAAAAACATCTTACTACCTACTCTAAAAAATGCAAAGACTCGTCAAGATTTTTTAGATCTTGAACCAATCATTAATCAGTGCATTGAACTAAAAAATAAGCTCACATCTATAGATAAACAAAATGCTCTTGAAGAGCTCCAAGCAACGTTGCTAGAACTTTGGAACGTCAAAATGATCCAAACAAGTTCTCTATACCCTTCATTAATTAATTATGAAAAAGGCCAAACCAAAGGTCTAGAAGAAGAAGAGAAACAGAAGAGCGTAGCTGCAAAATTGGATATCTTTATTTCTGCATTCATTAAAATTTCTACACATCCTGCAGTTTCACAAGAAGATAAAGTAGCTATTCATAAAAGCATCTGCAGCCTATATGAGGAGTTCATACAGTATAGCAATGGAAACCTAATAAAACCTATTTTAATCAATTTATCTAAAGCTCTTGGACTGTTTTTTCCAAAAGAAAAATCTACATCTGCTAGATCAGTAGAATTTGAGAAAGTGCTTAATAAGTGGAATCAACCTTCTCTATCTTCATCCCTCTCATCTATCACCCTATCAGAACAAAAAAAACCGTTATTAGAAACAGAAATCCGAGATTTGCTTTTTGGACAAATCCGGGAAACTATTTCCCGCCTAGATATTCACAGTCCAAGGATGAAAGGAGAAATCCAGCAAATCAAATCTGCTATACAAAAGCTAAAAGAGCTCTCCTTATTTCAAGGAACTGATTTTTCGCAAATGGAAAATCTGCTAGCTATTATTAAAGATCCAAGTGTATTAAAAATATCTACCGAGGAGAATAGATTTGTAGAATTGTTAATTCTTAAATGTGGTTTACCAGAAAAAGACCTAGAAGATTACTCTAAACTCCAGTCAACCTCTATTCAAAATGGCCAATCATTTCTGATTAAAGAGCTGAAGAAAAATACCAACTCTCTTGATAGCTTTCTAAAAAGCGCCATCATTCTTGAAGACACTTTTCAAGAAAAAGTGATAAAAGAGAGATTCGATCTATTTGTTAGAATACATCCACTCTTAGACTCAAACCCCTCTCTTTATTTTACACTTGTTAAGCTTTTTGAAGAGGTTACTCGAAATATGATTGTAAAGCAACTAGCAGAAAAATGGACTCAGATGCTTACGCATTTTGATGAGGAAACAGGTGGTGAATTTTCAAAGCTTCTAGATCACTATTCCTACATGAATCCTACAAAAGAGCTCGATAGCTTTATTAAATTATCACAAGAAAAGCTTTTCTCAAGTTTAGACACGCAAGCTATCATTCATCTCTCTAAATCAGAGTTATCTTCTTACTTACAAAACATAGTAGATAAGATTAAAGACTATCCAAGTAGCTTATTTGAGGAAAATTACTTAGAAATATACTCCGAGCAACATCTTTGGCTAGCAACCAATTATCAAAATATTAAAGATCCCTTTAACCAAGATGATGATATTCATGAAAACCTCGGTGAAGGAGTTTGTTATAACAACGCATTACACCGATTTTCGATGCTCCAAGAAGATCCTAACCTAGAAGAAATAAAGATGGGAAGTAATAGAAAAACACGATATTTACAGAGCAAGATTACATCTTACTACGCTGAAGCCAAAAAAGGGATCATTACCTATCAAGCTGCCTATGACGAACAAACTAAAATTTCTGTAGAATATAAATTGCTCCAATATCACAAATATCCTCTTGTAACTCCGAGCAATGTAGATACACAGCAGTATTTAGTAGATGAAATGCAAAGGTATGCTGAAGTTGGCCACGCTCAGTTTGTTTTAACTTTATATGGACCTGATAACCATCACGCTGTAAATGTCCAACTTGACCTTAATAATCACATGTTTCGTATTATGGATGATAGTATAGGTTTATTGCAGTATAACTCTTTAGGTCATTTTAAGCAGGAAGTAGCGCTGTATTTCAAACACTTTTATCCAACTTGTGACAACTATGTATTTCGCTTGTTCAAAACTATTTAAATCGCTTTGCATTTTTTGCAAAGAAAGGTTTTAAGCCAAAGAAAAATGATCGAGCAAAAAATATCCTAAAGTGAATTTAAATCTTGTCTAAAAACAAATATTTTCTTACATTTTTGGTTTAAAATTAAGCAAACCTCATTTGTAAAGGAGATTTTTATGGCAACGCCAATAGATTCTGGATATTCTCATATATTTCGTATATCATCAGCCCTCTCTGTCTGCCCACAGCTTTCAGATGAGGAAAAACAGTACGTTCAAGAACTTATCTCTATGCCTCTTGATTCTATTCTTGATAAGGGAAGTGGTGAGAAAAAATGTAAAGATCTCGGCCAGAAAATTTTTGATCAAGCTAAAGCTGTCCCTAATGGAAATAGTTATACAGCTAAAGACGTAGTTGTAAGAATATGTAACGCTACTTGCTTTAACCAAAGCGATAATGCAAAAGACGCTAATCTTCGCAAACAATACATTGAACGTGCTTGGGATGGAATAGGTGATGATATCTGGCGCTGGATGGCTTAAAAAAACTATAAATCTAAAGACCGCCTTTAAGCACTACCTGAACTATTTACAAAAAGTCTCTTAAATGAAGTTACTAGTGATGGGGGCAGGCTATGTAGGAGAAGGATTACTAAAGTACCTTCAAACCCAGCCTCATGAAGTTTTTATTACCACAACGCGCAGAGAACGAGTCGATGCACTCAGTTGTTATGGATGCAGTATGTTGCTTCCTAAGGAAGATCTAGTATTTAAGGAGTTAATTGATTCATGTGATGGGATGATCATTTTGATAGCTCCTAGAAATTTACAAAGCTATGAAGAGGTTTATCTACAAACAGCCAAGAGAGTCTCTTTCGCTTTAAAGGATAGGCAAACTCCTTTTTATCTACTTTATACTAGTAGCACTTCTTCTTTAGAAGGGCAGCAAAATGAGTGGGTTACAGAAGACATAGTTCTTTGTCCAAAATCAGAGAATGCAAAAATACTGCTTGAAACAGAACGTCTCTACTTAAACTGCAACGCTTCTGTGTGTATTCTTCGTTTAGGAGGTATTTATGGCCCTAAACGAGAACTGCTCGATCGCGCAAAACGTTTTTCAGGAAAAAAAATGCCCAGCTCTGGAGAAGAGCCCACAAATCATATTCATTTAGAAGATATTATAGCAGCTGTTGGGTTTTGCTTGGGCAGATCTTTAAAAGGTATTTATCATTTGGTCAATGATGATCATACGCCGCGTAAAGAACTCTATTCTCATCTTTGTCAATTAGCTGGTATTCCTTGTCCGATATGGAATAAAGACTTATCAAAGAGTGGCTATAAAGTTTGCAATCAGAAAATCAAATCAATGGGTTTTACTTTTAAGCACCCTAAGATTCAAGCAGAGGATTTAATAAAATGTTTATCCAAGTAATAAGCGCTTAACATTAAGTTAAAGGAAGATTCCGCGATCATTCGATCTCTTTTTGATTTACTTCTCATAGCTTCAAACAATTGAATGGCTTTTTTCTGATCAAAAAAAGGCAGATCTATAAAATCCCTACTGTGAATAACATCATGAATGTGCACCTCTAATGGGCTTTTTTTCTCTATTGTATCACTAATTGCATGAGGGGCTGAAAATGTGTGTTTATTTCTCTGATAAATACTACTAGGAATAAGATCTTTAACAGCTTCATATAGGACAAACTTCTCTTTTAATCCCCTGATTTTTAACTCAATCGGAAGTTGATTAGCAAATTCTACTAGCTCTACGTCCAGAAAAGGAAGACGCCCTTCAACAGAATGAGCCATTTCCATACGATCACCCAGATAGCTTAATACAAGCTCTGGAAGAAACGACTTGCAAAAAAGATAAGCTGATTTATTAACAATATGAGCATTTTGAATATTTGGTAGTGAAATCTCTTTTAGAAAGCTAAGCATAGGGTTACATGCAGTGATGATCTCTTGAAACGGCAATGAATAAACCTCTTGCATAGAATGCCCAACATCAAAGCTCATTTTCCAAAGAGATGGCATATAACCTAATTTTGACTTTATCTCTTTAAGAGCTGGTTGATTGTAGTTTCCCTCTGAAATAAATGCTGCACCTGCCAGGTCATGGCTTTCTTTGAGCTTATCAAATAAAAATTCTTTTTCTAGACCACCTAAACTATTTGCCATATCTTCTCTAAAAGAAGGATAACCAGCTAATACTTCATCTGCACCTTCACCTGTTAGAACTACTTTATATCCAGAATTAAAAACGTGTTTACTCAGTAGGTATTTTGCAACACCATTTGTCTGATAAACAAGCCCTTCTCGATGGAATATAGCATCGCTAAAAGAATCTGCGATCTCTTGCTGAGTAACTTTGATCAAAGAGAGCTTTACACCTGTGTGAGCTGCCAGATCTTGAGCAAATTTTTCTTCATTAAAAACCTCATTATCAAAAGAGATATTAAATGCTTGAAGGTTCTTTCCTAATTTGGCAGATAAAGCCATAACAGCACTAGAATCAATACCCCCACTTAAATAAAATCCAACAGGTACATCTGCAATTAATCTTCTTTGAATAGCAGTGCTCAATTTCTCTCTAAATAAAGCTATATATTCTTCATCGCTATATTTTTTGTGGGAATCTTGATAGATAAAATTCCAATATTCGTACTCAGTAAGCGTATCTTGAGAAACAACTAAAAAATGCCCAGGTTTGACCTGGGCAATATTTTTAAAACAAGAACCACTTAAGGAGGGAACTCCTTGAAAGATCATAGAAGCATTATGCTTATCCCATTCGGCTCTAATTCCTAATGCTAATAAAGCTTTAATTTCTGAAGCTGCATAGAAGTTTCCCTTGTCCCATACATAAAACAAAGGCTTAATACCAAACCTATCTCTTGCACAAATCATTTGTTTTTTTCTTTCATCCCAAATAATAAATGCAAATTCCCCATTTAATTTATCAAATAACTGTGTCCCGTATTCTAAATAAAGGGGAATAATGATCTCACTATCCGTGTCAGTGGTAAACTTGTATCCCGATTTTTCATAGTGCTTGCGCATGTCTAAATAATCGTAAAATTCCCCATTAACAACCGCATAAATGCCTTTTTCAGCATTTAATACGGGTTGTATTCCATTATCCAAACCAATGATACTTAATCGCGCATGACCTAATCCAATTTGCTTATCAGAAGAGAGCCATGCATTCTTTGAGTCAGGGCCACGATGGTGCAATGTTTCTACTGCCTTTTCAAGCACTCTAGATTGCAACGGCTCTTTTTTATTCCAAACACAGAGAATTCCACACATAAAAAAAGTTTTCCTATTTGCTTTTTAAAAAATACTCAAAAAGAGATTTCTAAATTTTTTTATAAATCTTTAATGATTTATAAATATATCTATTAGTAAGAAAAAGAAATAAAAAAAGGTAGTAAGGGCACTTGCTTTATAAAATTAAAATAAATTACGCCAGTTTAACGTAAGAGCTATCATAACATATTGAAAAAGAGCCTTTTATTATTTATGATATTTTTGATTTACCCTAAAAATCCAAAAACAAAAAAGGCTCAAAATGGATGAACTAGCAATTATTGAATTATTTTGCCTCATTGATGATTTCACAATTAGATTTCGAAAAACTTGTGCCCAAGAAAAAATAGAATATTCTCCC
>DASZIJ010000053.1:0-5174 GCA_035949155.1 Candidatus Rhabdochlamydia sp. | reverse complement strand
CGGCCTCCTCGGGCTTTTTTCTCTTTGTGACTTATCTCCAATATCAAGCTCATTTGATCGAATGTGCTACGTTCTACTCCGGTTAATCTTCGGAATTTCTCGTTGGCTAAACTTTTTGCTTTTTCAAATTTCATCATGCCCCTGGAATGTTTTTACGGGCATTATTTTATAGAATGGGTTTTTTATTTCCTAGTTTTGAAAGAGCTCTAATAGAAGAGCGGGTCTTTTCTACGATAAAATACAGAAATATAGAATGGGAGAAATATCTCTCTAACCTAGGTTCTAAAAAGGAAGTCGCGACACATTTTAGTAAATGGCAAGAAAGACTTCATTCTTATGCACAGATCATGGAAAAATTTATTCCCACTCTCTATCTTGATGCTAAGGAACAGAACTGGGATACCTTGGCAAAAACTCTCTACGATTTGACAATAAATGGTTAAAAATATGCTTAGAGCATCTTTGCCTTTTTAAGCTGTTTTTCAAAGATCTATGAAGATGGTCTCTACTTTGTAGATTTTAGCTTTTTTTAATAATTCTTTAATCTAACAATGGCTAAAGATCCTTTCCTAGTCAAGTTTTTAAATTTGCAGCTGCTATAATTTGAACTCAATTTTCTAGGATAAAGAATTTCCTATTTTCTTAAAAAGAAAACTCAAGGCCTTGGATGATAACTTTGAAAGGCTTCTATGATATGCTTATTACTTAAGTGTGTATAGCGGTCTGTTGTTGCAATGCTACTATGCCCTAATAACTCTTGGATCACACGTAAATCAGCCCCATTTTCTAATAGATGAGTAGCAAAAGAGTGCCGCAGCGTATGGGGTGAAATGGACTTGGTAATTCCTACTTGCTTGGCATAGGTTTTTAATTGTTTCCAAATAGAGAACCGATCGACTCTTTTTTGTTTTATATTGATAAATAATGCTTCTATTTCTGCATTAGACGAGCGGTAATGAAGCAAATAATAATCAACAGCTTCTACGGCTAAGCTAGCAACAGGAACGATCCTCTCTTTTTTTCCCTTTCCTATTACACGAATCGTGTGATCGGAGAAATCTTGTATATTTAACCCACAGATTTCTGAGACACGTAAGCCCGAAGCATATATAACCTGCAGGATTGCTCGATCTCTTGCACCTATCTCTGTATGTAAATCTGGAGCTAATAAGAGTTTTTCTATCTCTGTAAAATTTAAAATATCAGGTATTAAATGCCATATTTTAGGTGTATCAATCGATAACCCAATCTCGTTTTTAATTAACCCTTCTCTATATAAAAACCGTAAGAAAATCTTAACGCTAACCAACATCCTGCAAACAGAGCTACTAGCATATCCTTTTAATTGCAACTTATGTGCAAATGCTAATACATCTTCTTCTGTAATTTGTTGTAGATCACTCTTTTTTAAAACCTGAAAGAATCCCTTTAGATCACGAGCATAGGCTTGAAGAGTATGTTGAGAAAGACCTTTCTCAGAAGAGAGATAGCAAAGAAAATCTTGTAGGGCTTGCTGTAACATAGTCCTCTTTTACCTGACTAGCAATAGAAAAACAAGTCTAAGCAATTTTTGGCTGATTTTCCAAACGGGAAGAAACATAACAAAGAAGCGACAACCAAATAGCAGCTAAAAGAATGGCTGCACACTTAACCAAAATATTTTCTGTTAAGACATATAGCGCCGTTGAAGTGATAATTCCTACACAGCCTGTAGCAATGAGAACCAGGCGATCGTAGAGCCCCTCTTTATTATTTTGTAATGACTGGAACAAGTCATATACTCCAAGCACAGAAAAAGCTACTGTGGGAATTAAACCTAAAACAGTAGATAAAGTAACAAATGCAGCTCCTGGTATAAAAGAAACAGCAAGTCCTAGAAGACCTATACCTGCAAGCCCTATCCCCAAATAATTAAATATGATATTTTTATAAGCAGCTCCTTGCACTTTTTGTATAGTGGAGCCTATGGTAGTGTGATCTATCTTTTTAATGAGCTCTATGCAATTTCTATTAGTCATACGCTTCATATAGGCTGCTTTAGCTATTTCTTTTTTAAGAATCTCTTTAGAGAAGCGATGTACTACATATGCGTCTATATTTTTATAATAAGATTTACTAGAATTTGTAATATCCTCTATCGATTTCTTGGCATATCTTTCTTGAAGCTTTGCCCTTAACTGTTCTTGCAGAGGTTCAGATACACTTATTTGTTCTTGTAGAAACCTTGCAATGGCTTCTTCTTTTTCTTGGGGAGATAGATGTTGCAAATCGCTTAATCTTTTATCTAATTCTTGTTGAAAACCGCGCTGTTCATGCAGTTTCATCGACGTAAGCAATAACATGAGAAGCACAGCTGAATTACTAAACACAGAGGTTGCTTTGCTAAGAATTCCTGATGCGATAATAACTGTCTTGAAAGAAGCTATACTGCTAGATAAAGTTAAACCTAAACTCGAAAAGTATAAAATACCAGATAAGAATTGCATGGTACTGCGAACAAGCTTTACCTCATTTGCACTTTGTCCGGCTACATCTTTAATGTAAGCGGATTGCTTGATGTTTATACCTGCCAAGTAGAAGTTATTTCCTGCTGAAACGAAGCTTAAGCATTTTACAAAGCTTAAAACATGAGAATCATCTTTAGACAATACTCTTTTACATTGCATAGCTAAATTGCCAAGCACACCTAAAGTATTTAAAGCTAAGTTGCTAAGACTATCCCGATTCTTATAATCAGCTGGCCAAACAAACTGCTTTAGTGTTTCTAATGTTATAGAGCTCATATTAAGTTACCTTTTTAGAACTAAATTATAACATAAAATCAAATAAAAATCAATTAACCAGAGAATATTAACATTAAATTAATATTAAAAAACATATTAAGATTAACCGTTTCGTGCTAAGCGAATCGTAGAAGGTAAAGGTTTTGCAAAGGTTTGAGAAGCTATATCACTCACTTCGCGCAGATGTTTTAAGCTCTTTTTTCTATAAATGATATACTTAAGGTCGCTTTCCCATTGCTCTTTGATCTGCGGATCTTTTAAAACCCGTTCTATACGCTCTTCTAAAGCCTTTTCCTTTAGCACTAAATCTTTCGGAGTTTCTTTACCCTTTGTTAAAGAGTATATATTTTTGGCTTCTTCATATACGCTTTGCATCTCTAAAGCTAATATACGGTCTTCTTCTGAACCTGAGATCAACTGCTGGTTCCAAAAATACTTTGAGGTTTTTTTAAGAGCCGAAATCTTATTTCTTAGTGATATCTTATTAGGAAGGTCTTTTTCTTGTGTATATTGCTGACGAATAGCTATGCGTAAATCTTTAGGTAGCTTTTTAAATAAATCATGAACGTGTTGATCCCATGTTTCCTTTTGGGAAATAAACTTTTGAAATACCTCTAAAGAAGGATGAGCCTGTTTCCAGAGAACATCTTTTTGAGTTAACAAGTGACAATAATACCCTAGAAATCCTTCACCAAGGGCACCTATTGCTAAAGCGCCTGCTAATTGAACAAGGGATAAACCAAAGCCTAGTGTTACTCCTGTAAGCGCAATTAAAGATATCCCAAGCAATATGGCGATTGTAATGACGATAGCCTTGTCATATTTACCACAAGGGGTATCTGATAGCTCTTTTTTAGCAAGATATGCTCTTGATCCTATTGCTAAAGTTGTGATTAAAAAAGATAGCGCAGTAATCGCAATACCAATACCCAATGGCAGGGTTAACACTCCAACTACAGAAAGAATAGCACCTAGTAAATTAATAATCAGAAGAGCTGTGTGAATCCTTTTTGTTTTAGAGCTCTCTACACGCACACGTCCCATTAATTCTTTTATGTCCTTTCTAGCGTTTTCTTGTACTAGAGGATCCCCATTATTGACTCTCTCTAGTAATCCTCTTCTATAAGCCTTATCAACTGCTTGGGCAACAGGAAGACTCGATGCCTCTTTAAGCTGTACCCATTGACGTGTTTTAGTTTTATGTTGATCAATCAGAAGACCTAGCGCTTCTAAAGGAGTAAACTTCCAATAGCCTTTATCATTTAAACCTAATAATTTATGAACTTCATCTAAGCCTTCTGGCGCTTGCAAAATTTGTAAAAGCTCATCTAGATCAGAAGGTTGTATTTGTGTGTTTTTCAGGCTATCTAGTGCAAGCTTTTGTATTTTTTGTTTAAAGTGTTGTTTTTTAAGCTCCTGTTCTTTAGGGCTTAGTGCACTCCAAGATGACTGTAACTGATCTAAATGACTAGAAATAGGTATGTTTTGAATAAGTCCTTTTAAAGCTAGAGTATCTTCTTGCTTAAGAAGATCGCTAAGATTTTGATCTTTTGCTAATTGATAACCATTCTGAACAGCGGCTAAGCCGTATAATGCTCCAAATATCAGTGTGTTTGTATTATTTAAAACATTATTTGCTGTTGATAAAGAGGAAGAGCTTGTGATTTCTTTGGCTAAAGAAGTACATAAGTATCCAGTAAATGTGCTATAGCCTACGATTTGAGCTTGAGCATTAACTACATCTACAGCTTTTTCCAGCCTGCTTGGAGATCTTTCACCTGCTTTAGAATACAGAGCATTTACAAAGACTTTTAGGTAGCCCAAAGCATCAAAGACTTGTGTTTCGTCTTTTTTTAGTAAAAGAGCTGGGTTTTGTACAAAAATATCCTTTGGGATAGCCATAGCTTTATACTCTATAATTAATTCTGCTTCTATTTTATCAAAAAAATATTAAGATTAATTAAATATAACACTATTTAAATAATTAAAAATAATCGATTTAATTAAATAATTAGTTGATTTTCAATAATATCTAATATTAAATCGAATCTGTTTTTTTAAATATTTAACTAATTCATTATTAATTAGATAGCGAATAATACTTTCTATATGAAATATGATGGATTTTCCACAAAAATCTTTTGGAATCGTTTATATAATTCATTAATATAGTCTATTTATAAAAAAAGCTCTTTACCAAAAAATTACAGAAAGAGCTTAACGTACAAGTTAATTAGTTTTTAGAACTAATTCATGAACCTATCTTGAATTGAATATTAATTTTTGCTATGATGCCTGATCTTTTTATTTTTTAACCAAAGACACATGACATGAGCAAACAAGGATTAAACGAAGAGCAATTTAAAATTCTTGAACCTCAAATGGGAAAAT
>DASZIJ010000052.1:0-9016 GCA_035949155.1 Candidatus Rhabdochlamydia sp. | reverse complement strand
CTCGTGCTGCCTCTGTGCAGCTATAGGCCTTTTGCGTCGCGATTAAAAAATCGATGTAATCTTCTTCTTTGCATTTAGGTGGATTCATGCCAAATAAATTAAAGTGTTTTTAGAATTTATTCAACTGCGTAACTCCTAGTTAATTTTGATTATTCATGTTTTTTCAAATGTATAATTTATTAAAAATGAATCCTCCTTTCTAAGAGTTTATTACGATTTTTCTTTCTTTTGCAGTGGAATGCTCTTAGATTGAGATTCCCTCTTTTGGCTAAATGTGATAAAACAAGATCGCATTATGGCAAGCTTAGGAGGATAGATGTCTTATTTAGAAAACTATTTTAATAGAGTTCCTCGTGAGCTAAGAAAAAGCAGCGCAATTGCTTTTATGGCAGCTTTTGATCATTTAAAAATAAATAGTCCCTTTATTGTAGAAAAAATTATTCAAGAGCTTCAAGATCAGCGTTGTTTTTTAAAATTGATCGCCTCTGAAAACTATTGCTCTGAAGCTGTACAGTTAGCTATGGGAAACTGGCTTACTGATAAATATGCAGAAGGGTATCCCTATCATCGATTTTATGCAGGGTGTGATAACATTGATGCCATTGAAGCTACTTGTGTTGATGAAGCAAAAGCCATATTTCAATGTGAACATGCTTATGTGCAACCTCATTCAGGGGCAGATGCCAATCTTGTAGCTTTTTGGGCGATTTTGGTAGCGCGTATCCAAAATAAGCAAGTAGAGAAGTTAGGTAGAAAAAATATTAACGATCTTTCTAAAGAGGAGTATGAGCAAGTACGCCAGCTTCTCGTGAATCAAAAAGTATTGGGAATGTCTCTTAATTCTGGAGGACATCTAACGCATGGGTATCGGCATAATATTTCTGCTAAAATGATGCAGGCTTTTTGCTATGAAGTAGATCCTAATACTCATTTATTGGATTATAAAAAAATTAGTGAAATTGCAAAGCAGGAAAAACCTGCTATTTTGATTGCTGGCTATTCAGCCTACTCACGGAAAATTAACTTTGCGAAAATGCGTGAAATAGCAGACAGCGTAAGAGCTGTTTTACTTGTAGATATGGCACATTTTGCAGGTCTTGTTGCCGGCAGAGTGATGGTAGGAGAGTATAACCCTGTTCCTTATGCACAGATGATTACTTCAACAACCCATAAAACTCTAAGAGGGCCTAGAGGGGGGATGATCCTCTGTCAAAAAGAATTCAAAGAGGTGGTTGATAAAGGGTGTCCGATTACTTTAGGGGGACCACTCCCTCATGTAATTGCTGCTAAAGCTGTTGCTTTTAAAGAAGCAAATACCTCCTCTTTTTGCGTATATGCAGAACAAATCGTAAAAAATGCTCAAGCATTAGCAAATGGATTGATGCATCATGGGATTCATGTCCTTACTGGAGGAACAGAAAATCATCTGATGGTTTTTGAGGTTTCATCCTCTCTTGGTTTGACCGGATTGCAAGCTGAAAATGCTCTTAGGCAGGCGCATTTTACCGTGAATCGCAACAGCATACCTTTTGATAAGAATGGGGCTTGGTTTACCTCAGGGATACGTATAGGAACAGCTGCTTTAACTACTTTAGGAATGAAAGAGCAAGAGATGGCGCAAATTGCAGATTGGATTTATCTGTTGCTTAAAGCTACAAAACCTGCTAAAGCAGAAAAAGGAAACAGCCGTTCTTTAGTAGAGATTGACTCTTCTGTTCTTAAGGAGATTCAAAAACATATAAGTGTTTTATTAAAACGGTTTCCTCTATATCCAGATTTGATCTTTGATTGAAAAAAAGGATGCAACCCTAGATAATGTTTTTGCCAGATGCTAAAAATGAGACTGAAAAAAATGAGGTATTTATGTCGTTAGTGAGCCAAAGGCAAGAAGCGAATCAGAAATTCCCTTTAGGATCGCTCGATGATAAGATTGATGAAGTGTTACTTAAATCCAGAAGGATTTTTTTCTGTGATGCTGTAGATAGCAATACTGCTCGCAATGCCATTCGCAAATTATGGTACTTGGAATTAACGGATCCGGGTAAGCCTATTGTATTTATTATTAATTCTCCAGGTGGATCAGTTGATGCGGGTTTTGCGGTTTGGGATCAGGTTAAAATGATCACTTCACCTGTCACAACACTTGTTACAGGGATTGCGGCTTCTATGGGTTCTGTTTTAAGCCTATGTGCTGCTCCTGGGAGACGTTTTGCGACTCCTCATTCCCGTTTTATGATCCATCAACCTTCTATCCATTCAGTGATTCGTGGACAAGCGACCGATTTGGAAATTCAAGCAAAAGAAATCTTAAAAACTAGAAAGGGGATTGTAGATATTTATGTAGAAGCAACAGGGAAACTAGCAGCAGATATTGATAAAGCACTAGATCGTGATATGTGGATGAGTGCAGATGAGGCCTTAGAATTTGGTCTGCTTGATAAAGTGGTTTCTAGCTATCAAGATCTAGAAGCGTGATTTTTACAAAATACCATGGAATTGGTAATGATTTTATATTGGTTGATCAGAGAAGATCTCCTATAGAAGAGAGTGCTTTTTTTGCTCAAATACCCAGGATCTGTGATAGACATCTGGGAATAGGAGCAGATGGAGTGCTCTTGCTTGAAAGCTCTAAACGCGCTGATCTAAAAATGCGCATCTTTAATAGCGATGGTAGTGAAGCTGACATGTGCGGCAACGGGATTAGATGCGTTGCTGATTACGAGATGGCGCATAAACCTATTGAGATTGAAACAAGAAGTGGTATATTTACCTGTTGGCGTAAAGAAGATCAAATAGGGGTTGATTTAAAACAGCCCTTAATCTGTCATTGGCCAATTAAAATCCATGAATTTACTGTCTATCTAATTAAAGTTGGTGTTCCTCACGCCGTTATTTTTTTCTCTTCTTTAGATCAAATTGATCCTGTAAAAATAGCCCGCAAAATTCGATCTGCTTTTCCTGAAGGAGTAAATGTGAATTTCGCTAGCTTTCTAAATAGTCAGCTTGTTGTTCGTACTTATGAAAAAGGGGTAGAAAATGAAACTATTTCTTGTGGTACGGGCTTTGCTGCTGTTGCATTTGTTGTAAGTAAAATTTATAATCCTCCGCAGCCTATTTTGGTAGCGAGTGCTTCTCATAAAATCTCTAAACAGATGAAATTCTTTATTTCTGCAAGCGGAAATATACAAATGCTAGCAGAAGCTTGCCAAGTGTTTTCAGGGAGTTTGGAATTGTCTTAAAGCATATTGCAAACATATCGATAGCTAGGCATGCTCACAAACAAGGGGAAATCTAGCTTAAAATTACCATGTCTCAATTTTCTTTTTCGCAAAAAAATTTAACAAAAGCTAAGCAGTTATTGTTAGAGCAATCTGTTAAAAAAATTTTATTTTCAGAAGCAACATATCAAATAGAAATATTTGATAAAGAAAATACATATTCTTTTTCACCCTTTTTACATATAGATGATCAAGGGAAAATCCTAGAGGGGTTTTGTTCCTGTAATGAAGCTGAAGAAACTCAGTCCTGCGCACATCTTGCTGCTGCGTACTTAGCTATTTTTAATGGGAAACCTCAGCCTTTGCATGTGCGTTTTCGTCATAGTTTTTGGAATTGTTTATGTCAAATTTTTTGCAATCGACATGGATATGAGGCAAATGTATTACGAAAAAGAGAAAAAGCTTATGAAATCAAATCTTCTACGAATAAACTGCTTTTTTATATAGAGCCTTTAACTGCTGCAACAAAAAAATATTTGCATGCACTTTTTTTTACACGAGAGATTGAAACAGAGGAAACTTCTCTTAAATTTTCTAATTTGACTCCCGATGAATTACAATTATGGAAAGAAGGAAACCCTAGCCATAGGCTAAAATACGAACTGTGTTTTTGGTCTGATCTTGCAAAATGGTTGATGCTGCTTCAGGAGAGTAAAAAGTCTTATACCATTTCTTTTGAAGAGAATGAAAAGCAGCTTCCCTCTTGGCTAACTATTCAATTTGCTGGTTTATTAAAGATAAAATGCTATCTTTCAGAGGTTCATTGGCCACAGTTAATTCCTGTTTTAAAAACAGTAGATTCACCGCTTTTGGTTCATGGACAACCCTATTCCTACATTCGAGCCATTCATTATAATGAAGTAGATAAAAAACTGTTTGTTGAAATGGATCAATCTCAAAGGGAGCAGCAAGAGGAGAAAGCAAAGGGAATTGCTGTCGGAGATTTTATTTTTATTCCTAAAAAAGGATTTTTCCCTGCTACAATAGATCCTATTTTTGAACAAAGGGAGATTTCTGCGCAAAAAATTGGAAAGATATTTTTTAAGCATGCGCCTATCTTACAGAGATTTTTAAATAAACCGATTCATGCAGGGAATAATCGTATTCAATACGATCTTTTTTTTGATGCAGAAGAAAGACTGCATATTGAATGCTATCTCTTTGAAAAAAAAGACCTACAAAAAAAATCTTCTGCACGATTTGGGAATTGGGTTTATCTAGAAAAAAAAGGATTTTTTCAAGTAGAAAATTGGTTGTTTGATGGTATTACAAAAGTTATTGAAAGAGCTGATGTTTCAGAATTTGTCTCTCAACATAGAGCGTGGCTTAATAGTTTTCCACTTTTTCAAACTCATGTCTACACCATTGAATCTCAATTGCGCTTCTTTGTTACAGCATCACAGCAGTTACGGTTCGAAGCCGCTATAGAGATGCTCGAAGCAGATGATAAAATAAGTGATTTCGGAGCATGGATTTATGTAAAAGATCAAGGATTTTTTGCTAAGCGCACTCAAATACAAACAGGTTCTATCTATTCAGGATTAACGATTGAAAAAGATCGAGTTGCAGAATTTATTCAGATACATCGAGAGGAATTGGAAAATGTTAAAGGATTCTTTTCCAACACCTGTCCTATTCTAAAAAGCGGATATGAAATTAGCCTGGAGAACGGGCAAGTTTTTATACAATCCATTATACAATTTTTACCCGAGTACCAAGATAAAAATGTAAAAGTCTTCGATGAATTCACCTATGTGGAGAATCAAGGTTTTTACGAGATTGCTTTTGAGCAGAGATTAAAGAAAAAATATATGCCAAGTGCTTTTATTTCTAAAGAACAAGAGGCTAATTTTATCTTGTATGATTTAGATACGTTAGTAGATCAAATCATTGTTTTGCAAAAGGAGCTAACTAAACCACATTCTCTGCGAGTAGAGATACGTAATTTAGAACAGATAAAGAAAAGTACACACTTTCAATGGCGTATACGGCTTGTATTTATCAGTGAGCTTGGAGAGGTTGATGCAAAAGAGATTTGGCAAGCAATCATAGAGAATCGCCCTTATCTTTTTACCCCAGCTGGTCTTATCTCTTTGAAACAATCTCGTTTTAATTGGTTAAAGGTGATTCGTAAACAACAATGGGATGCGAAATCTTTTCTAAAATGTACAACGCTAGATTGGCTGCGATTAACTGTTTTCGAAGAAATAAAAGCCCCAGAAGGGAGGTCTACACAAGCTCTACAGACCAGAAAATGGTTGGAAAGTATTTCTCAATTTGAAACACAAACCCCGATGGATCTAACCGGATTTAAAAGTAGATTGCGGGCTTATCAGGAAACAGGAGTAAACTGGCTTTGGTTTTTATATACCTACGGACTCTCAGGGATGCTTTGTGATGAGATGGGTCTTGGAAAGACCCATCAAGCGATGGGGCTTATTGCTGCTGTATTTAATGAATTGCAAAAAAAGGCTAAATTTTTAGTGGTTTGTCCCACTTCAGTTATTTACCATTGGGAAGAGTTATTAAAAAATTTTTTGCCGGAAGTGCGAGTTCTAACTTTCTATGGGGTAGGGCGCAATTTTGATCTTTTTACAACACAAGCGGACCTTTTATTAACTTCTTATGGCGTGTTGCGTAGTGAGAAGAGCACTCTTTCTCAATATACCTTTGATCTTATTGTTTTTGATGAGGTGCAAAATGCAAAAAATTCTCAATCGCAGACTCATAAAGCTTTGAAAATCCTTAATGCACGCATGCGTCTTGGATTAACAGGAACGCCTATTGAAAATAGTTTGCTTGAACTAAGATCCTTATTTGAAGTGATTGTACCAGGGTATTTACCTCAAGAAGCTCACTTTAAACATCTATTTGTCAATCCGATTGAGAAAGGACAAGACCTAGCAAGAAAAGCGCTGCTCAAGCGGTTAGTCGATCCTTTTATTCTACGACGTAAGAAAAAAGAAGTATTATTAGAGCTTCCAGAAAAAATTGAAGAAATTTCTTACTGCGATCTTTCTGAAGAGCAAAAAAATTTATATAAGGCAGCTTTTTTTCAACAGAAAAGTCAACTTATGGAGCAAATAGAAGATGAAAAAAAACCACTTCCCTATCTGCATGTATTTGCTTTGTTATCTACTCTAAAACAGATCTGTGATCATCCTTGTTTAGTCAATAAACAATTTGATGAGTTCCATAAGCATCAGTCAGGAAAATGGGATTTATTTGTCCAACTATTGCAAGAGACAAGAGATAGTGGGCAAAAACTTGTAGTGTTTTCACAATATCTAAATATGCTCAACCTCATTGAAAAATATCTCAAAGAACAAAATATTGGCTTTGCGGGTATTAGGGGAAGTACGCGTAATCGAAAAGAGATGCTCGATAGATTTAAACAAGACCCTGCTTGCGAAGTTTTTGTTGCTTCTCTACAAGCAGCAGGCGTTGGGGTAGATCTTGTATCTGCATCTGTTGTTATTCATTACGATCGCTGGTGGAATCCAGCGCGTGAGAATCAAGCAACGGATCGTGTGCATCGTATTGGTCAAAATCGAGGAGTACAAGTATTTAAATTAGTCACTAAAAATACCATTGAAGAACATATTCACAAGTTGATCGAAAAAAAACAAGCATTGATGGAAGGAGTTATTGAATTCACAGATCAGGATCAAATCAAAAAATTAAATCGTGAAGAATTGATCCACTTGATTAATCTAATTGACCAAGATGTAAAAAAAATATAAAAATTTACAAAAATTTCTTTTAAGAATTAAACTTGATTCTTTTTTTTAGAGGGTCTTTCAAATGAGATATGTTGGTATTCTTATACTTATCATTGTTAGCGCATTTTTCTTTTTTCCATTTATCAAACCTAAAGCTAAGGAGTTAACTCTTCGCCTCAATATAAGGTCTGAGCCTAAGGCAATGGATCCTCGTAAAGGGGGAGAGTTGCTCTCTGCGCAAATGCAATTTCTATTTTTTGAAGGATTGGTAAAAATGTACCCAGATCACTCTATGAAGCTGGCTCAAGCTAAATCCTATGAAGTGTCAGAGGATAATCTCACTTATACTTTTCATTTAAAAGATACTGTTTGGTCCAATAATACGCCTGTAACCGCTTATGATTTCGAACGATCTTGGAAAGATATTCTTGATCCTAAGTTTCCTTCAGCTAGAGAACAACTGCTTTCTGCGGTAAAAAACGCAGAAGCGGCAAAAAAAGGTCTTGTTTCTCTTGATGGGGTAGGTATTAAAGCAATAGATGCAAAAACTCTTATGATTACCTTGGAAAAACCTATACCTTATCTTTTCAAATTGTTATCTTTTTGTGCATTTTCTCCTGTAAACATTGAAAATGATCGCAAAAACCCTAATTGGGCTCATGCTGCAGGACCTAACTTCTTATGTAATGGGCCTTATTGTTTAGAAAAATGGGACCATGGAAATCAAATCATTGCTGTACGCAACCCTAACTATCGCAAAACAGAAGACATACATGCAGAAAAAATTATTTTCAACATAGTTGAAAACGATGCAGTCACTTTAGAGATGTTTGAGAAGGGCTTAATAGATGTAATTGGAGATGCTTTAACCGATATCCCCTTAGAAGCAATTCCTAGATTAGAAAAAACATGGACAATTTCTCGAGAACCAAAAGCTTGCACCGTGCTCATTAATATCAACTCAGAGTCTCCCCCCTTTAATCATCCTAAAATTCGCAGAGCATTTGCTTTGGCTATCAATCGTCAAGAATTGATTGGATTGTCTGGAAAAGGGATTAAAAAAAATATTCTAACCGAGCAAATCAGCACAGCTTATCAGGCAAGTTGTGCAGCAACAAATCTCATTCCTCCTTGTTTAAAAGAAAATCGCTATCATTCTTTTTTTATAGACAATGACATAGAAAGGGCGCGTATTTTATTAGAAGAAGGTTTACAAGAGCTCGATCTTGATAAAAAAGTTTTTGAATCAATAGCTCTTTATTATAGCCAACGTTCTTTTGAAACAAATGCATTGATACAAGTGATCCAACAGCAGTGGTTAAAAGCTTTGGGCATTTTCATTAAGCTAGAGTGTTTAGATTTTAGCATTATGTTGGATAAACTATTTTGTGGTAACTACGCTATGTCTTTTATGCGCTGGAATGAAGCATATCCTGATCCAATGAGTATTCTTGAAAGGTTTAAATACAAAGCATATACAATGAACTTCTCTAATTGGGAGCATCCTGAATATATTCAATTGCTTGATCGATCTTTTTACGAAGAAGGAGATAAAAGATTACAAACTCTAGAGCAAGCAGAAAAGTTACTTTTAAGCGAGATGCCTGTCATTCCTTTATATCATGAAGACTATGTGTATATCATAAACCCGCAGTTACCTTTTACTATACCTCTTTGGTGGAAAGATAGAACATTGCTACCGCTATCTGCTGAAGATCAAAGAGTGCAAAAGGAAAATAAATACGCTCAAAGAGCTCTTCCCTAATGGCGGCTGTTCCATAAAAAGGTAAATATAAAATTATAAATTTACAAAAAATTCTTTTAAAAGATACCCTTGATTCTTTTTTTAGAGGGTCTTTCAAATGAGATATGTTGTTATTAGACTTCTTTCAAAACCCATTAACATAGCTCCAGATTATAAATGCCCGCAATTAGATTGAACCGAAGACCAAACCTTTTTCGTCTATTTCTATAACGATCAGCTAAAATTTTGAATCGCTTAAGCAGACCAATAAC
>DASZIJ010000051.1:0-19596 GCA_035949155.1 Candidatus Rhabdochlamydia sp. | reverse complement strand
CTCGTGCTGCCTCTGTGCAGCTATAGGCCTTTTGCGTCGCGATTAAAAAATCGATGTAATCTTCTTCTTTGCATTTAGGTGGATTCATGCCAAATAAATTAAAGTGTTTTTAGAATTTATTCAACTGCGTAACTCCTAGTTTAATAGATAAACTTAAACAGCTTTATATTATAGATCGATCCAGAATCACTAAATGTAGGGCGTAATTGAGGAAATTTCTTATAAAAGTCCGCACTTCGTTGAAATTGATCCATGAGGCTTGTAGGTATTCGGAAGCTAAAAGAGGTAAATCCCATTGTCTTAGAAAGATTAGAAAATACTCTAGAAAAAAATCCTCCGGCAAAACCGTTGACCTTATTTGTAGTACATTCCTGAACGCTTCTTGTAATTCTTGGCAAGGAAGAACTATTTGTTAATAGTGGTTTTCCTACCATGCTAGAAAAATTTATTTTAAAATCCATAAAATCCTCATATTTACATTTAGATTACGTAAAGTTATATCATTATTTACAATAACATTCAATTTAACTTTAAATTACTAATTAAATGATTTTTTATTGGTTACAAAATACAAAGTGATATATCTTAAATTAAGATTGAGGTTAAATAATTCTGCTCTTTAGACTTGCCTTCAGTTCTAAAATCGATTAAAATCGCAGCTATTAAAATCTTAAGTTGGTTTAAGCCCTATGTCGCGCGTACCCCTTATTGTCGCAAATTGGAAGATGTATAAATCTGTTAAAGAAGCAAAACGCTTTATTAATAGTTTGATCCCTTTGATCGCATCTTCAAAGAGGCGTATTTTTATAGCACCTTCTTACCCTGCGATACCAGCATCTGTAGAAGCTGCCGGTAATAGCCCTATTGTGATTGGCTCTCAAAATATCCATGATCAAATAGAGGGTGCTTTTACAGGAGAGGTTTCTGCAAAGATAATCAAGGAGTGTGGTGCTCAGTTTTGTCTCATTGGCCATTCAGAGCGAAGAGAGTATTTTCAAGAAAGCAACCTATTAATTAACCGCAAGCTTAAAACTGCTCTTAAAGAGAGGTTAACGCCTATTTTATGTGTAGGAGAGACACTTCAAGAAAGAGAAGGGGGGCTAGTAGAGGTTACTTTGGCAACCCAGCTTGAAGAGTGTCTAATGACTTTAAATGAAGAAGAGGTAAAGCAGGTTGTAATTGCTTATGAACCTGTTTGGGCTATTGGCACTGGTAAAACGGCTACCAAAGATGAAGCACAAGATGTGCATGCATTTATTCGTAATTATATTAAAGACTCAATAGGAAGAAGAATAGCCGATGATTTGCCTATATTGTATGGTGGATCGGTAAAACCAGAAAACATATCGAGTTTAATGGCAGAGCCTGATATTGATGGGGCACTTGTTGGAGGAGCTTCTTTGGATGTGATCTCATTTGCCCAGATTGTTAATTTTTAGAGGAAATTTATGACTTTTGTTTTTTATCTTGTGATTTTTTTATTTATCCTGCTTTGCGCTGTTTTATGTCTTGTAATCTTAGTACAAGAGAGCAAAAGTTTAGGTTTAGGAGCCTCTTTTGGAGGAGATCCTGGGGATTCTTTATTTGGTACGTCTACAGCGGATGTTTTAAAGAAGTTTACAGCTTACTTAGGGATTATCTTTATTATCTCATGTGTAGTATTGTCTCTATGGACCGGAGCTTTAAGTCGCAGAACCTCTTTAAATCCGACTGTTATTGAAGAAGTGCAGCATTGATGTATGTCGACCTATCTTCGCTATTATGGCGATCCCATTTTAAGAAAGATCTGTAGACCAATTACCGTAATTACAAATGAAATTAGGCAGCTAGCACAAAGTATGATTGTGCTCATGGATAAGCATGATGGAGTTGGTTTGGCAGCTCCTCAAGTAGGGCATGATATTCGTTTATTTGTTCTGCGCAATTATATCGATTTGGAAAATTATAAGTGGAAGCTATCTGAGCCTAGAGTATATATCAATCCAAAATTGTCCTTTCCTAGAAAAAACCAAGTAGAAGAAGAAGAAGGATGCCTTTCTATTCCTAAGCTTCTCTATAAAATCACAAGAGCTGATTTTGTGGTTATAGAAGCATTAGATCTTAATGGAAATCCTTTTAAAGAAAAGGTAGATGGTTATAACGCACGTGTGCGTATGCATGAAAATGATCATCTTAATGGTATTCTTTTTATTGATCACCTCGATGTAAAAACGCTTAAGAGAATCAAGCCTCTTCTTAAAGAAATTAAGAAAAAATATCATTTAAATAAGGATACAGCTGCTGTAAAGCGATTATCATTAGGTAGGCGTTCATAAGATAATCTTAACTGCCAGCTACAGGTAAGCATAGTGAAAAGATCAATTTTTCCTGCGTGATAGCTTGGTTCGCTTCTCCGTCCCCATCCATGTTTTGTTTGCACAAGACAACTCCACTTAGGTCCCAGACGCAGGTAGCCACGGGCTAGAATCGTGTTGCGCCGATCGGAAAGAGAAGTATCTAGAAGCTCTGAGATAGGTCTTGCAACGTCTAGTAAAAAGCTTTTATGATTTGCTTTGCGCCAGTCAAAAGCGCTTCGATGCCGAAATTCAGCAGCAAGTGCTAAATCTTCATTTAGTGTCCATTCTGCAGATACATTGACAAAATCCCAAACCTGATTTTCAAAATTTCTTGCAATCGTGGTTTTTAAAGCAATAGAAGAAAAATTGCAACCAAGAGATAAATACCCTTTGGGAAAATTTCTATCAAAGGCACGTTTCCCAAAAAAACCATAGGTGTAAATATCACTTGTAAAAGTGGGAGCAAAATGAGAAGTAATAGGCTGAATAATATCATTGCGTATACCAATGCGTAATTGATTAAGCTGAGTATAGCCGTCATCTATGTCAAAATAAAAGTGTTTATTTAAACCTAAAACTGGACGGGTGTATCCTTGTGCATGCGCATAAGGTTCAATTACATGTCTCATACAAGAGTAGGAGGCAACAAGGCGGGTATAGGCTTCTAATCCATAAAAAGCAGTAGCCTGTATTACCATTTGATCAGAAGAATTATTGCTATAAAAAATTCCAGTTGCTCCAATATTGGGCGTTACCATTAAAGGACCAATAGAAAACGGACGATAGAGTTCATGATAAGCTTGCACTCTACCTGCTCGTGTTTGCGCAGGAAGATGCAGAGCGTCTAACCGAGACCTTAATGGATTTGTATATACGTAATCAAGAAATCCTCCATTAAAGTTGTTAATAGAGATGATTCTGGAAGAGCCTAAAGTAAAGGGGCGTATACCTAAAAAGAAAAAGGGAAGCTCTTGATCGATGCTTTGAAAAGGATTAATACGTGGTTGTAGATTGAAATTTAAAAAAGCTTGGTTGAATTCTCTGGAAATAGTTAAGAGCGTGCGTTGTTGTGTATTGATTTCAAAATCTTCGCTTTTAAAATCACCAACCATTTGAGAATCGCTTAATTTGTCATAAGTAAGATGGACTTGGGTTTTTTGATCCTCGCTTAAATAATGATATAAACCCTGTAGACGATATCTATGAGGGCCTTTTTCATCGGGAAAACTTTTATCATGAGCTCCATAGCTACGTGTAACAAAAATGGTACGCTTATCCTGAGAAAGGTATTCTGTTTCTAAAGCTGCTCCAAAACCTCTTTTTATTCGATAGTCCAAACGAAAAAAGCAATCTATATCCTTCCAAGAAAAAAATCGATAGCGTGCAGTAAGTCTTGGTCCCAGAATTTTATCCCATACCACCTTGTAGCGAATAGGGGAATCCTGAAGTGCTTTTAAGTTGCTTTTAAATACAGGAAGCCAAAAGAGGGGCACTTTGAAAATCCGAAAATGAATATTTTTTGCAGATAATAGGTGGTTTTTTGTAATAGTAGCTGTATTTGCTTGTAGATCCCAATCGGTATCTTGGTTTTCACATGTAGTCACAAAAGCATTTGTAATAGAGAAAGTGCCATCTTCTAGAAGCTCAATTTTATCTCCACCTAGAAACCACATATCCACAAATGTTTTGCCACAGATAACAGTTCCTCTACGATGAATAAAATCGTATTCTAACTGAGATCCTACGAATACGCGGTTCCCGAGCTCTAGCATCAAATCATCTTCAGCTAGAACTTTTTGTATGAAAATCCCATTTTCCGTTTTATTGATATAAGTCATTTTTCTAGCTTGAATCCGTAGACCATTTGCTTTAGCGACTCCTCCTTCTTCTGTGGAAAGAACTCCATTGGAAAAACTAGGATTTTTCAAATCGATAGTCAAATCATCTAATTCAGAACAGCTGCTTGCAAAATAAGATAAATCCGGTTCAGAAGCTAGAGCGCTTAAGAAACAAAGGGAAAAAATCAACAGAAAATACATGAATAATCATTTTAAGTTTACATCGTGGAATTTAGCAGTTTAAAGCTATTGCAGAGTTTGGATCAATAGACCTGCGATCAAAGGTCGATTTTTTTGATGTCCTTGTTGTAAACTATCTAACAAAACATCAAGACCCTCTTCTGTATGTTGATTGCTAATCACCTGATAGCAGCTGATTAACAGCTGTGAATTTTCTTCAGGGGTTAATTCAAAAGCGGTTTTGTCTTTAAAATAACTCTTTCTTGGTAAGAGGGGGCGAAATTGAATGATTTGTGTATTTTGTTGAGAGCGAATCCACTCTAGGATAAGCTGTTTAGAAGGTATATTTTTATTGAGTTGAAATAACGCAAGATTGCAATAGTTGCGAATTAAGGGTGTTTTTGCTCTTTGAGCATGTCTTTCTAATAAAGCAATTGCTTTAGGGGTTTGTAGATTTTGCAGCAAAGAGCTTATGGCAGGAATTAATTCTAATTGCCTTGTATCAAGAAGAAAACTAGCTAAATCCACAAATGCTTCAGGAGATAGTTCAACGGACTTTCTTAAGATTTCTTCTTTTAGATATAAAGAAAGACCAATTAAGTCATAAAAAGAATGTTTCATATGTTGTTGCATGGAAGGAATTACTTTCCATGCCATAAAGGCACTGCCAATTGTCATTTGAGGTTGAAATCCAAAATCACGACTATCTCTAACAAGAAACTCTTTTAGATAAGGCAGACAACCCTCATCTTTTAAATCAAGTAAAGAAAGCATAGTATTAAAACGGATCTGTAGATGGTCTTCCTGTAGAAGAGAAGTCAGTACTTTTTCCGATCCTATAATTTTACCCAGCAATGCAATCGCAAACAGATTTTTCTCTTTTGCTAAAGAAAAGATCTTTTCTTTAGCGCTTTCTTCTCCTAGTAAATACAGAGAATAATTAGCACTTAAGCTGACATTGTCATTAGTAGAAAGCTTCAAGTTATGCAAAATAGGTAAAGCATGCGTATCTTTTAAGCTGCCAAAAGCAAAACAGCAAGCTTCTTGCTCTGCAGGGTTAAGATGAGTGGCTTTTCTACGAATATTAGGCAGTAGCTCTTCATATCCAGCTTTTGCAGAATGTAAAATAGCTTCAATGCGCGTTTTTTGAATAGGATCATCCAGTAATTGTTTGAGCAATAAAATGGCATCGGAAGAGCCGACTAAAGCAAAAAATTGAGGAAAAAAAAAACGCATTTCAGGAGGTAGTTTATGCATGAGGGATTCTACTTGGCCCACTGAACTTCGCGTTTTTCTAATCGCTAATTGATAAGCTGCTTCTAATCTTGTGTACAAAAATCCAGAAGACATAGCTTTATTTAAAAGGGATTCAAATCGGTCATCTTGCAATTGCCCAATTAATTGCAAAGTAGCAAGTTGTACTTCTGGATGCCTACTTCTGATACCTGATTCTAAGATTTCTTTTGTGGTTTCAATTCCAGCGATTTTTAACCCTAATAAAGAAATAAGCTGTTCTTCGCTCTCTGAACTTTTAGCACCTTGTTCTAAAATCATTTCAGCCATGCGTTGCAGTGTTTCAAAGTCATGACGTCCTAATTCTTCTTTATACCGTCGATAAAGAGTAATCGCCTGCGAAAGCTCTTTAGATTGCACAAGATAAAAAATGTGTAACGGATTAACCTTCTTTATTTCTGTTTGCAAGGTTTCTGCTTGTAAATGAGAGCAGATAAAAGATATGCAAATGAGCTGCTTCAAGGTTTTTTTAAATAATGCCATAGATTTACCTGCATTTTAGAAAGAAGGTCTGTTACTACATTAATCGGTAATCCCATTATATTGTAATAACATCCTATAATTCGATTGACTAAGATGCTACCGGAGCCTTGAATTCCATATCCACCTGCTTTGTCTAGACAAGGATCGCTTTTATGGTAGAGTCTGATTTGTTCTTCTGTAAGTGGATTAAAAAGCACATGGGATTTCTCTAGTGCACTATAACAAACATCTTTTTTATATACAGCAACAGCTGTCATTACTACATGCCACTGATTTGAGAGTTCTAGCAGCATAGTAAAAGCTTCTTCTGGGTTTTTAGGTTTATTATAGATTTTTCCCTTAAAATATACGATTGTATCTGCAGCTAAAACAATCTCCTGAGAAAAAGTATCCGCAACAAGAGAAGCCTTCTTTTCAGCAAGCTCTTTAGCATAAGATTCAGGATCTTTATTGAAAGGAATGATACTTTCATCAAAATGAGAAGGATACTGGGTAAAGGGGAGGGAGAAATAGCGTAAAATTTCTGCGCGTCTAGGTGAGCTTGATGCTAGGATCAACATGTAAAAATCTATTAATAAAGATACAGGTTAACCTGTATCCTCTTTTTTCTTAAGTTTTTTAGGTGCCGTCTTATGGATGAGAAGCTCTGTATGATCAACCCAAATGGGGGAGCTCCATGCAATATGACCATTTTCTTGCGTTACTCTAAGGTAGTAATAGATAAAGGGAGGGCGTTCATCAGGGGATTGTAAAGAGATCTTTGTAATGGATTCAGTATCATCAATAGCAAATTCATATTCCGTTTGATTAGGGTTAATTGTCTTGAATACAGTACCATTACGGACAATGGCAATTTCTTTAATGTTTTCTGTTGTTGCTATGAAACCTGTAAGGTGACGATTAAAAATCAAACCTGGTTTGATTTTTGTATTTAACTCGCTTCCCATACATGCCCCTGCAATAAAAAATCCTAATACAATTCTATCTCCAGTAGTCGCATAGCAAGACCTTTGATAAAGTGCTTGAAAAAGGGATTCTCTTGTTTGCTCAGACGCTATGATTGCAGTTAACCCAGCAGAGTATTGCACTTGCGAACCTTCATAAAGACCATTATATATGCCACGATCATCTAAACCGCCTGCTACAAAACCAAAACGACAATTACGATTTAAAGCCTGTCTGATAGAACCCTTTTCTGATTCTACGATCTCCTTACTATTTTTTGCTGTGATAGGTCTGAGATTCCCTTCTTTTTCTAAACATTCAGAAGAGCCCCAGCAATTGTAAATTTCTACAACTCTTTCAAAATCGGGATCAAATTCTTTAAAATTTGTCTCCATTCCTTTTGCCATACTAAAAGAAGGGATAGACAGGATTTCTTTTGGGGAATGGGCTCTGTAGATCTTTTTCAAAGAGCTATTTTTAGCATCTTTTTTACGTAAAATAGGTTTATTGTCTTTAGAATAAATCAATTGACGAATTCCTTCTTCCAATGGTTTCCCAAACCACTGAAATCCTAGAAAAGTAGAAAACCTTAAGTCTTCGTTAAATTCAGCAATTTGTGAGGAAATAATTTTCCATGTGTCATTAGGGGTTTCTTCTGTACTCTCAAAACAGGAGGTAGCAAAGAAGTGAAAGTTTTTTTCATCACGCAGATAGCGAAGACAGGTTTCAATATTATCGCCTGCATCAAATCTCTCTGATTCACCATGTAACTGCCCCCAAAAAATGCTTTTATCCACATCTGAGTCTGTAGAACATTTAATAGGAGATGAATAAAATACTTCCTTTGTCGTTAGATTGCGTAATTCAATCCTATAGATTCCAGCTTCTCCAAAATACAGGTTGGGGATATTAATAAACCCAGTTTCTGGAACAAATAGCTTCCAGTTTAAATTCTCGCGTAAATTTTTATAAGAAAGTTCAATTAAAGTGCCCTCGGGTGCCTGATGGGTTAAGTTCCCATAGCAATCCTCAAAGCGAATAATCACATCAAAACGCTTATTTTTAGAAACCAATGAAGGAGCTATAATGCGAATATTTTCCAGAGAGCTTCCCTTAACATCTAAAGTAAAAATCTCAGGCTCTTTCCAGTCGCCTTTTCCTTTAGGATCAATATAAAGGTAAAAAGCTCGTTTTCTCTGTAGAAAGGTTTGAGCGCGATTTCCTTCTTTAGAGCGCTCTTCACTAGCTCCCATAATAATAATTGCTGTTTCTCCAGCTTTTAGATCAGAACTTAGACAAAACTCAAAAGAAGACAAATCCGTCTTTTTAGGGCTAATAGACTTGCCTTCAGGGGTTTGTAACCAAATTCGATTTTTCTTTTCCTGGGCACTAACCTCGGGTATTTGCCAGTCGCTAATTCTCCCTTGAGAAAGAAGGTCAAATCTTAAAATAGTGCCTTTAGGCAGCGTAGCAGCAGTAGTGTAAAAAAACTTCCAGTTTGAAGCCTGACCAGCAAAAGCCAGATTAGGCTCGCAATAACAGATCGATCGACGCATGAAATCTCCTGACATTATCCAACGAACTGATATTGTGCCTGATAAGGCGATTCTTTAGCAAGAGGGTTAAAAATAAAGATTTTTTTATCATAAAAACCTTAATGAAATATAAATAATCTTTATTTTCAATAAACATTGATATTGTATAATTAATTAAAAAAAACTAAAACTAGGTAATTAAAAATGAATATAAATCCAATTAATAATAAAGAATCATTTTTCTTTAAACCTTTGAAGATCGTCCAGTCCTTAGGTTGGGTTGCAGTGGCCATTTTAGCCCTTCCTACAGTCGTTGGTCCCTATTTCGCATGGAAAAAATTAGCGGCTATTTGGAGTAAAAATGAAAGATCAGATACGCAAAAAGCAGATAAGGTTGCTTTAGGAGAACTTCTAGAAGACGATGAAGAGGACGTTTTTGTTGCTGTGACTCTAGACCAAGATTATGTAGAAAAGACGCCGCTAGAAAAGGAAAGAGAGCTTTATGAGCAAGCAATTTGGCAATTTAAAGGATCAAACTGTTTAGGTTCTAATTCAGCAGAGGCTTATTTCAATTATTTAGAAAAAACAGAAAGCTCTCCGGGTTTTTATTTTAATATGGATCTTTTACATAATGTAGGTCTTACTTCTGATGGATTCTTAGAAAGAGTTAAAGAAGGCGTAGATACTGCAAAGAAAGAAAGCGCACCATTAGTTTTTGTGCCTTTCTTGTTAGCGGGAAATTATTTCCGCGAGCAGCATATCGTAGTAGCTGTTATTAATTTAAAAGATGAGAAAATAGAGTATTTTGATCCTAAAGGAAATCGATTTTATTCTATATTTGGTGATCGCAATCTAGAACAGGAGAATATATCGGCTCAAACGTTTCTAGAGAAACTCAGTAAAGCTATTTTCCCAGATAAAAGTCCTGAAATTATTCGTAATATAAATCATCCTCAATCTTTATGGAATAGAGCAGATTGTGGAGCGCATGTTTTAGAATTTATTGAAAAAAGATTATCTTCTGATTCTTTAGAGCAGGCTGCTTCTAATCTTTCCCTTGATGGAAGGCAATTACGAGATGAGTTAGCTAATACTTTACAAAATACGCTAAAAAGAACCAAGGCGACTCTTAAATAGATTTATAATTGATTAAAAATAAAATGAGATTGTTCTTTATATGACAAATCCGATTAATAGCTCTAACACACAATCATTTCTTTCAACTCCTTTAAAAGTTGTCAAATCTGTAGGCTGGGTTGTATTAGCAATTTTAGCTCTCCCTTCATCTTTAGTTGGATATCAACATTCTCGTTTATTGCTAGGAAAAGCAGCGGCAATTTGGAGTAAAAATGAGAACCCTACTACAGGAAAAACCAGTGATACTATTGAACAAATAATAAGAAAACAAACCTTAGATCCTTTGCAGGATAGCATAGTAGCAGACACATCTACTTGTTGCCCAAATAATCCTGAAAACAAGGGTTTACCCTCTGTTGGAAATAAGATAAAAATTAAAGAGTATGTAGCTCAAGAATGGACCGGTTTTACTCCAAGAGCAGAAACGATGAAAAAAGGGTATAGTGCTATAGAGCAAGCCGGCTATAAAAACATCCAACAGATTCGTGGTGATAATTATTGTGGCCTTAGAGCATCTCTTTATCAAGCACTCAGGCTAGGAATTGCATTTCCCTCAATAAAAGAGACTTTAGAACTCCTTAAAAAAGAAATGCATGGGTTGCTTGACTGGAATTTTGCAAACCAGAAAAGATTAATTGAAGAGCTAAATAAGAGGGTAGGATTAGATCAAAATACGCAACATGGTATGTTCGAGCGCATGAAATTTGTTTTGGAAAAATTTGAAGAAAAAACTGCAAGTTTTCAAAATTTAGCCAAAGATGAAAGAGAATCAGAGGCATACAGACTTCTTAATAGTAAAGAAGGCGATGTAATATTTATGGAAGCACTGAAACTACATATGATGGCTGGATTTCTGCGTCTATATCAAATGAAAGAAAACAATCAAGAGATACCTGAGTTTGCCTACACGATGTTTGCTTATGAAGAGACAGAAACTCCTCAGAAGTTTATGATAAACAGCCTTAACCTTGCGGGGGATACAGCGGGCTTGCTTCAGCAGGAAATGTGCCTATTAGCCCATATTTTATCAACTTCCATCAAAGTATTTCGACCAGGGTCATATGGTGATCAATGGGATTTTATAAATACCTTTCCTGTAGCTAAAGAAAATCAAGATATAAGTAAACCTCTCATTCTAGTATCAGAGGACAATAGACACTATAACGTAGCCACTTAAAGATACCCTCTAAAGAGAAATTGCATACTTTTCATGGCGAGTGAGTGACTTTAATCTTTTCAATGGAGCGCTCGGTGGAGCTTAAAATTTCTAGATCGAAGTTGTCTTGATGTAAGCGCCAACCTTTAGAGGGGATAGAGCCTGCTCGATGTACTACAAATCCTCCAATGGTATCGTACTCAGGGCTTTGGGGGATACGTAATCCTAATTCTGCTTCAATATCAATAATAGACATCTTAGCGCTGATAATCCATCCTTCTGCATTAGGTAGCACTGTGTAGAGGCTTTCTGTGCCTACATCGTATTCATCAGCAATTTCTCCCACTAGCTCTTCTAAAATATCTTCAATGGTTACAATTCCCTCCGTTCCTCCCCATTCATCTACTACAATGGCAAGGTGGATTTGCTTACTGCGAAATTCTTGCAGTAAATAAGCAATTTTTTTGGTTTCTGGTGTATAGAGAACAGGCTTGATGATTTTTTCTATAGAGGAAGAAAGCAGCTTGGCATCATTTTGATGTTCGATATGCACTTTTAAAATGTCTTTATAGAGCAGAACTCCGACCATATTGTCAACAGTGTCCTTATAAACAGGGATGCGGCTAAAATTTTCTGCAAGAAAAACTTTAGCAGCCTCTACTAAAGAGGTTGTTGAAGGTAAGCTTACTAGATTGACTCTAGGAACCATAACCTCTCTGACAATCCTCTCTTTAAAGGATACTATAGAGCCAATAAGCTTTTGTTCATTGGCGTCTAAGTAAGCTCCTAATTCTGTCTCTTGTAATAGCTCGTGAATCTTATCCTTAAGTCGAAAGCCAAGCGGGCTTTTTTTATCTTGAGAGAACTTAGCAGAGAGTAATTGTATCAATCTAAAAAAAGGAGCTGTTAGGGGAATGCAAAGAGATAAAATCAGAGAACAGGGTGCAGCTAAGATGGATAATGTCTTTTTTGGTTTAAAGCGACCAAATAGACTAAAAAGGCAGTCTGTTGTCAGTGAAATAAGAATGATTGCACAGATAATAAAAATAATCGCTTTTTGATCATAGATCATTTCTCCGGATAAATCATTAAAAAACATTTTTTGTTTTATCAAAAGAAAAAAAGCCATTAAAACAAATCCAATACGTAGAATATGCTTGGTAAAGCTTAAGGAAAAAAGAATACCTTCCCACTTTTGTTTCCCAAAAAAGACCTGAAGAAAATAACGAAAAAATAAAGGGAGGTGCTTTTGTTTTAAATAATCTTCTACTTGTAGTTTCCCCATTTGTTGCAGAGCAACAGAAATAGCGGTTAAAGCACTGGACCCCATTAAGAATAAAAAAGTGATTACACCATAAAAAGTGGTCAAAATAGTGTTCCTTTATTTTAGTTCAAGTAATCCTCTTTGTCTTAAGCGTCTTAGACAAGCGTTTTCTTTTCTTTTCATTTGGGCTCTTAAATCAGGTTTTTCATCTTTAAAACCCATTAAATGCAAAATGCCATGAATTACATAACGACATAGTTCCTCAAAAGGATTTATATGATGTTTTTCAGCATACTGCTTAGCAATTTTGGGGCAAATAAATATTTCACCTAAAAGATGATATCTATCAGATTCACATGCAATAGAATCTATCGGAAAAGTAATACAGTCTGTTGGAGTGGGGTCTTGAAAAAAAAGGTCATGTAGTTGAGAAATTTTTTTTTCAGAGACAAATTGAATGCTTATCTCATCTGTTTTGATTTGCAGCAATTCAAATAAAAAAAAGACCACCTTTTTCATTTTTATCTTAGAAAAACGGAGGTCTTTTTGAGAATTTAAAAGTTTTATTTGCAAAACTAGAAAGAATTAGGTGTTTTGGGTAAGTTGGTGACTTTTACATTTTCTCCATCTTTCCATTTGCCAAGACGACGCAAAACGTCAACCCTTTCAAATCTTTTAAGGACATTGCGCTTTTTAGCGGATTTGCTTGATTTTCCATAACTTGGGTGTCTAGACATAACTCTTTTTTGCCTTTTTAAATTATTTAATTTTAGGAATAAAAGCTCTTTGGGCTAACTCTGTATCAATTGCATTCGCATGCGCTTTAAACCCTTGAGGAAGATTGTCCTTTTTAGGGCCTGTTTTAGTCGAAGGACGGCGAGGGCGACGGGGGGATATATTGCGAATTCTTTCTTGTTTGCTTAAACGGACCATAACATAAGCTCCTAAGTATCTTTTCTATGATGAGAAATTGTATGAATTTTTGACTAAAATAGCAAGTCTTGAGTTGGAAAGAAAATTTAAATTTTTTCTTGTGGGTTAGTTTGAAGGAGTTTGTATGGGGTGAATGACGCCACAGGAGATTAAAAATTTAAAAGCATCCTCTACGGATACTTCAACGGGATAGCTTAAAACTTTGGGTGTTAAAAGGATAAAACCAGACATGGGATGAGGGGCTGTAGGAACAAATACGGCAATTTCTATAGCGGAGGCTAGCTTAGTAAAGATTTCTGGCAGAGATTCACTAGTCACAAAGCCAAGAGCGAATACCTCTTTGTGTGGAAAAGGGACGAGTACTGTTTGTTTGAATGTCTTCTCATTTTCAGAAAAGACTACTTTTGTTAAATCGTGGCTGATTTTATAAATCTTTTTTACAAAAGGCAGGCGAGAGAAAAGACGATCGGTAAGATGTAAAAACGAGCTCAGGAAAAATTTTCTGCTGAAAAACCCGAGAATAAAAATGACAACAATCCAGAAAGCTAAGGCAAATACGCGGCTTAAAACTTTGACAAGCACCTCATGATTAGCTAAAGAGAAAAAGGGCATTTGTGGATGGTGCATTAAAATATTTTGAGTCACACCAATGAGGGGAGTGGTAACCAGATCCACCAACCAAATAACAATGACACAGGTTAATATAAGGGGTAAAAGAGTAATGAACCCTGCAAAAAAGTATTTTTTCATAAAGGAGCACTTGGTTTCATGGGTGGAACTATGACACCACAGGAAACAATATATTTAATAGCATCTTCTGGTCGCATGTCAATACATAGAAGCTGTTCTCGAGGATACATTAAAAGAAATCCCGTTGTGGGATTGGGCGTAGTTGGAATCAACACAGAGACCAGATCCTTATCTGTAGAATGAGAGCACACTTCAGGAGAATCTCGAGAAACAAGTCCAATTACATATACCCCTTCTCTGGGAAAGGGTACCATCACCACTTGTTTAAAGGAGTTCTTATCCTTGGAAAAAAGTGTTTTAATGATATCTTGAGTGGTTTTATATACGGTGTTTACAATAGGAATTCGATGGATGATTTTATCTCCTAGTCGAAATAGCGATTTGATGACAAACCAACGAGTAATAGCTCCTAGTAAAACAGTAATAATGAATAATAGAATAAGAATGACTACCTGGCTTGTGTAGCGGACAAGGTGTTCTGAGGATAAAAAAAGGAAATTTCGATTCAATAAGTTCATTTTTGATAAAATAGCAGAAACCACGCCAATAAAAGGCTGTGTCAGGAAATTGATTAAAAATAGTAAAACAGCAATAGTTACAGCAAGCGGAAGTAAGATAACAAGGCCTGTAAGAAAGTATTTTTTCATTGCTACTCTTTGTTTTTTATGATTCTAACAATATAGTTTTTCAAGTTTAAAACGCCAAGGTAAAAGCGCATCCTGACCAGCGTAGTCAACTCCAATACGAGGCCCTTGGGTTATTTGAGTTTGATCTATGGATACATCGCTATTTGCAATCCAGATACAGGGGGAGTTAAGAGGAATTGCATTGTGAGTAATATCGATTCCTAAAGCCTGGCATACACTACCCGGGCCACTGGTTAATTTAGGATTTAAAGAGTTTTTCTTACGCCTTTTTAACATAGTTTCAATCCCAAAAGTTGGAAAAATTGCTCGGATTAATACAGCATGGGGAACTCCCCCTGTGTGGGTAACCACATTTAAAAGATAATGGATTCCATAGCACAGGTAGACATAGGTGATTCCTCCATTTTGATACATCGCATGATTGCGTTTGGTTCTACGGTAGTTATAGGCGTGACAGGCTCTATCTTCTGCACCTTTATAAGCCTCTGTTTCTGTAATGATACCACCTGTAATCTGATTGTTAATTTGGGTTAATAAAAGCTTTCCTAATAACTCACGTGCTATTTGTACTACATCTTCTCTTTGATAAAAAGAAATAGGAAGTGTGAAGCTCATCGATTTCTCTTGCGTTTTTTTGAGTTTTGATCTGCTTTAAGCATCCAACGGCTTTCTAGGAAAATAAGATCAATACGTACTATTTGTACGGATACTTTTTCTCCTAGTCTATGTACATGTCCCGTAAAACGCCCCTTTAAGATGGAGTATCGCTCATCAAAAATAAAATAGTCATCTTCAAGCTCGGAAATATGCAAAAATCCTTCTAGCATTAATTCTGTAAGCTCAAAATATAGACCAAAAGGCTTAATTTTGGTTACTATTGCAGCATGGTATCGTAGAGGATCTTGTAGAAATTCCTTTTCTAGTAAACGAAGCTTTTTCAAGGTAACAACGCTATTTTCTGCCCGGAAACTAATTCTCTCTTGTTCGGAGCAATGAGTAGCTACTTCTTTTAGATCAAGCTCTTTTGGCTCTTCATTAAAGAGCAGCCTTTGAATGATCAAATCACTGTAGCGCCGAATAGGACTTGTAAAATGACAATAGTATTCTAGACAAAGACCAAAATGACCCATATTTTCTGTGGAATACTGAGCTAATTTCATGCTGCGAATAAATGCTATAGAGAGTTGGGATAAAAATGGGCTTTCTTGAGCTTGCTGAAATAGTTCTGGTATATCTTTAAAAGTGCTATCACTAGGTACATTTAATCCAAATGTACGTGCCAATTCAAAAAATTCTCTCATATTTTCTGGGTTAGGCTCTTCATGTACACGATAAATGGGTTGTTTACCTCTATTGGTTAGTTCTAAGGCAACGAGCTCATTAGCTTTAAGCATAAATTCTTCAACTAATTGATGCGTAATATCATATTCAATTTTCTTTACTCCTAAGGGCATCCCATTTTTATCAATAATCAAAGAAATTTCTGGGAGAGAAAAATCAATACTTCCTCTTTCTCGTCGTTGTTTTTTCAGTAATAGACATAAGTCTACCATTAGCTGCAAAGTAGGAGCATGAACATTTTTTTTCTTGCCATCTAAAACTTCTTTAGCTTCAAAATAACTAAAGCGTTTTGCGCTTTTGATGTAAGAGCGTATGATTTCAAAATGTAAGATTTTCCCGTCTTGATCCATCTTTATTAATACAGATACAGTCAAACGATTTACATGGGCTTTTAAACTACAGAGCTGATTGGATAACTCCTCTGGTAACATAGGGACACAAGTGCCTGGGAAGTAAGTGGAATTAGCTCTTAAGAGAGCTTCTTGATCTAAAAGAGAATTAGGCTTTACATAGTGAGCTACATCTGCAATATGAACCCCAAGATGAAAATGTCCTTTTTCATCCTTGGTTAAAGAAAGAGCATCATCAAAGTCTTTTGCGGTATCAGGATCTATAGTAAAGCAAGTAAGCCCCGTTAAATCTCTTCTGTTTTTAAGATCAGAAGCTTGTACCTTGTTTCCAAAAGCTTTCGCTTCTGCGATTACTTTTTCAGGAAAATCAGAGCGTAGGTTAAATTCAAGGGTTGTTGCTCTAACATCGCAAGAAGGATCTATAATATTGCCAATAACTTGGGATACTGTGCAAATAGTAGGTTTTTCTTTAGATCCCCATTCATCAACACGTAGAATAACCCTGTCTCCTATTTTACAAGAAATAGAGGGAGATGAATGAATGACAATAGGTTTATTGTTCCCTAGTAGAGGTACATGCGCTGCAAGCTCTCTAGCAGAATGGACAGCATAAATAGTCCCAGCTAATTGAGCATGAGCTCTTTTTAAGATAGAAAGGATTTTCCCTTCAGGCCCTTTTTCTGAAGAAGAACTTGTATTCACCGCTACTTCTACCAGATCGGCATCGATAGCAGACTCTGTATAGTTTTTAGGAATGAAAATATCTTGTGGCCATTTTGCACGCTCATCGGGAATAACAAATCCAAATCCTTTAGGATGCAGTCTAAGAGTTCCGGTTAGGGTTTGTTCCTGGCCTTGCTTTATAGGATACAATTTCTTTTTTCTCAAACAGATCTGATTACTTTTTAGTAAATCTTGAATGACTAATTGAAATGTAGAAGATGAAGAAGGGGATAAGTGAATTTTTGTAAACAGTTCCTCAGCGGTTATAGGCTGATAAGAGCTTTCATGAAGACATTCTAGAATGAGCTTCGCACATTTTTGAGAGGAAAGGCCCTTTTTTCTTTTTACCATTACAGGATTCCTCTTTGGATTAAGTGATGATGGAGTATCTCTGGTTTCAAATAGACCTCTGAATCAATGTTTAAAGAACGCGCTGCTTGTACAAAGGCAGGGACATCATCGATATAAAAACACTCTTTATGGGAACAGTTCCCTATTTCAAGAGCCTTTTGATAGATTTCTTTCTCCGGTTTACGTGCTCCAACTTCATAAGATAGAATAAATCCATCAAATAGTTGTAAGAAAGTAAAATGCTTTTGAGCAAAGTTAAAGTGAGCATCGCACGTATTAGATAAAAGAAAGAGTTTTACTCCTCGAGCTTTCATTTTTTCCAAAAGAGCAATTACAGGAAGATTAGGTTGGAAAATGTTGCTTAAAGCATAAGTAAAATCGACAAAAGAAATAGGCTTTCCTCCTAATCCTAATAAATCGGAATAAAGAGTTTGTGTGGTTATAGAACCTCTTTCATAATCATCAAGATACTTTTGAAGCAAAAAAGAGGTTTCTTCTAAACTTAAATTACAGCAAAAAGCAACTTGTTGCTTCATTTTATGATGATCGAAGAATAGAAGCACATTACCTAAATCAAAAAAGACTGTATATTTCATGGTGTATTTCATGGTGTATTTAAGACATATACCAATTAAAGAAAAAATCAAATAATCATTTTATCTTTCTCTGGTAGCTTAAGAGGGTATTAGTAAGGAGCATAGAAATTGTCATGGGACCTACACCCCCTGGAACGGGGGTAATATAAGAACAATAAGGAGCTACTTCACCAAAAGCAACATCTCCTACAATCTGTCTCTCTCCTTGATTATTTATAATAGGGTTAATCCCTACATCAATTACCGCTGCTTGAGGTTTAATCATATTTTTTTTTATAAAAGCTGGTTTGCCAATAGCTGCAATTAAAATATCCGCTTGTCTGCAAATCTCTTCTAGTTTCTCAGAAAAACTATGTACTAAAGTAACTGTTGCATTGCAATGTGGGGCTTTTTGCATTAAAAGCGCTGCTAAAGGCTTTCCAACGATATTGCTTCTTCCTACAATAACAACATGTTTACCTAATAAAGGAATCTGAGATTGTGTTAATAATACATGAATGCCGTGCGGTGTGCAAGGAATAAACCCATCTCTTTCTCCAAGTAATAGCTTACCCATATTAAAGGGGTTAAATCCATCTACATCTTTTTCAGGGTCAATCGTTTGCATAATTAGAAAAGGGTTTATGTGCTCTGGCAGAGGTAATTGTACCAAAATGCCATCTACTGCAGGATCTAGGTTTAAACGTTTAATTTCTAAAATGACTTGGGTCTCAGAAACATGAGAGGGGAGCTCAATATCAAAAGAGAGAATACCTACTTCTCTGCAGCGCTTTTTTTTCATGCGAATATAACTATGAGAAGCAGGATTATCCCCTACACGCACAAAAGCTAACCCAGGAGGGCGGTTTTGTAATTTGACAATAGCGGATTTAATTCTCTCTTGAATTACTTTTGCAATGGATACGCCGTCAATGAGCTTCATGTTTACCTTTGTTTTAAGTAGTTGATCATAATCGGATGTAGATGTTTATTTGTTGCTAAAAGGTTATAATATCCAAAAATTTGATGTTCTTTTCCATCATAATGGGTTACTGTGCCTCCTGCTTCTTTCACTAGAAGCATTCCTGCTGCCATATCCCAGCTATTGAGTCCTGCTTCCCAAAAGCCATCAAAACGTCCTGCAGCTACATATGCTAAATCAATAGCTGCAGAGCCTAACCTGCGAATAGGTGTTCCTGTTCTTGAAATCTCAGAGAAGCTCTCTATACAATGTAGGGGATCTTTATGCACATCATAAGGAAACCCCGTTGCTAGGAGAGCTTGGCTCATTTGTGACACTGAAGAAATACTTAGTAATCGACCATTAAGAAAAGCTCCTTGCTGTTTTTGCGCAACAAATAATTCTTTTGTCATAGGTTGATATACAACACCACAGACTATTTCTTTATGAATAGCTACGGCAATACTAATCGAAAAGAGCGGGATTTCATGTGCAAAATTCACAGTGCCATCTAAGGGATCAATAATCCAAGTAACTTGACTCTCTTGCTTTATATAAGAGCCGCTTTCTTCTGCAATAATTGAATGGGTAGGATACCGGCTTTTAATGGCGGTAGTTATTAGATTTTCAGATGCTCTATCATACTCTGTTACTAGATTTTGTTTGCCGGGTTTTGAATCAACAATAAATTGAGAACCAAAACCCTTCTTTAAAATATCGCCAGCTAAAAGAGCTATTTCTGCAGCAAAAGAGGCCCATTCTTTAATGATTTTAGACATAAAACCTCTTGGTTTGAAT
>DASZIJ010000050.1:0-27710 GCA_035949155.1 Candidatus Rhabdochlamydia sp. | reverse complement strand
AAGCCTTTCGATTTCAAAAAGAGTTTCTATATGATCTGAAGTAAAGCTTAAAGGAATAATTACAACCGTTTTTCTATCTTGTACCCAATGTCTAATCTCTTCGCATACATCACTTGTATAAGGACGAAGCCATTCTTGCTTGTCAAATTGAGATTGATAAGACAAATGACAAACCGCTTGAGGAAATCGTTTTTTAAGCGCATGAAAACTCGACTGACATTCTTTTTCATAAGGATCCCCTGTACAGACAAACTTTCTAGGAATCGCATGAGCAGAAAACAGCAAGCATACTTCTTCTTCTCTAAGATTGTGCTCGCTTAAACACAGACGGATTTGTTGCTCGAATGCGCTAAGATATAAAGGATGGGTTGCATAAGATTTAATCCAAGAGAGTTGATTTAGACTCTGTCCACATAAATTACGAGAGAAAAATAGAGCTATGCTGCCAGTTGTAGCATAGCTAAACTGAGGAAACATGGGGAAAACACGTATCTGATGATCCTTTGGTATTTGTTTAACAGCAGATAAAAAAGAAGCGTGTGTTTTAGGTAGATAACGATGAAAAGTAAGAACGGGTGCCTTCACGTGTTGCTGCAAAGCTGCAGCCATTTTTTCCGTATCTTCATAGATCGGAGATTTGCCACCGATTTTTTCATATTCAGGAATCACTTTTAACGCACGTTTCTTTGCAATCCGGGTAAATAATAAACGATGAATAAAAGAAGGAAATGGGGTACGAATCACTTCCTGATCAGTAAGTAGCTCTTTTAAAAAACCCTCCACTTCTTTTAGATTTCTAGGACCACCAAAGTTGGTAATGAGATAAGTATTTGACATAATTAAAACCTTAAACGATAAACATACCCTTTTTTATCTTATTTGTGTTACAGATCATCTTATGTTAAAGAAAATTTCTACCTTATTGCTACTTGCCCTTCTTTGTTGTTGTGGAAGTAAAAACCACCCACAAAAAGTGGCTCTCGACTCTAGTTGGTATCCTTTGGATTTAGAGGATAGAAATGCACAATTAGTGGGTTTTTCTACAGAAATCCTGCAGAAGGTTTCAAAAAAAATTCCTCTTGCTAAAGTTACAACGGATGCCCACTACTTGTTAGAAGACTTACTTCAAGGAAAATATGAAGCTGTGCTTTCTTCTTTTCCTCCCTATAATTTTAATAAAGATCGCTTTGACTTTTCAGAAAGCTATCTAATGCTAGGTCCTGTAATTGTAGTAGATAAGTCATCTGATATCTCTTCTATAAAGCAATTAAAAGGCAAAGCTGTTGGTGTTCTCTCGGATGCTAATGCTTTGTTAATTGAATCGGTTCCAGATGTATTAATCCATCAATACTCCTCTAAAGCACAGGCTCTTGAAGATGTAAACCTAAAGATACTCGACGCTGCTTTAATCGATATTTTAAGCGCCTATGCGTATTGTGATGACCTTTATCAAGATAGATTAAAAGTAGGATCGCTGCCTTTGACCAATGAAGGGTTAAGACTGATTACAGCACGCAATAAAAACGGTTCTTTAATCAAAGCCTTTAATCGAGAGATTCACCACTTAAAACAATCTGGGGAATATCAAAAAATGCTTGATAAATGGGGCCTTCCGCAAAATGAGAGATAAAAATAAGAGAGGTTTAAACCTCTCTTATTTTAAGAAGGATTTTTTACAGAACCATTTGCACTAGGGAAAATACGACATTTATCGTGCTCACTATATTCAATTCTTATTTTTTCTAATTCCTTAGGATCAACTGGGCAAGGCTGAATATCCCAAACCAGTTTTGCATAATTTTTAATCGATTCATCAGAAGAAAAATTTCCCATGGCTGCTATATTCTGCAGGGCGTATTCTGCCCATTCTTGAGGCTTTAAGAATAACTCTTCCACTGATTTTTGCACTCTGTAATAATCCAATAAATCGCCTAAGACAAAGTAATAATCCGGTATATAACCCGCTTGGCTATGTAACAGATTTTGATACAAATTGCTAAGAGCTTGATGTTCTTCTTCTGTTTGCGTAAAACTTTGATCTCGTAAAGAGTCAAGCGCTTTTCGAACAGAGTCGTTTTTCATATAGATATCCCAAGGATTATAGTTACCTGTATGGCGCATTAAATCATTCTCCAACGCGGTTTTACCAAAAGGAAAGGGCCAAAAGCGGTCTGTTACCTGTTGATGCATCTCAATATTTGCTCCATCTTCTGTTCCAATTGTCAAAGCTCCATTCATTGCTAACTTCATATTGCCAGTGCCAGATGCTTCTGTTCCTGCTGTAGAGATTTGCTCTGATAAATCTGCTGCAGGAATAATCGTTTCTGCTTTTGATACATTGTAATTCTCTATGAAAACCAATTTTAATTTCTGATTGGTTTTAGGATCTTGATTGATTCGTCTAGAAATACAATAGCTTAATTGAATGATTTGCTTAGCCACTTCATACCCAGGAGCTGCTTTACCAGCAAGGAATACCATTCTTTTGATATGCCGCGCTTCCGGATTCTCTTGAAGTTCATGATAGAGCATAATTACATGAATAAGATTCATCAACTGTCTTTTATATTCGTGAATCCGTTTGATTTGCACGTCAAAAAGGGCACTCTCATCTAAGAAAGAGTAATGACCAACAGGCTTGCCCGCGCTATCGCGTATAGGATTTGTATGTTGCAGACACCCAAGCAATACTTGTTTATTTTTTTTCTTAATCTCTAAAAATTCCTTTTGAGAATCAAAATCATTAGCAAATTTGGCAAGATTCCGTATTTCTTGAAATTGTGTAATCCACTGTTTACCAATTCTCTTTGTAATAAATGCAGCAAGAAGTGGGTTGCAATCTAACAGCCATCTTCTTGGGGTCACTCCATTGGTTACATTTACGAATTTTTCTGGATACATTTCATAAAAATCTTTAAAGATCTCTTTCTTTAAGATCTCTGTATGTAAAGCTGCCACTCCATTTACTCGATGTGACCCATAAATAGCTAAATTAGCCATCTTGACTTGGCCCTCTTCGATAATCGACATGGATCGCACTCTATCTTCATCTCCCGGATATTTCTGACGAATCTGATTGCAAAATTCTAGATTTATTCTTTCAATGATCGCGTATTGACGCGGTAATAGATATTGCAAACTGCTTTGATTCCATTCTTCTAAAGACTCTTTCAGGATAGTGTGATTGGTAAAATTGCAACAAGTTTTTACAATATCTAAAGCTTCTTCCCATCCAAAATCGTGCTCTGTTATGAGTAATCTCTGCAATTCTGCAATGGTCAGCGCTGGATGAGTATCATTGATGTGAATACGTACTTTATCTGCAAATTCACTCATATTCGAGAAAATAAAAAGATGTCTTCTGATAATATCTTGTAAGGAAGCTGATACAAGAAGAAATTCTTGTTTTAGACGAATTCTTTTGCCTGTTTCATTATGGTCATTAGGATATAACACATCGGTAAGACTGGTATTTTCTGCAGCTGCACCTAGCATCCCTGCATTGTAACGTTGCAACTGAAAGTTTCGAGGAGATTCTTTTGTGGTCCATAAACGTAGTGTGTTTACTGTAAAATCAGGGGTTTCTTTATATCCAATAATGGGAATATCATAAGAGAGAGCTCTTACTTCTTCATAATCTGTTAATTCATATACATCTACTCCTTTTCTATTCTTACTAGGAACCGCCTTTCCAGCATAAAAAACAGAGGCCGCATGCATATCCCGACGATATTCCCAAGGATTTTCATGTAATAGCCATGCCTCTGGTCTTTCTACCTGAACCCCATTACATACCGCTTGATCAAAAATGCCATATTGATAACGAAGCCCAAACCCAATCGCTGGAATTTGCTGAGTAGCAAGTGAATCCATTAAACAGGCAGCTAATCTTCCTAAACCTCCGTTGCCCAGACCCGGCTCTGGCTCAAAATATAATTCTTCTTGATAGGACCTGTTTAATTGTTTAAACACATAGTTAATTAAATCAGTTGCATGAATATTTATAATATTGTTTTGACAAAAACGCCCAGGCATATACTCCATACATAGATAAAAAAGCATCCGCGCTTTTTTCTCTCTGTATGTATGCACACAAGCCGTCCAATTAATCATGATTTCCTCACGCAATGTTAGAGCAAATGCGCGATAAAACTCTTCTGGACTAGCTTCATTAATCGTTACTCCCATTGTAGTAATCAAGTAATGTCTAATTTTTTGTATTAAATTATCTGCTTGAGTTTGTGTTTTTAAATCCATCTGTTTCCTTTGCTACTTGAAATTCTTTCGAGCATTGTGTAATTACTTATTATCTAACATAAGCAAGGGTTAATGTGCAAAAATTTGATCTTATTGTCATTGGTTCAGGCCCAGCAGGAGAAAAAGCAGCTGTCAAAGCGGCTTATTTTGGTTATAAAGTAGCGATCATTGAAAAGGAAGAGCTATTTGGAGGGGCAGGGACAGTGACTGGAACCCTACCTTCTAAAACCCTTAGAGAAACCGCTTTGTACTTTTCTGATAAACTAGAAAAAGGTCTTTATGGGATTGACCGCACTTTTTCTCATGAAGCCTCTATGACAGATTTTATGTATCGTAAGAATCTAGTAAAAGATTCCTCTTCTGAAGAGATTTTTCATAATTTATCGCGCCATCATGTCAGCATCTTTTATGGAGTAGCTAGCTTTGAAGATGCGCATACCATTCATGTGCAAGGTAAAGATCCTATTTCCCTCTTTGGAGAGCACATCATCATCGCTACAGGCTCTTATCCCTATCACCCAGAAAATATCCCTTTTGATCATAAACGAGTTCATGACTCTGATACTATTCTACAATTGACAAGACACCCTTCTTCCCTTTGTATTGTAGGAGCTGGAGTCATTGGTTGTGAATATGCGACTATTTTTGCAACAATTGGAACGCATGTCTTTTTAATTAACGATAAAGAAAAAATCCTACCCCATCTCGATGAAGAGATTTCCCATGCACTGGTAAAAGAAATGCAAAGCTCTGGCATTGATATCCTTTTTAATACCTCCATGGAATCCATGAAGGTTCCCTCTTCTGATCAAACCCCTATAGAAGTTCATCTAAAAAACAAAAAAAATCTAGAAGTTGACATGTTTTTATTTGCTGCCGGACGCAGTGGAAATATCAAACAACTTCAACTAGAAAAAGCAGGGGTTAAAACAGGAAAGAGAGAATTAATTATCGTTGATCAGCAATACCGCACAAACATATCTAATATCTTTGCAGTTGGAGATGTCATTGGCTTTCCCGCCCTTGCTAGTACTAGCATGGAACAAGGCAGAATTGCAGTGGCTCATATTTTTCAAACACAAGATCTAGAACATCTCCCCACCTATTTTCCCTATGGAATTTACACCATTCCAGAAGTATCTACCATAGGTTTAACCACTGAAGAAGCAGAAGAAAAAAAGATCCTTTATGCTACAGGTAAAGCCTACTATGCCAATATGCCCAGAGGTAAAATTATGGGGGCAAAAAACGGGATGCTTAAACTGCTTTTCCATAAAGACACTCTGCAAATCTTAGGAGTGCATATTATCGGAAGAATTGCTACTGAAATCATTCACTATGGTGTCATCCTCGTAGAAGATAAAAAAACATTGCACCACGTAATATCCCAAGTATTTAACTGTCCTACCTTGCATGATCTTTATAAATATGCGGCTTATGACGGATTAATCCAAACAATGTCGAAATTTAAATAAAGCGATCTTGCTACTCTTTAGTAGATAGGCAAATAAAATCGATTCCATTGATAAATGCACAACCTCTTTATCCAAAGGAGATACCCGAATAATGTGGCCATCGGAATCTTGAACAAGGAAAGTACGACCAGAGACTTCGTCTACTCCTGAGCTGTCATTTTGAACAAAACCAGAGTTTGATTTTAGATAGCAAATTGATTGAGGATCTATAGATGAATATCACTAGCTTCTCCGCTCCCCTGTATGCAGAAAGTATAGTCCTCCCGAAACCGCAAAAAACATGAGTAAGCTTGCGAAGTTTTTTTTTTCATCGCCCAATGCCCGATTTGTGGGATCTGTAATGGAGGTCGTATTTTCTGGATTATCTTCAATAGCTAATTGATTTTCTCTGGGCAATACCACTGCTGGTTCTCTATTTCCAGTTAAGAAATAAAATCCGCTTCTTACAGGATTAAAAATTCGGTTTGCACAATTAGAAACTACACTTGCAATATTCGATGTAATTTCTCTCATCTCTGATGATGATTTTCCTAGATTTTGTAAAGCCTGTAAGTTTTTTTCAGATGATTCGATTAAGTCCGTCTGTTGTGCAAGGAGAATTTTGTTGTCTTCCTCTAACCTTGTTATACCATTAGAAAGTTTTTTTTCAGTTTGCTCTAATCTAGTCATTGCCTGAGAGGCCTTCTCGAGGCGTCTTGCTAATGAAAGAGCTTCTGGAAAATCTCCGTCTTCTGGGATATGATATTTTTTTATTAAAAACTCATCATCAATTGATTTATCTATTGTACAGCTATTTACTGGCATCATATTAATTTCCTGATATTACTGATTCGGATTTTTGATTATTCAGCTTTTTTAGAGACCTCTTCTTTTGCCTTAAAATTTTGTACTTGCTGAATTGATGCTTTATGCATTTTTTTGTGAACAACAGGTGCAACAATGCACCCACCAGCAGCTCCACCAGCAAGTGCAGCTCCAGCAGCAGCCGGTCCTGTTCCAGCTAAGGCAATAGCAGTCCCAGCAACCGGGCACACTAATACTAATCCACCACCTAATATTGCACCAACAATGGCATAACTCCATTGAAGTGTTGTTTTGGATAATTGTAAATCTTCATCAATAAGTTGAATTAATCTTTTTTCTTCGGTTTTTTCGCTCTTAAGTTTAGTGTTATCATTTTTAAGTACTGTGTTTGCGGTTTCCAAAATTTTAATACGCTGTTCCTTAACGTCTAGATTTTCTTCTGCTATTTCGGCCCTTTCTATTAGTTCATCGACACCTCTTAGCATCATATTATAAGTATCTACAGGCAGCGTAACAGTTATTGGAATTGATAAATTTTGTACAGGCATATTGTCTCCTAAAAAAATATTAAAAATTTATTATTATTATCCAAGCAATCTGGGGTTGCTTGAACCTTTGCTTATTATTGCGTTAAAAAATATATTTTTATCTTGATTTAGCAACCATTCCAGCTCCTGTTTAGTCCATTTGCAACATTTAAACTTGCTTTTTGCTTCAATAAAACTAAAAACATCAAAATTTTTAGCTTTTATTAAATCTAGCTGTTTTTCCGTCCACTTAAAATTTTGATCAATGCCCTCTTCTGGAATTAAAAAATTAAGATCTATACCTTCCTTTAATTCAACCTGAACTGAACTTGCTTGAACCCTGCTTATTATCACGTTAAAAAATATATTTTCATCTTGACTTAACAGCCATTCCAGTTCTTGTTTAGTCCATTTGCAACATTTAAGCTTTCTTTTTGCTTCAATAAGATTCAAAACATCAACATTTGTAGCTTTTATTGAATCTAGCTGCTCTTTTGTCCATTCAACATCTTGATCGATGCCCTCTTCCGGAATGAAAAAATTAAGCTTCGTAGCTTCTTCTACTTGAATCGAAGCTAGATGATCCATAACATTCGTTATTTCATTGTTCTGATGTTCTTGAACTCTATTTGGCATAAGCATTCTCGTAACCACAAAACCAGCTGCAATCGTCGTAGCTATCATGCTTTTTAACGGAGCAGTGCAAAACATAGATTCCGGGTCATGGTCACAACTGGAATTTTGAAGATATGTCATGGTTGCCACCAATGCGGATGTTGTCAAAGAAAAGCAAGTGACCCTGAAGCAACGGCTTGTCTGATGAATATCTTGAGAGAGGTAAGCAAGAAAGTCTGATGTGATATGGGTCATGTAACCAAAACTTCGACTTGCTTGATTGACAGCACCGGATATTTTTGTAGAAGATTGTGATAGCGATTCTGCCATATGACCAAAGTTTTGGCCCATTTCATGGGCATCTTCGGTGAACTGACAGACAGAAGATTTGAAGTCACCGCTGGTATTTTTTAGAACGTTAACAATTTCAGCTTCTGTTTTGGTTGTATGATCAGCTAATTTTTTTAAATCCTTTCTTGCATCGCTGGCAATTCCGGTTAATCTAATGGCTCGATACCATGAAACGCCCATATCAGAACAAAATTTTAATCCAGCAATTCCGATTCCCATTTTGGTAACAGCTCCGATCCCTTTGGCGGTTTCAGTCAAATTCCCAGGGATTCCTTTAAAGTCACTAATTAATTCGTTAGTATTCTTTAATGTTTGGTTGGCATTCTCTAGTGTTTGATTCGCATTTCCTAATGTTTGATTGGAATTCTCTAATGTTTGATTAAATCTTGGAAGCGTATCTCTTAGAATACTGTCCATCAAGCTAAAGCCTTTATCAAATGCTTTTTGAGCTGCTGCCCATGCCCCGCCCATTTATACAGTCCTTTGTAATTATATATTTTAAACGAGAGATGTTACAAAAATGATTTATTAAAGGAAATAAAAATTTAAATAAGCTGCTGATACAAAATAAAATATTTAATTGGATATGTATGGTTTTTTATAAATGGAATAACATTCTAAAAATTCACCATCGTCAGGAACGAGATAAGCTGTTGCCTTTGAAGATGTTCTTTACGGATTCATATAAATAAAAAAAAATATATTTACTTCTCTTTTTCCTTTTGCTAGGCTTGAATGCAATATGAATTTTTTGAAACTAGTTCCAGCGCAACTTGTTTTACAAAATGGCATGACCTATCAAGGGCATGCGCCAAAGTGGTTTAAAGAAACCGCTTTTGGCGAAGTTGTCTTTACAACGGGAATGACAGGATACGTTGAATCCCTAACAGACCCCTCTTATGCAGGGCAAATCTTAAGTTTTACTTTTCCTTTGATTGGTAACTATGGCGTTCCTGATTCTTGGCTTTGGGAATCTTTGAAAATCCATGCTAAAGGGGTTATACTTAATCAAATCTGTCCTTTTTACAGCCATTATCAAGCAAAAATCTCCCTAGCTAAATGGCTATATATGCAAAAAGTTCCTTTTCTCTCTGGAGTAGATACCCGTGCTTTGACAAAAAATATCCGAACAGAAGGGAGCATGCTTGGAGCAATTACACAAAGTAAAAAACCGGTAAACTTTGTCAATCCTACTTCTCTCGTAAAGGAGGTAAGTTGTCCTATCTTAAAAAAATATGGGAAAGGAAAGAAAACCATTATTCTCGTTGATTGTGGTATGAAGCAAAGTATCTTAACTTGTTTGCTTAACTTTCCTATCCAAATCAAAAGAGTCCCTTTTGACTACAATTACTTAGACCAAGAGTATGACGGGATTCTTTTATCTAATGGGCCAGGAGATCCTCTTGACTGCAGGCAAACAGTGGACATTTTAAAAAAAGCGCTGAACAAAAAAAAACCGATTTTTGGTATTTGTTTGGGAGCTCAACTCATGGCATTGGCAGCCCAAGCAAAAACCTATAAACTACCCTATGGACACCGGGGGCAAAATCAACCTTGTGAATGCATAGAATCAGGACGCTTTTTTCTCACATCGCAAAACCACGGTTTTGCCATTGAAGAAAACAGTTTATCTAAAAATTGGAAAGTCACATTTCGCAATGTGAATGATGGTTCCGTTGAAGGAATTCGGCATAGAGAACTTCCTTTTTTTGCCGTGCAATTTCATCCTGAAGCGTCTCCTGGCCCCACTGATATGATGGGTTTATTCGAAACATTTTATAACATGTTATAGAGAATGAAAGATTACAAACGTTTTCAAGGCAAGTCTGTGTTAATTCTAGGTTCTGGGGGTCTAAAGATCGGTCAAGCCGGCGAATTTGATTACTCAGGAACCCAAGCTATTAAAGCACTAAAAGAAGAAAAAATTCATACGATTTTAATCAATCCTAATATTGCAACAGTACAAACAGATCCTTGTACAGCGGATGAAACCTACTTGCTTCCGCTTGATGTAGAGATTGTCTCTCAGATTATTGCTAAAACAAAACCCAGTGGTGTCTTACTGGGCTTTGGAGGACAAACAGCTCTTAATTTAGGCCTTCAACTTGCCAGTAAAAATATCTTTCAAAAATATGGTGTAGAAATACTCGGCACGAATATTTCTTCTATTCAGCTAACAGAAGATCGGCATCTTTTTAAAAAAAAACTTGAAAGCATTGACATTTGCACTCCTAAGAGTAGAGCCGTTAAATCTATTGCTCAAGCATTAAAAGCAGCAGAAGAAATAGGCTATCCCGTCATGTTGCGCTTAGGCTTCTCTTTAGGAGGACTAGGATCGGGGAAAATTACCAATCCTAGAGAACTACATACAAAAGCACAAGAAGCGCTAAATGCTTGTTCTCAGATTCTCATCGAAGAATATTTATTCGGTTTTAAAGAACTCGAATATGAAATTGTACGCGATCAATATGGGAATGCATTGACGATTTGCAATATGGAAAATTTGGACCCAATGGGGATTCATACAGGAGAGAGCATTGTCGTTGCACCTTCGCAAACACTCAATAATCAAGAATATCACCTGCTGCGCTTAATCGCTCTAAAAGCAGCAGAAGCTTTTGAAATTGTAGGCGAGTGTAACATACAATATGCCTTAAATCCCAAAGACGGCAGTTATAGAGTTATTGAAATGAATGCTAGACTCTCTCGTTCATCTGCTTTAGCCTCAAAAGCCACTGGATATCCCCTTGCTTTTGTTGCAGCAAAGCTTAGCTTAGGTTTCTCTCTTGCACAAATTCGTAATAGCGTGACAAAAAAAACGACAGCTTTTTTTGAACCTGCTCTAGACTATGTTGTTGTCAAAATCCCAAGATGGGATACTCATAAACTACGCTCAGCAGAACGCAAAATCGGCACTGAAATGAAAAGCGTAGGTGAAGTAATGGCAATGGGTAGAAGCTTTCCCGAAGCTCTGCAAAAAGCTATTCGCATGCTAAACATTGGAGCCGATGGATTAACCAGTTATCCCTATCCTATTGAAAATCTCTCCCAAGAAATTCACGAAGCAACTGATAGAAGATTATTTGCTCTAGCTCTTTTTTTTGAAAAAGGGGCAACCCTTAAGCAGGCACAAGCACTGTGTCAAATCGATGCTTGGTTTTTACTACATATCCAATCTATTACACAGATTGCTTCTCTTTTAAAAAAGGAATCCCTAACCAAAGACCTATTACGAAAAGCTAAACAATATGGATTTTCTGATCAAACTATTGGGAAAATAAAAAACATCTCTCCAGAAAAAGTACGGAAATTACGCCATCGTTATCAAATTTTGCCTATGATTAAACAGATTGATACGTTAGCTGGGGAATTTGATGCCAAAACCAATTATCTCTTTTTAAGTTATCATGGCATATGCCACGATATTCAACCGTTTAACTCCCCTCCTATAATTGTACTCGGTTCTGGTCCCTATTCAATTGGCTCATCTGTTGAATTTGATTGGTGTGCTGTGAACACATGTAGAGAGCTTCGCTCTTTAGAAGAAAAAACAATTATTATTAATTGCAATCCAGAAACCGTATCCACAGATTATGATGAATCAGATCGCCTGTACTTTGAAGAGCTTACCTTTGAGAGAGTTCGAGATATTGCAGACTTTGAGAATCCAAAAGGGATTATTGTATCTGTAGGAGGGCAAATTGCAAATAATTTAAGTGTAGCTCTTAATAAATATGGATATCCTCTTTTGGGAACAAAAGCTTGGCAAATCGATCGCGCAGAAAACCGCCATAAGTTCTCCAGTTTACTACATAAATTAAAAATTGATCAACCAGTCTGGGCTACTGTCATTTCACTTACCCAAGCAAAATTCTTTGCAAACCAAGTGGGTTATCCTGTTCTCATTAGACCTTCTTATGTGCTTTCAGGATCAGCAATGAATATTGCCTTTTCTGAAGAAGATCTGGCTTGCTTTCTCATCCAAGCAGCAAAGATTTCCCCTGATTATCCCGTTGTTTTATCCAAATTTATTACAGAAGCTAAAGAACTAGAAGTCGATGGGGTAGCCAAAGAAGGAATGATTGTCATCGAAGCTATTTCTGAACATATTGAAAATGCAGGAGTGCATTCAGGAGATGCTACAGTGGTTTTACCTCCTCAAAATTTAGACCTAGAAACCATTCGGCGCACAAAACTCATTACAAGACAAATTGTCAAAGCACTCGAAATCACCGGCCCTTTTAATATTCAATTTGTAGCTAAAAGTAATGCTATTCAAGTTATTGAATGTAATCTGAGAGCTTCTCGTTCTTTTCCTTTTGTCAGTAAAGTAACACGCCATAATTTTATTGAAATTGCAACTAGAATACTTTTAGACCAACCTATCTCAGGTAACTTTAAAACTCTTGAATTTGATTATGTAGGTGTTAAGACTCCTCAATTTTCCTATCAGCGCTTAAAGGGAGCTAGTCCTGTTGCCCATGTTGAAATGGCTTCAACTGGAGAAGTAGCCTGCTTAGGCCGAGATCTACAAGAGGCCTTTTTCCTTTCTTGGATGGCTACACAGACAAGAATTAAAGGGAAAAAAATCTTATTTAGCATTGGAGACGATAAAAAAAGTAAGCTATTGGAATCGATGAAAGTGCTTGCAGGCTGTGGGTGGAAAATTTTTGCTACCCAGGGCACTCATGACTTTCTCAAAAGCCATCAAGTAGAGTCTCAATGCATCTATAAGAAAAGTCAAAAAAAACAACCCCATCTATCTAGCTTCATAAAAAAGGGATATTTTGATTTAATTATAAATATCCCTAAAGGCACAGGAGCTAATCCTACAACAGATGGATTTCATATTAGACGTTTAAGTATTGATCATCACATTCCATTGATTACTAACTTACAAAACGCACAAGTATTTTTAAGCTGTTTAATAGAGCTTAATTTGAAATCTTTGCTTATCCTTCCATGGCAATGCTTTGCTACAATTTCCGAAAAAGATCTGATAAACAGAAGGGCTATAAAGTGAAAAAAACAGTTAAGTCTTTTAAAAATATTCTATTGAAGTTTTTTGTAAAGATTTTACGCTATTTTATCAAACAAAATGCTATGCAAGATAGGTTTTTAATTGTTTCTACAACTGGGCTAGGAGACACCTTATGGGGAACTCCTTCGATCCGCTCTCTTAGAGAGCAGTATCCTAAAGGATATATTGCAGTTTTAACGAGCCATATTGGGAAAGAATTGCTGGAAAATAATCCTTACATCGATGATCTATTCTTATTGAAAAAACCCATAATCACATCTCTTATTTCTCTTTATGCAAAGTTAAAGAAAAAGAAGTTTTCCTATATTTTATTCTTTCATTCCTCTCAAAGAATAGTTTTGCCTTTTGTGTACTTATTAGGAACTAAAAAAATTATTGGCACAGAAGGGTCGAATAAAGGGCTTGACTGTTTAATGACTCACCTTCTTCCCAAAAAACCACAACATGAAATCGTAAGGCGCTTAGAAATTATCGCAGCATTAATTGGTAAAAAACCAGCTCATCATCTAATAGAAATTGCTTTAAGTGAGCAAGACAAGAAAAATGTACTTCCTCTAATGGATCATTTACAAGACCATGCACATCCTTGTATCTTGCTTCATCCAGGATCTAAAGATCTTTTCAAACGTTGGCCTTCCTCTCATTTTATTGCCCTAGGCAATCTGTTAAGCACGCAACATAAATGCCACATATTTATTACAGGCAATCAATCAGAAAAAGAACTCGTTCTACAAATCGCTTCTAATATCCCAGGCAGCACCTCCTTGATAGACCTGCCTTTAAAAACATTTGCTGCTCTGATTCAGAATATGGATCTAATGGTTTGTAATGATACAGGTCCGATGCATATGGCTTTTGCCATAAAAACACCTACTGTTGCCATTTTTTGTCCTACAAATCCTCATCTGTGCGGTCCTTATGCTATAAAAGACTATACGGTAATTGCAAAGAAAAAAACATGCTCTCCCTGCCTACAAAAAAAATGCGTAAACCCTTTTTGCATGTTGCAAATAGGAATACAAGAAGTATATGAAGCTATTTTACATCAACTCTGTAAATCAGAAAAATTTGCTTTAAAATCTTTAAGGAAACTTTCATGATGCATACATTCAGAAATAGAAGTGTTATTTCGATGGAAAATTTTTCCAGGCAAGAAATTCTCTATCTTTTAGAACAAGCGCATATCATGAAAAACTCCCCTCCTCCACCCTCACTAAAAACTTCTATTCTCGCTACCTGTTTTTACGAGCCTTCCACTAGAACTCGTCTCTCTTTTGAAACCGCTATGCTTAAATTAGGAGGCCGGATAATTGGATTTTCCGATGGGAAAAATACGGCTGCACAAAAAGGGGAATCGTTTGAAGATACGATAAAAGTGATGGGATCTTTTGCGGATGTCCTTGTATTGCGACATCCTTCTAAAGAATCTATACATCTAGCTCATAAAAGCACTGAAACACCGGTCATCAACGCAGGTAATGGCGCAGAAGAGCACCCTACTCAAACCTTAACAGACCTATTTACCATGCAAGAAACACAAAAAGATCTCCAGGGATTATCCATTGCCTTTGTAGGGGATCTTAAATATGGGCGCACAGTGCACTCTCTTTGTCTTGCGTGTGCTTTATTTGGTATGCGTCTGTTTTTTTGTGCTCCTGATGGCTTATTTCTTCCTCAAGAACTACTTGCTCATTTAACAAGAAAAAAAATACCATTTTCCTTCCATCAAAATTTAGATGAAATCATTTCCCATTTAGACATTCTCTATGTAACACGTCTACAAACAGATAGATTGACAAGCACTGATCCAATCTTTTTCAATCTTTACCCCTTAAAACTAGATCATTTAGTAAATGCACCTTCACATTTAAAAATACTACACCCCCTTCCAAGAAACAATGAGATCGATCCCTTAATCGATGGATCCCCATTTGCACATTATTTTCAACAAGCAGAAAATGGGGTATACACTCGCATGGGACTATTACATGCTATTTTACAAGGATCCTTAAAATATGATTACGTTTAAGCAAGTCTCTACCATCGATGGTAAAAGGCTTGATTGGCAAATCCCCTCTGCAAAAGAGATGACCTTTGATAGTCGTCATCTTACACTTCTACCTGCTTTAATCGATCCACATGCTCATTTTCGCACTCCTGGACTAGAATATAAAGAAGATTGGAAGACAGGAGCTAAAGCTGCTCTGCAAGGAGGAATTACTACTGTGTTTGACATGCCGAACACTTTACCTATTACCAATACACTAGAGAGGGTTTTAGAAAAAAAACAGCTTATCCAAAAACAGTTGAAGCAAGCAAAAATTTCCTTGCATTTTGATTTATACCTAGGTGTAGATAAAAACCACTTTTCTGAGATTGCGCGTTGTCGTAATGAAGTTATCGGCTTGAAAATCTTTATGGGATCCTCAACAGGAGGTTTATTATTAGATGATGATGTATCACTAGAAACAGCTTTTAAACTCGCTGCAGAAAATGATTTATTAGTTGCTGTACATGCAGAAGATCAAGATTTAATTCTTAAAAGGAAAGCCCGGTTTTCTCATCATAAAGGACCTAAAATTCATTCCAAAATCCGCAACGAACAAGTAGCTTATCTAGCAACTAGCAAAGCTATTGACTTAGCTCGTAAGTATCACACACGCTTATATCTCTTACATATTAGCACAAGTCAGGAAATAGAATTGATTCGGCAAGCGAAAGAAGAAGGTCTTTGCGTGTATTGCGAGGTAACCCCTCACCATCTATTTCTTTCAACAAAAGCCTATGATTCACTAGGGACTAAAGCACAAGTGAATCCTCCTTTAAGACAAAAAGTTCATTCTAATGCACTATGGCAGGCTATTAGAGAAAAAGTGGTCGATACAATTGGATCAGATCATGCTCCTCACACCTTAGAAGAAAAGTCTGCAAATTACCCTAAAAATTTATCGGGAATGCCCGGCATAGAAACTACTCTCCCCTTACTCCTCGATGCCTGTAATCGGGGAAAAATCCAATTATCCGATATTGAACAACTTATGCATAAGAAAATCTTAGAAATTTTCCGGCTCCCTTCTTGCCAAGACATTGTTTTAATCGATATGCAAAAAACACAAATGATAGACCCATCTTTATTACAGACAAAATGCAGTTGGAGCCCCTATGCAGGTTTTACTTTAAAAGGTTGGCCTGTTATGACTGTCTTAGGAGATAATCTCTATGCCTGCCACTAAATTACCTCCTTGGTATCCAGATCATCTCCCTATTTACAATATAAAAAAAAGTTATCTAGAAAATGCAGAAGAAGGTCCTTTCTTTGATGGAGCCATTCCTAAAAGAAATCTTCCTCCTAGAGAAGAAATGCCTAATTTTTTGGGATTTCCGGTAGCCTCTTGTATTGGTGTAGCAGCTGGGCCTTTATTAAATTCCAAATGGATTTCATTGGCAGCCAAACTGGGGTATGACATTCCTCTATATAAAACCATTCGCAGTAAAGAATATGCAGCTCATCCCATGCCAAATATTATCTACGTCGATACAAACGGCCCTATACATACAAATGATCCTAAATATAGTGTTAAACAAATCCCTTTTCCACCTAAACAAATAGAAGATCTAGCTATCACCAATTCTTTTGGCATGCCTTCTAGATCCCCTGCTTTCTTATTAGAGGATATCCCTCGTGCAAATGCTTGCCTACAAGAAGGACAGGTTATGGTTGTCTCCATAGTAGGCTCCTTTCAAAAAGAGCGTTCTTTTATAGAAGATTTTGTAGCTGTTGCTACCTTAGCTAAAGCAGCAGGTGCTAAGATTATTGAAGCGAATTTCTCTTGTCCTAATGTAAAGACAAAAGAAGGAGCTATCTACATGTCTCCTTCTGCTGTTGCAGAAATCGGAAAGGCACTTGTTAAAGCTATTCATCCTATTCCTTTAATCATTAAAGTAGGTATTTTCCCTTCTAAACAACTATTACAAGAAGTGTTAATCACAGCTGCTCAAAATGGAATCCAAGCTATTTCTGGGATTAACTCAGTCAGCTCTAAAGTAGTTGATTCTACCGGAAACTCTCCTTTAGGTCCTGATAGACCAACAAGTGGTATTTGTGGAGGACCTATTCTCTCTACCGCAGTGCGATTTATTACACAAGCTCATGAAATCATCCAAAAAGAGAAACTCGACCTTACCTTAATCGGAGTGGGTGGTATTTCTCTACCAGAGCATTTTTCTGTTTTTTTTAAAGCAAAAGCTCATGCCGCAATGACCGCAACGGGTATGATGTGGGATCCTTATTTAGCAGTAAAATACCATACAAAAGAGCAGAGATGATCCAATTACAAACTAAAAAAATGATTCTTGACCTTTTCAACATAGGATCCATTCAATTTGGCTGTTTCGTTTTAAAGAGCGGTATTACATCTCCAATTTATATCGATTTAAGACGGGTTATTTCTTTTCCAAAACTCATAAAAGAAATCCGTGATGCACTCTGGCAGCTTGCATCTGCTTTAGAATTTAGTTTGATTTGTGGAGTGCCTTATACGGCCCTTCCTCTTGCTACAGCTATTTCTTTAGAATATAATGTTCCCATGCTGATGCGTCGTAAGGAAATTAAGGAATATGGAACAAAATCTAGTATTGAGGGCATATTTAGCAAGAAGCAGCTTTGTTTAATCATTGAAGATGTGATCACTACAGGTAAAAGCATTCTTGAAACAGTTGCCCCTTTACAAAATCTAGGGGTCCTTGTCAAGGATATTTGTGTTGTGCTCAACCGTGAGCAAACAGGGAATAGAATCATGAAAGAAAATGGACTCTCTGTGCACAGCTTAATCAGTATTTATGAAGTCTTAGAAGTGTTATATGAAGAGAAAAAAATCGAAGAAAATGTATTTCAAAATGTCACTTGTTTCTTAAAAAGCCCATGATAAGAGAATATAGTTATGAACAAAGAATAGCATTTTGTTCTCATCCAGTTGCAAAAAAATTACTTAGCATCTGCAAAGAAAAACAAAGCAATCTCTGCGTTGCAGCTGATTTTACCTCATCTGATGCTCTAATTGCTTTTGCAGAATTAGTAGGATCTGAGATCTGCATATTAAAAACACACATAGACATTCTCAACGATTTTCATCCAAATACTACAAAAAAGCTTCAAGAGCTTAGTCATAAAGAGAGTTTTATGATTTTTGAAGATCGTAAATTTGCCGATATTGGAAATACCGTACAATTACAATACCAGGGAGGTCCTTTTAAAATGGTCGAATGGGCTGATTTGATCAATGCGCATAGTGTTGTAGGGCCTGGTATCATCACAGCTCTTAAAGATATAGGTCTTAGCTCTAACAGGGCGCTCCTTCTATTAGCAGAAATGAGCTCTTCTGGAACCCTTGCTAAAGAAGAATATACAGAAGCTACGCTAAAAATGGCTGAACAACATGAAGATTTCGTGATTGGTTTCATTTGTTTAAAAAAAATTTCCAACAATCCAAAATGGATTTACTTTACGCCAGGTATTCAATTTGCTAACGATAAAGATGGTTTAGGACAGACATACCAAACTCCAGATTCAGCTATCAAAGCAGGAAGTGATATAATCATTGTGGGTCGAGGAATTTATCAAGCAGAAAACCCAAAACAAGTAGCAAGCAAATATCGCAAAGCGGGATGGTCCTCTTATGTCCTTAGCCGATCTTCCTAAGATTTTTATTATTATTGTAAATTGGAATGGAAGACAAGACACCTTAACGTGTTTAAGTTCTCTACAATCATTGGACTATTCTAACTATCAAGTAGTCATTGTTGATAATGGATCAAAGGATGATTCTATTTCTGCCATAAAGCTTCAATTCCCTAATCACCTGCTACTAGAAAATCAAACCAACTTAGGATTTACAGGTGGTAATAATGTAGGCATTCAATACGCTTTAAATCACAAAGCCGATTTTATTTTACTACTCAATAATGACACCAAAGTTTCTTCTGATTTGCTAAAACGCTTTATGCTAGGATTTCAACAATTTCCTAAAGCAGGAGTTCTTGGAGCTAAAATTTGCCTGATGCAGAATGAAGGGAAATTAGATCACTTTGGAGGAACTTGGAATCAAAAAAAAGGAGTTTTTGATTTAATCGGACTGCATACATCGGATGAGAATTGGGACACCGCCTTCTGTATCGATTATGTTTGTGGAGCTGCTATGATGATCAAAAAAGAAGTTTTTGAACAAATAGGGCTCTTGGAACCTCGCTTCTTCTTGATTTGGGAAGAATCCGATTTTTGTATGCGTGCCAAACGCAAAGGGTTTCAAATTATCAGTTACCCCCCCGCAAAAATTTGGCATAAAGTTTCCGCTTCTTTTAAAGGTAAAACTCATAGCACCTATTTTTGGTGGCGCAATCGACTTCTTTGGATTGAGCGCAACTGCTCTTTTAGACACCTTTTAAGCATCTATATACGAGTATTAATTCCTGAAATTTTCCATTTAATAAAAATCTATTTGCTGAAATCTATACAATATACTTGTTTTCAATCTTTTTATACCAAAGCTAAGCAAGAGAGAAAAATGCATAACCTTTTTACCTATAAAGCAGCCCTAAAAGGTATAAATGACTACCTCTTTCGTCGCTTTGGACCAGGACCTGATTGCTATTAAAATGGAGTTCTAATTTGACGAAGCTAAGACAAACTGCTATAAGTGAATAAATAGGACATCTTGTCACATAAGCATGGCAGACTTGGCAATTTTCAATCTTTACAACTATTGATTTATGACTACTAACAAAATTTTAAAATACCTCTTCGTTTTTCTTTTTCTCACTTTGGTAAGCTGTGATCGTAATATGGTCATCATAAATGATGTCGATGAAAGAGAGGCAAATGAGATCATCGTCTTTCTAGCAAGTAGAGGGATCTCTTCAGAGAAAATGCAAGCTGTAAGTACAGGAGCTGGTGCAACAGGAAATGAAGCTGTTAAATGGAGCATCACAGTTGATGGATCTCATTCCACAAAAGCTATGGCTATTTTAAATCAAAATGGATTGCCTCGTAAAAAAGGAACAAGCTTACTAGACCTTTTTGCAAAAGCGGGTTTGATGTCTTCAGAAAAAGAAGAAACCATTCGTTATCAAGCAGGGCTTGCTGAGCAAATCGCCAACATGATCCGTAAGATCGACGGTGTGCTAGATGCAGATGTGCAAATCTCTTTTCCCTCTACCGAAGCTTCTTCTATGGCTTATGGATCACAACAAGAGAAATTAAAAAAAATTACAGCAGCCGTCTATGTAAAACATCAAGGAATATTCGATGATCCTAATGCACATCTCTCCTCTAAAATTAAAAGACTTGTATCTGGTAGCGTAACAGGCCTTGATCTCAATGATGTTACAGTTATTTCAGATCGCGCGCGCTTTATTGATGTCTCGTTAACTCCTATGAGCGAGTCTTTAGAAGGGACTGGAAATGAATATGTGAGCATTTGGTCAATTATATTAAATAAACAATCAGCTTCTCGTTTCCGCGCCGTTTTCTTCCTTTTGATGTTTTGCTTATTTGTATTTGCTTTGCTCATCGGTTGGATGATTTGGAAGTTTTATCCCTTCCTTAAAGAAAAAGGAAATTGGAGAAATCTGTTAAAAATCGCTCCTTTTAAAGAAAAAGAAGGAAAAATAAAACCGCCTGAGAGTGAGAGTTAAAGTTATGGATCAAGTAGCTTTTTGCACATTAAGCTCTCTGATTATGTCCTCTCAAAAAAAAAAGGACTTGCTTAGCCGCTTATCAGAAGAGTTGCAAACTGAAATACACACATTCCATGGAGAAAATATAGAAATAACTAATACAGCCTCCTCTATATATGCGCAACTCGATGCTATACATTTTTCCTGGTTTGTACCACATTTACGCTCTCTTACAGAAAAAGATGCTAAGCTTTTTATCTCTTGTTTGTCACTTCAACAAATACAAGATTTAAAAGAAGCACTAATGCTTTCTCAATCCTTTCCAAAACCCACAGCTTTAGCCAGAAAATACTTAACTCAAGAGTTATTTAAAACCATTGCTCCTGAAAACTTAATCCCCCGTTGCTTTCTACCCCAACATCCCCTACTAGCTTTGCTTGATTTAAATACTACTCAGTTAAATACTCTCATTGAACTATTAGCAATGCATGATTTAGCAGTGGAAATTCCTCAAATTATCTCTACGCAAAAATTAAAATTGATTGATAGCGTACTTACTAAAGAACAGACTCATTACTTAAAAAATTTTCTACATCAAAAAGAACCTGTTATCTTTAAAAAAATAGGACTCTCTGACTGGAATGCAGATTTAGATGTATTGAAAAACGCATTAACGCAAAGAGGGATTAATCGATTAGCCAAAGCTATTTACCCTATTCATATGAGCTTCACTTGGTATATAAGTCACCATCTAGAAATGGAAAAAGGTAAGCTGTTAACCAAGTTATCTACCGCTACAAATGCTCTACAAGCAGCTGATTTGCTTAAAAATCAAGTCCTATTACTCATGAAAACACTTAACTATCAAGCTTAACTTATGAAATTTCTAACACTCATTCAACAAAGTGAAATACATCCAGAAGCAGCAGAAAAAGTGATCCCCGCTAAAGACTTTAGTATTTTATTAGAAACAAAATTGCTTATTGAGCATGCACAAGAAGATATTGTTCTCTATAAACAAAAAGTGGAAAAAGAGTGTAAAAAGCTACGTGCCCAAGCAAAACAACAAGGCTTTGATGAAGGGCTTGAGCAGTTTAGCACCTATATTACAGATTTAGAAAAAAAAATGCTTTTCTGGTATTCAGAGCTACAAAAAAAAGTACTGCCACTTGCTCTACAAGCGGCTAAAAAAATCGTTAGCCAACAGCTTTCTTTGGACCCTGAAACCATCGTGCGGATTGTTTCTGAGACGCTTAAAAGCGTGAAGCAAAGTCCTGATATCACCATCTATGTCAATAAATTAGACAAAGAGATCCTAGAAGCAAATAAACCTGCCCTTAAGAAAAATCTTGAACAAGTAAAAACTTTTACTATTCAAGAAAGGGATGATGTCGAACAAGGAGGCTGCGTTATTGAAACAGATAGCGGAATTATCAATGCCAAAATAGATAAGCTTTGGGAATCTCTAGAACACGCTTTTCAAAAATATATGTAAATTTAAAATTCTTAAAACCTCTTTCTCTCTTTTCTCTTAGAGAAAATCTAAGAATATACTAAATTCGGTAAAAAAATGGTACTGACATGCATAAACGCCTTCTGCTTTTTTCTTTTGTATTGCTAGCTTGTCTCTTTTTAGGAGACTGTTTACATGCACAAGAACCTTCTTCTCCTTCTATTGAGCAACTAGCGCCAACGCCTACCATTTTAGAAGAGTTAACAGCAATCACGGCTTTTGCACTTCTGCCTTTTGCCATTATGCTCTTAACCTCTTACATTAAAATTGTGATTGTATTGTCTCTTTTGCGCAATGCTTTGGGTATTCAGCAATCCCCACCAAATCAGGTCATAAGCGGTATTGCTCTCTTAATGACGATTTACGTGATGTTTCCCACCGCTGTAGCCATGTATAAAGCAGGAGAGAATCAGATTAAAGATAGAGCACCTACCAATTTATTTTCTGCTGAAAGTGCACAATATATGGTAGATGTAATCAATGTGACAAAAGAACCTATGCGTGATTTTTTACAGAGAAATACCACGGCTAAGCACATGGGTGGTTTTTATCAACTCGCTCAACGCTCTATACCAGAAGAGTTTCGAGGTGGGTTAAAACCTAATGATTTTATCATTTTGATTCCCGCTTTTATCACCTCACAGCTCAAAGCTGCCTTTGAAATTGGCGTCTTAATCTACTTACCTTTTTTTGTAGTGGATCTGGTTACCTCTAATATTTTGCTTGCTATGGGTATGATGATGTTATCCCCTTTAACAATTGCTCTTCCCTTAAAATTACTATTAATCGTAATGGTAGATGGATGGACATTGATCATTCAGGGGCTCGTTTTATCATTTCGCTAATTTAAGGAAAAACTATGTATAATACAGAAATCTATCAGCTTTCTTATCAAGCTCTATTATTGATTCTCCTTCTATCTGGGCCACCTATCTTGATCAGCACTTTGCTCGGATTAACAGTTGCTGTTTTTCAAGCAGCTACACAAATCCAAGAACAAACACTCTCTTTCATGGTTAAATTATTTGCAGTGATTTTTACCTTGCTTATTGTTGGAGGATGGTTAAGTGCACAAATTTTACAGTTCACCAATAATATCTTCGTGAATTTTCCTAAATGGTCCTCTTAAAAGATTTTACATGAATCCTAATGACTCTTATCTAGCTTTTTTTTCTAAACTTTTTGAACTAGATCCCTTTGCATTGCTTACTCTATTTTTTCTAGGGTTAATGCGTTTTGCACCTATTGTAAGTTTAGCTCCTTTTTTAGGAAATAAAGCTCCTAGCACTGTAAAAATGGGTCTTTTGATTTGCTTAACCCTTGTGTTTCTACCGCAAATGATTATGACCTCTCAAACAATGGTTGGATTTAATTTCCAATATATTGTCCTTTGTTTTAAAGAGCTCTTTCTTGGATTTGTTCTTGTTTTTTTTATCACAATTCCTTTTTACATTGCAGAAACAGCTGGAGTAAACATCGATTTTCTAAGAGGATCTTCTGCTTTGCAAGTAACAGATCCCTTTATGCAAACTCCTTCTTCTTCTATTGGCATTTTATATAATTACATCATGATTGTGATCTTCTATCAAATCAACGGGATCTTTTATTTCTTTAATGCTCTTTTTGATTTTTATACAATTATTCCCGTAGATAAAATGTTGCCTTCATATTTTTTTACTTTTCAAGCAGCTTTTTGGCAAAGCGTTTGGGGGTTAGTCGGAAAAATCGTATCGGTTGGAATTCAATTATCAGCTCCATCTATCATCGCTATATTAATGACAGAGATGTTTTTAGGGATTGCTAATAGATTAGCTCCTCAGGTGCAAATCGCTTTTTTAGGTATGTCTCTTAAGTCATTACTTGGGCTTGCAGTTCTTTGTGCTGCATGGTTTTTTATCCTGCAACAAATGGGTATACAATCATTAGGATATCTAAAAGATTTAGAAGCTATTCTAAAGAGCTTTCAATAGCTAATTTTACTATTAATAGTCTTAAATCTTTAATTAAATTCAGAAAAAAATCTTTTTGTATTTGTATTTTTCCTGATTGTTTTTTTGGTTTTTTAAGTTCTAAAAACACAAAATTCATTTAATGATCTAGAAAACAAAAAGGCCTCTCTCAAGCAATTTTAAAGCATATTTAACCTGTTTTAGACATAGGATTTTAACGCCGATTAAAAAAGGAAAATCACATACTTATACTATTTTTTGTTGACTTGAATTCGTAATAAAAATTACAGTGAAGCCATAAAAATGATGCAAATAAAGCTATCAAAACAAAAAATACTGCTCAGAATACGCTTTAAAAGAGATTATTCTTCCTTGCGGTTTTTCATTTAGGGCAGGTTTGCATCAGATGTAGCTGTTTACAAAGTTCATTGTAGGCAAATACGATGATCTTCAAGATATCTACATTGTAGCTGCTTGCGGAATTGCTAATTTCTTTGCAAAGAAGTTGTTAACTCCGTGGGCAGCTACGAATTGTCGTTTATTGAAATTAAATGATCCAAACCCAGGGGGATCTATATGCAATGGAATTTGAAAAAGGTGTGGCCCGCAATTGCTGCATCTATGTTATTAACAACAAGCTTTACGTATGCGGATTTTGGTGATTCATCAGCGCTGCGTAATATAGAAAATCGTCTTAATTGCCTTGAGCAAAGACGAGGCGTAAACGGAATGATTAACCCTCCTGCAATGCCTTTAACTAGAAATGGATGGGACTTTCAAATATCTGCAGATGCTCTTTTATGGCAACTATTTGAAGACGGTCTTAGCTACGCTGTAGAAACAACAGCTGATGGTCTTCCTGTTGGAGCTGATGGAGTAAAAAGTAAATACAATTGGGGATTCCGTATTGGCCTTGATTGGACTCTGCCTCATGACAATTGGGATGTAGATCTTTCTTGGACACACCTAATTAGCAATCGCCATGGTAATTCTACAGTAAGTACTGCAGGAAACGTTTTAGTAAAAGCACAAGGTTTTGCAAACACTGCTACTGTGGGCTATACCTCTGCAAGTTCAAAATATCACAATCGTCTTGATCAAATTGATCTTAACCTAGGTCGTGAATTTTTTATTAGCAAATGGGTAACATTACGTCCTTTCTTTGGACTAAGAGCTGATTGGTTACGTCAAAGACTACGTACATCTTATACCTCTGCTACTTTAGCTCAAAGTACCAACCAAAGAAATAAATGGTGGGGAATTGGTATTGAGTCAGGACTTAATACACAATGGAGTTTCTGTGGTGGATTTAGTATCTACGGAAATGTAGCCACTGCTATTGAGTATGGTCTACAAAAACTACAACTCAGTGAATCTGGTGGTGTTGATGCTTCATTTAGCAGAAGCTATCACATTTGCAGACCTGTTCTAGATCTACAGCTTGGACTAGGCTGGGATTATAACTTCTGTGAAGATGGCTTCCACTTTGGCTTGAAATTAGGCTGGGAAAACCATGTATATTTCGATCAAAGCAGATTCTTGTCTTTTAACACAGTCAACTATTCAGACAACACTTCTGGTGGAAGTCTGACTTACCAAGGTTGGACATTGCACGCTTGCTTTGACTTCTAAATAAAGTCTTTGCTAGTGCAGAAAAAATAGACACCAGGATTAAGTGAACATATTCACCCAAACTGGTGTTTTTTCATTCTTAATAAAATTTAAAAAAAAAGATCTTCGTTTTTTTTACTGAATTTTTTTCACTCAAAAAAAAATATTGCAATCTATTTTTATTAACATAAGATAGATGTCGATGCATTAAAAAATAAAAATTACATCTAAGCCATGAAAATGATGCAAAGTGAATTTGTATCTGATGTAGTTGTTGTTTGTTGAAATTAAATGCTCTAAACTCAAAGAGGGATCTTATATGCAATGGAACTTGAAAAAGATGTGGCCTATAATTGCTGCATCTATGTTATTAACTCTAAGCTTTACGTATGCCGATATCAATGATTGTGCTACGCCTGATTTACCTAATAGACCTAATTTAGAAAATTGCCTCCCTTGTCTTGAAACAAATGGAATGATTAATCCTCCTGGAATGCCGCTAACCAGAAATGGATGGGACTTTCAAATATCTGCAGATGCTCTGCTTTGGCAACTACAAGAAGATGGTCTTATATATGCTGTAGAATCAACCATTCTTACTCTTCCTGTAAAAAATGATCGCGTAAAACAGAAATACAATTGGGGATTCCGTGTTGGTCTTGATTGGACTATGCCTCATGATAATTGGGACATAGCGGCTACTTGGACACATTTAATTAGCAATCGCCATGGCAATGCTACAGCAGCAGCGGGTAATGTCCTAAGAAAGCCAGGTCTTATACTAAGTAGTACTGCTGTAGGTTTTACAACTGCAAGTGCAAAATATCATAATCGCCTTGAACAAATCAGCCTCAATACAGGTCGTGAGTTTTTTATCAGTAAATGGGTAACATTACGTCCCTTCTTTGGACTAAGAGCTGATTGGTTACGTCAAAGATTACGCGCATCTTATTCGGGAATAGCTACAAATCCTACAGGTATCCAAGCCTCTCAGAGAAGAGTTAAATGGTGGGGAATAGGTATTGAGTCAGGTCTTAACACACAGTGGAGCTTTTGTGGTGGGTTTAGCCTTTATGGAAACGTAGCGGCTGCTATCGAGTATGGATTGGCTAAACAAACTGTAAATGAATCTGGAATTATTGCTTATTCATTTAATGATAGCTACCATATTTGCAGACCTATTCTAGATCTACAACTTGGACTAGGCTGGGATTATAACTTCTGTGAAGATAGCTTCCACTTTGGCTTGAAATTAGGCTGGGAAAACCACATCTATTTTAATCAAAGCCTTTTCTTTAGTTCAGCTCCATTAGGAGATTTAACCTATCAAGGCTGGACACTACATGTAAACTTTGATTTCTAAAGTCTTTTATAAAAACACCAGGATGTAAAGTTCTGGTGTTTTTTTCTTAGTTGAATTAATTCTTAAGTTTTCAGCTGAAAAATTCCCATTTTTAAAAGCATAGAAACTAAAAGATTTTCCATCTCCTGGTATACTCAATTGCATTAGAAAAAAGACCTTACAGATGACCAATTCCTTGAAACTTTCTTATAGATTCTGCTAAGATCCCTACTCATATGCAACCTAAAACACTTTTTAACACAAAATGAAAAAGATATCCTAAAAGCCCGCCATCGTCAGGAGCGAGATAAAAGGCTATGTGATAGGATCAAATCTATCCTGCTGTTAAATAAAGGATGGACCTATGAGGCAATAGCAGAAGCGCTGCTCCTAGATGATGATACGATAAGACGCTATTACAAGACCTATCTAGAGGGAGGTAAAGAAGCCCTACTCAATCTAAATTACACAGGGAAAGCCTGTAAACTTAATCAAGAACAGCTTAAGACCTATGTAAGCAAAACGATTCCCAGTTCAGCAAAACAAGTAGTGAA
>DASZIJ010000049.1:0-2775 GCA_035949155.1 Candidatus Rhabdochlamydia sp. | reverse complement strand
ACCCTATCTAAAGCAACCTTTAAGCAGCTCATAAATAACCAAATAGATCTAAGAGTAACAGCTCCTCAAGAAAGCTATTATTTTCAAAATGAAAATAAGGGTGTGCTTTATGTAAACGGTATTCTTTTCACATCAGGTACTTCTAAAGGCAAAGCTCTTTTTCAACTGCTTGAAAAAACAAAACAAAGATTTAAGCGCATCGTTTTTATGAATGACAAAGCCTCCCATCTTTCAGATGTAGAACAGGAAGCAGAAAAAAATCATGTAGAGTTCATTGGACTACGTTATGGATACTCTGATTTTCGCAAGAAAGCTTTTGATTCAAGAACAGCTAACATACAATTGAATCAATCAGGTTTTACACAAATTCTGTCCGATGAAGAAGCAAAAGCTCTTTTGGTTATTAAAGAGACTCATTAATCCGTATACTTCTTAAGATTGAGTCCAATAGGAGGTAATATCTGTTCTATACTTGCCCTGTTTGACTCTTCCCAAGGTGGTAATTTAAGAGATTCTCCTAAATGCTCGAATGGCTCATCGATTGAAAACCCAGGAGAAATAGTGGCAATTTCAAATAAAACCCCTCCTGGCTCTCTAAAATAAATAGAAAGGAAATATTCTCTATTTAAAACAGGAGTCACATCAAAACCTAATTCCAATAACTTTTCACGTGCTGCTAATTGCGTTGCATCGGTTTCTGTAGCAAAAGCTACATGGTGAACTGTGCCATATCCACTCAATCCCTTTAATGTTTCTGGGCTACAAAGAATATCCACAAAATCACCAGACTTATTAGCAGAGTAGCGAAAACGGTTCCTTGTTTTAGCAATGAACTTATGATCCATCTGATCAACTAATAACTCTGCTGTTTTCTCATAACACTCTTCGATAAGCGTTATTCCATAGAATCCTTTAATGGCAAATTGATAGGGAATATTCCCATAAGTAAAACCTAATCTTTTATCCCATCGATTAGCTACAAGCTCTAAACCCAGCCCGTCCAGATCTTTAAAATAGACCACGGTTTCATCAAAGCGCTGCTGGGGTTTTTCATAGGGGATATGAAACTTATCCAATCGCTTAGTCCAATAATTAATCGAATGTTCAGGAATAGAGAAAGAAGTAACGGTTAACTGCCCTTTACCCTTTCGGCCTCGTTGTATACCAGGGTAAGGAAAGAAGGTCATTATGGTACCAGGGGAGCCTTTTTCATTGCCATAATACAAATGGTAGACTTCCGGAACATCAAAGTTAATCGTCTTTTTCACCAACCGCAAGCCTAGAATACCTGCATAAAAATCTACGTTTTTTTGTGCATCGGATGCCAATGAAGTGATATGGTGGATTCCTTTAACCAAAGTACTCATCACTTCATAAAAATCGATCTACGCTTTTATGTATAATGTTTTTTATTGTTACAAAATGTAAGGCTTATGTTCTTATGCAGCAGCAATACCTCTCTTTAAATCTTCTATCTGTTTGTTAGATAAATTTGTATGTTGAGCAATGATATCAGCCCCAATCCTATGCTTTAATAAAAGCTTTGCTAATTCAATATCTGTATCACCTTCACTTTTATTTTCCTCAAAAACTTCTCTAAGGCCTATTGCTCTACCTTCATCGAATTTTTGTTCCATAATAGCTCTATGATCCATATCAATACGTGTATGTCTGTCATAATTCATAACTTCGTTCTCTGTCCAATGGTATTGATCAAGGGCAGCATATGCTCTGCGAAAAATGTCATCTTTGCCTATAACTTTTTCTAAATCTGCTTCTGTAGTTTCATGCGCGTGTTTAAAAAAGTAGCACCACTTTTCTGCTGTCGAGGACAACTCCTCTTTATTTTTTTTAAATTTAGAAAGTTCGATAAAATTAAAGAAAAAATTTTTGAGATCGTATTCAGATTTTTCCGGCGTAACATGATCCCATTTGTACTCGGACCTATTAGGAAAGATTTCATAATCAGCAACAATAGCTATGTAGATAATTTCCTTAACATTATAGCGTTTATCTTCAACGCTCACTTGATTGCTATACGCTTCAGATACATATCTTGGAGCCCATATCTCAAATGAATCAAACTTTTTTATAATTTGTATCTCAATAATGTACTTAGTCCCATTCTTATCTATACATAAAGCATCTATAACACTTGCTCTAGATTGGCAAAATGTAGGTAAAAGCTCTACGCTTATAAAGGGATTTTTAGAAAAAAAGACATCATTTAAGAAATGCATCAGAATGTCTATATTCTCTTGCACTCCAAACAGCTTGTAAAGCCCCATACTATTTTTTGGACTTAAATATTTTGATAATCTAAAAGTGCCATACATATAATACTTCCTAATTTTTTATTCAAAAAACTCCATTATTAATTCATTCTCTTTTAGAGGAAAACAAGCAGAACTTAGCTCTTAGAAGTTAACCGCTGTAGTTCCATTCAAGATATATTTTTGTAAATCTTCTACCTGCTTTTTAGATAAATCAGCTGATAGAGCAATCACATCCATTCCCACACCGTTCTGTAATAGACGTTTTGCTAGTTCCATTTTACCTTCAATTTTACCTTTTTCAATGCCTATAGCTTCACCTATAGCTTTTCCTTCATCGATTTTGTATTCCAGAATAGCTTTTTGATCCATCCTCTCGCGTTTCATTGCTTCATAAGCTCTAAGTTCATTTTCAGTCCAATAATGCTGATTAAGAGCGGTATATGCTTTATGAATAATTTTATCTCTTCCTATAATTTTGAGTAGCTCTGCTTCGGTAGTT
>DASZIJ010000048.1:0-2398 GCA_035949155.1 Candidatus Rhabdochlamydia sp. | reverse complement strand
CTCTGGTTAGATGATGGTAGCCCTTGGGCATTTGCTCCTCCTTTGGTATTTTTTTGTCTTAAAAACACCATAGAAGTTGCAGCCATCTCTGACCACTTTAAATTTTAATCTATTTGTCGCACTTCTCTATTGAATGGGCCTTTGATAAGGTAACCTGTCATCAAAACAAATCCTTAGAACAGCTCCCCAAGCCTTTAATTGCTTTAGAAACCTTTCCAAATGCTCCCTCTCTATTTGATTTCACCTTTCCTAAAGAGTTTACCCTCTTATTAGGAAATGAAGAATACGGGCTCTCCGACCAAGCACTATCTATGGCTGATCAGTCTCTATAAATCCCTCTCTATGGTTTTAAGCAATCTCTTAATGTAGCTTCAGCTTTTGCGATTGTAGCTGCTGTGATTAGCAATCAGTTAAGGTTTTAGCTAACAATCGGTAACTTCAAGAGCTTTATAGCAGGGGCTAGCCTTTGTAAGCAGTAATTTCAATAAATTTGTACGACAAAATGCCAAAGTGATCTTATCATATTGAATTTCATTCTTTTGTAAAGTTTTAAAAAGAGTTTTCAAATCCGTATAGACCCTTCCCCTTCGGTTACGTACCGTGAGAATATCAACGGGAGTTGGATACTCTTGTTCTGAACGTGATGCTGCAACGATACGTGCAATATCATCATAACCTTCATGGCCGCTTTCAAAGTTTTGAAATTTTGATAACATATAATTTCTAATATATCCTTGAGCAAATGTTCCTGATAAAGTTTTTATATTTGGTTCAAATGTATTTTCTGCGGGAAGCACTCCAAACTTTGTAATAAATGCATATGGTAAGATTCGACTCCGAGCAAGAATATCTACATTAGAATCAGATAAGCTCCATCCATGTGGACCAAGAGCTACTAGCTCCGTGTTTTGTGGAACAGGAATAATAGAAGAGTTTGGAAAATATCCACCATGAGTCGATATGATTAGATGATTAGCCTTGCTTGTGGCTTCTGTAAATAATAGAAATTGTTGACCTAGAAACCAGGCCTTAACATCTAATTCATTATAAATAAAAGGAGATGAAATCTGCCAGGTTCTCATTAGATTAGTAGTGTTAAAAAACATTTCCTCGAAAATCAATGCTTTTTTGCTAAAACAATCCAAGCCTTTTCCACCAGCCCTCGGCCACTTTTGATTTTTAATTTTCTTAGAGTAATTAGCTTCTTGATTACAAGATTTTTGATTTGTTAATAAAATGCTCATATATTTTGAACTACAGTTTAATTTTTTATATTTTATTATATAATAATATTATTAATTACATATAAAAAAAATTAGTTAATATTAATTTATAAGGGTAATATAAAGAATAAGCATTAATCTTTAAAAAGATGCATCTAATTAAAAGTTAAATAGATAGATAAATTCTAATGATTAATTTTATAAAAACTAGAAGTTAAGATAATCTGTTAACAGGAGTAAAAAGAGCCACATTTGAGAAGATGGTGAACATCTTAAAAGAAGCAGAATCATCTAAAAAAATGCTTGGAGGACGACCCAATAGACTATCTATAGAAGATCAGCTTCTTATGACCCTTGAATATATAAGAGAATATCGAACCTATTTTCATATTGCAGCATCCTATCATATTTCAGAAAGCGCTTGCTATCGGAATATCCGTTGGATAGAAGATGTGCTGATTAAGCACCCTGACTTTGCACTTCCTGGGCGTAAATCCTTGTCTTTTCAAGTTTGAAGTGCACAGAGTAATTAAAAAAAAGAATAGGCAGATGATGAAAAAATCTCTATTAGGGGATTGGGAACTTGATCTTGCTACAATAATTTGGACATAAAGAACCCGAATAAATTAAAACAAATTTATTAAAGAGGTTTTTATGAGAAATCAAAAAAAATATGATCGAGAATTTAAGTTAAATATAGTAAAGCACTATAGAGAAAGCGGGAAATCCATGACATCGATATCCCGTGATTTTGAAGTACCTATGGGAACTTTAGCCGGTTGGATTCAAGAATTTACAGAACAAGGAGAAAAGAGTTTTCCTGGATCAGGCAAGATCAAACCCTGCAATGAAGAGATGTATCGCCTTCGCAAAGAATTAGCAGATATGAAACAGGAAAGAGATATCTTAAAAAAGGCTATGGCCATCTTCTCACGACCAAGAAACGCAAATTAGAGTTTATGAAAGAACAGCATGACAAGTGTAGGGTGAAGAAGATGGCAAAACTCTTAGAGGTGTCTAGAAGCAATTTTTATTACTCACCTTACGCAAGAGAAGGATTTGAAAAAAAGCAAATAGTCAAATATAATTTTCTCCATAATGAGGAGAAAAAATCATGTCTAAAGAGCTTCTTGACATATACACAGACTATCTCATTAGTCAAAACGCTCAAGCAA
>DASZIJ010000047.1:0-4668 GCA_035949155.1 Candidatus Rhabdochlamydia sp. | reverse complement strand
TGAATGGTCACTTCTACCTTGCCACTCATTCTTCTAATAATGATTTTAGAAGTGCCTACACAACAGGACTTTTTCATCAAATGCTTGCGAATCTTATGATCCTCTCCTAGTAAATCACCAAACTCCTGTTTGTTGGCATACCAAAGAGAACGCCATTTCTTATTTCTAATTAATCTAAATCCAATCGGCGATGTCTTTTGACCCATTGTTTCCCCTCTATTCAGCAGCCACGGCTATTGTAAAATGACTAGTTCTTTTCATGATTGGATGGCTTCCACCCCTATTTTTTGGTTTAGCACGCTTTAAAACAGGCCCTGCATCCACTCTTATTTCTTTTACAATTAAATCGCGCCTTTGAACGTGTAACTGTGTTTCTGCATTAGCAACTGCAGAGTTCAATGTCTTTTGTAGAAGCAATCCTGCTTTTAATTTACAAAAACGTAATTGTACTACAGCCTCTTCAACTTTGAGACCTCTAATTAAATCAGCAGCTAAACGCGCTTTTCTTGGACTAATCCGCACATACTTTGTTTTCGCATAAGCTTGTGGCATAAATTCTTAACCTCTTCCTGAAGTTGCAGACTTAGAACTATCTGTACTTTTTTTCGATCCATGTCCTTTAAATATTCGCGTTGGCGCAAACTCACCAAGACGATGACCTACCATGTTATCGGACACGAAAACACTAATAAACCTCTTTCCATTGTGAACATCAAAAGTATGCCCAATCATTTCAGGAAGGATCATGGATCGTCGCGACCATGTTTTGATAGGGTTTTTCTTACCATTTTTATTTTGCACACTTACCTTATCTAATAAGTGATGGTCTACAAATGGTCCTTTTCTTAGCGATCTTCCCATATAAACTTCAAACTCCCAATCTATTTCCTACGGTCTTTAACGATCATTTTATTAGATTTCTTCTTAGAACGCGTACGGCGTCCCTTGGTATCTTTTGCCCATGGGGTTTGTGGAAGATATCCATTATGTTTACCTTCTCCTCCTCCATGCGGGTGATCCACCGGATTCATTGCTGTTCCTCGAACAGTTGGACGAATTCCTCTCCAACGAGAACGTCCTGCTTTTCCTTCAACACGTAAATTTCTTCCTGGATTAGAAACAGCTCCAAAAGTAGCTCGACAATTTTCATGAATGAGCCTTACCTCTCCAGACGGCATTTTTAAATTCACATATCCATTATCGGTTTTTGCCATTAATTGAGCAGAAAGACCTGCTGAGCGCACAAGTTGGCCACCCCGTCCTGGATAGAGCTCAATATTATGAACAATTGACCCAAGAGGCATATACTTTAAGCGCATACAATAACCCACCTTAAATAATTGCCCCTGATCAGACGTGGCTACCACAGCCCCTACTTTTAATCCCTGCGGAGCTAAAATATAACGCTTTTCCCCATCAACATAGTTCAATAAAGCAATAGCAGCTGTTCGATTTGGATCGTATTCAATAGATGCCACTATAGCAGGTATTTTTTCTTTATCTCTTTTAAAGTCAACAATGCGATAAAAACGCTTATGGCCACCACCTTTATGTCTGCAAGTAATATGACCATGGTGGTTACGACCATTTGTTCTTTTCTTTTTTTCAATTAAAGACTTTTCAGGCTTTACACAGCTCAAAGCCTCTTGCTTGGTTAAAACAAGATGACGCTGCCCTGCTGTAGTTGGTCGAAACTTTTTTAACATAGTAATTCCAAGACTCCTTAAGCTTTATCCTCAATATTATCCCCTGACTCTAAGGAAACAATGGCTTTTTTAAAACCTGCTTTTTTTCCTAGACGTCCTCTTACACGTTTAGCTTTGGGTTTAATAGTAACTGTATTTACAGATGTAACTTTAATTTTTCTGTCGATATAAATCTTTTCAAGAGCTTGTTTGATCTCTTGTTTATTTGCTTTTTTTGCAACTAAAAAAACATACTTTGGGATTTTACATTTCCTAACAGAAGGATTGCTTTCATTGGATTGCAATTGCTCCATAACTCGCGCTTTTTCTGTTACATGACGAGATAATATAACATCGTAAGGACTCTTTTTTAACATAATTAACCCTGTCCTCCCAATAGAACTTTTAACTGATCTACAGCTGAATTCATCACGACCAGATGTTGATTAGCAATTACGTCATATCCATTTACAATAGTTAACGGAAGAAATCTCAACCCAAAAATATTACGAGCGCTTAAAAACAGCGTGTGATATTTCTCTAGTAATATAGCGCTCTGCCCCTCATCACCACCCTCAGCCAAGAAGATGATTTTTTTGTTTTCCAAATCTCTTGCCTTCAAAAACTGCACCACTTGTTTTGTTTGTGGTTTATGCATTTCTGTAAATTGCAAAACATGTAGAGAATCATTTAATACCTTTTCAATCAACAATTGACGGATTACAGCACGCTTTTCTTTTTTGTTCACCTTTACGTGCTGATCAAATTTTGGCCTAGGAGCATGAACACGCCCCCCCCCCTTATATTGAGGAGCACCTAAATAACCCTGCCTTGCTCTACCAGTTCCTTTTTGAGGATGAGGCTTTTTACCACTGTGATTTACTTCTGCTCTTGTTTTTGTATTTGCAGACCACTGACGAGCATTTGCGCGTAGGGCCGTAACATAATCCTTAACCATTTGCGTATTTGCAGCTGGGTTGAGTAGCTCATCATCGATTTCAATCTTTCCTACTTCTTCACCAGCTAAATTATATTCCTTTAGATAGGCCACAACTACAACTCCCTTACGCTTTCTTCTTTGCTTTTGAGATATAAACCAATCCATTGCGCGGCCCCGGAACAGCCCCTTCGACAAGGATAACATTTTTTTCTAGATCAACTTTTACCACGCGCAGACTCTGCGTAGTTACCATTTCATTTCCCATTCGACCGGATTTTTTTTGCCCCGGCAAACAACGCCCTGGTGTAGAACGCATACCAGTTGAACCACCATGACGATGAAACCCAGAGCCATGAGAAGCAGGTCCGCCTGCAAAATTATGACGCTTCATAACCCCTTGATGACCCTTACCTTTCGAAATGCCAGAAACATCGACATAGCTAATCTCATTAAAATAGCTTACATTAAGCTCTTGAGCCACTTGAAAATCTTCTATGTTCTCTACTCTAGATTCTTTTAAAGCAGATCTTGGCTCTATTTTTGCTTTTGCAAAATGACCTTGCAATGGTTTAGAGACATTCTTAAGCTTTGAAGATTTAACTTTATAAGCCGCCAGTTGAATAGCATTATAACCATCTTTACCCTGGCTACTCTTAATTTGAGCTATGACATTAGGTTCTGCTAAAATCACTGTGCAAACAACTTGATTGCCTTGGGCATCAAATCGCATTGTCATCCCTTTTTTCTTTCCTTGAAATTTTAAAGTCATACTTTTTCCTTATTATACAGATTATCGCCGCGAGTGATCTCTTTTAAGGCACTGTTATAAACAGCAACATCAGAATGAGAGTGTGTCTGACAGCAACAAGGAGTATACGCGCTTATGAATGCTTTGTACTTTCTTGCCCTTTAAGCCTTTACTTGTGGCTTAAGCGAAGAGGCTACCAAAAAACTGATTTTTTCCTCAACGTCTTTTTTACATTCTTTGCTTTTTATCTTGGCAAAAGCCAAGAAATGATGAGCAAAGAGAAAATAAACCCCAAAACAAAGAGCAAAAAGCCCCATTCTCGAAGTTTCAATTTATTTTTTCTACAACCCCATGCCATAAGCAAATCCATTTTCTTTTAAAGAAAATTTTTCCTTATGAGAAGATAACACTTTGTTATCATACAGATGAGCAGAAATTTTTAAAACTAAAAGACAACTACTTAATGCAAGTATTGGCCCATCTAACTTCCTAGTGTTCTTTTTCAGCACTCCTAAAAAAATTCATAGACTTTTCTGTCATGTTAAGTAAAGAAACCTGAGTATTGGGTTTTGATTGATAAATGATCGGTACTTATTCCAAATAAGAAATGTTCTTTAAGCTAATAATTATAAATAACTAATGCTAGGTAAACATCCATCAAAAAATTGCCTGTTTCCAGGGCACAGGATATTAAAACAAATATTTTAACTATGCGCTAAGGAGAAAATGAACCAAGTAAAAGTGGTGTATACTCAACGGCATTAGAAAAAAGACATTACAGATAATCAATTCATTGAATTTTTCTCATAAGTTCTGTTAAGATCCCTGCTCATATGCAACCTACATCAAGCTTTTTAACACAAAATGAAAAAGGTATCCTAAAGGCTCGCCATCGTCAGGAACGAGATAAGAGATTATGTGATAGGATCAAATCTATTTTATTATTAGATGATGGATGGTCATGTGCACAAGTAGCATACGCATTGCTTCTAGATGAGGATACAATAAGACGTTACCACAAGACCTATCTAGAGGGAGGCAAAGAGGCCTTACTCAACCTAAATTACACAGGAAAAGCCTGTAAACTTAATCAAGAACAGCTTAAGACCTATGTAAGCAAAACGATTCCCAGTTCAGCAAAACAAGTAGTGAATTTTATCAAAGAACATTTTGCAAAAAACTATACTCCATCATCAGTGATCTCTCTATTACATCGCTTAAACTTTGAATATAAAAAACCACAACTAGTTCCCGGAAAGGCAAATGCTGAAAATCAAGAGGATTTTTTGAAAGAT
>DASZIJ010000046.1:0-36793 GCA_035949155.1 Candidatus Rhabdochlamydia sp. | reverse complement strand
TCTGATCCGTGATCTTATAGTTCTTCATGCATTCAGAAGTTCCTTTTCCGTTCTGCCGAGCAGCAATCATTGCTATCTTAGCGCGGTCTTTTTCGCTTATGATCCCAAACTCCTCAATATACTCAGAAGTTCTTTTTCCGTTCTGCCGAGCAGCAATCATTGCTATTTCAAAGAGAAGTTTCTGATCCGTGATCTTATAGTTCTTCATGCATTGAGCAGCAGTTCTTCCTCTTCTGTTTCTCCAAACAGCAGTCATTGCTATCTTACTGCGATCTTCTTCGCTTGTGATCCCGTAGTTCTCAATATATTCAGAAGCTGCCCATCCATCTTCCTTAGCAGCAATCATTGCTATTTCAAAGAGAAGGTTCTGATCCGTGATCTTATAGTTCTTCATGAATTCAGAAGTTGCCCATCCATCTTCCTTAGCAGCAATCATTGCTATCTTAGCGCGGTCTTTTTCGCTTATGATCCCGTAGTTCTCAATAAATTCAGAAGTTCCTATTGCATCTTGCTTAGCAGCAATCATTGCTATTTCAATGAGAGCTTCCTGATCTGTGATTCTATAGTTCTTAATGAATTTAGAAGTTTCTCTTCCGTTTTTCTGAGCAGCAAGCTTTGCTGCATCAATTAGGGTTTTTTGATCTTTTTTATTTATAAACTTAGAAAAAGTCTCATCTATTTGAATTAGTAATAATCGCTCTTTCTCTGATAAATGAATGGGTTTTATATAATAGATGGTTGTTTCTTTGTGTTCTACAGCTGGAGAATCTAAAGGAGCAAAAGGTTGCTTTTCTTTTAAGATTATTTGATATAGATCTTTACAGTCGGGGCTTAATAAGCCACCCTCCTTATTCACAATTCTGCCTTTGCTTTCAAAGGTATTAATATCAACCTGTTTATTAGCATTACATTCGTAAATTACAGACATAATTATTACACCAATTATTTATCTACGCTTTTCAACTCTGAAGAAAGATACTTTAGAAAAAAGTGTAGAATAGTCTACGTTTAAAGGAAGTAAATACGTTATAATTTCCTCTTTTTAATTAAAATTTCCCACTATTATACCTTTTAAGTTCATTAAAAATCCATTTAAAAAGATATAATTAATAGTAAAATATTTACTACTATTTTTAGGTATAAAAAAACCCCAGTTAGAACTGGACTAACTTAGGGCGATAGGAAAAACTTGGCGGCAACCTACTCTTCCTTACTCTTGAGTATAGTACTATCGGCAATGAAGAGCTTGACTTCTGAGTTCGGGATGGGATCAGGTATTTCCTCTTCTCTATTGCCACCAAGACTAAATTTTTGTCAGATCTTCTCTCACTAATGCAAATGCAACTTGATTTTTTCTTCAATATTGGTAACTATTTGAGAAGTCATTTTTTTATGGGGCTGAGAATTTTTTCTAAGAAGTGCTTTTTCTTGGGCTTGCTGATGACGTTATCCTTTGTTTCTCTTTAGCTCCCTACAGTGCTATGATGAACTTTTAGCATGTTTGCTATTGAGCTAGATCTATCTCCTCTAGCTTTTAAAACATAAATTTGACATCTTTGGTCATAGGTTAGGTGATGATAGCCTTTAGGCATGGTCTCTCCTTGTGTTTATTGTTAAAAATCACAATAGAGATTTTTTCATTACCTGCCTATTCTTTTTTTTAATTACTCTGTGCACTTCAAACTTGAAAAGACAACCCTTTATTAAATATTTTTTTGACAAATAACTAAACAAGCGCGATACACTAAAAATAAACAAGGAGTGTGTTTTGAAGCTACCCCCTATTGCAGGATGGCCTACACAAACAAACTTTGTAGAGGAGAGAAAAACAAAGAGAAAGCCTATGCGTAAGCTTAAAGGAAAAAAAAGAAGAGAAGTAAAATGATTAGAATCACTGGTTCCTTTCCTTCTTCTCCATTGCCCTTTCAAGATCCGATCAAAAAAATACAAAAAGAGCTTTACGATAGCATTGGGCAATTTAAAACCAAATTACAATCTCTAGATGCTGTTAAAGCAAAAGATCCTCAATTTCTAGAAGAATTTGCATATGCAGTAAAACAGCTAAATTCTATTGTTGAAAAAATAGAAAGGAGCTCTTAGATGTTATTAGAAGATTTAAAAGACGCTGCTTATATTATACATAATGTCTTACATCAACCCCTAGACGTTCCAGATGCTGATTCGGAAATTACTTTATTAAGAGCTGCTATTGACTTCAAAATAGAAGAAGACTCTGATTTAAGTTTAGCTTTACATAATTTCACAAAACATCCAAACCGATTGAAAATGCTTATTCAAGAACTTACCGTGATTATGGAAGATCTTGATTAAAAAGGAATCACCTTTAAATCTTCTGCAACAATTGTTTTAGGGAAAATACTAGAGGCTTCTTGTAAAAACTCATTTAGATCTTGATAGCGAGCAGAAAAATGGGTCAATACCAATGTATCTACGTGAGCTTCTAGGGCAGCCTTAGCTGCTTGTTTAGCAGTTAAATGATGATGTTTTTTAGCCAAATGGCTATGAGCTTCTAAATAGGTGCTTTCACAGAGAAAGAGCTTAGCGTGATCTGCTATTTTTACAAGAGCTGGACAAAGTAGAGTATCAATGGCAATAGAGACCACATCTCCCTTGCGAACCCAGCTTACCTCTTCTAGTCTGATCTTTTTTCCTTGAACTACGAGTTCTTTTTTCTGCTTTAAAAGACGTACATTAGGACCAGAAATTCCAGCTTGCTGTAGCTTTTTTTGATCAAACTTAATTTGATCTTTTTCTATAACACGCCAAGCTAAATTATCAACTCCATGTTCTAAAGAGCGCGCTTGAATCAAAAATTGCTCATCTTCATAGACAACTCCTTCTTTAAAAACAGGATGTTCGACGATCTCGATTTGTTGGTGGTAGATCGACCCATAGCGCAATCTTTCAAAATAGATTTGACCGCTAGCTGGATAATAGCAATGAACTGGATGTGTGACCTTATCTAGGTTCAAGCGCATTAACATAGAGCCCAATCCTAAACAATGATCTCCATGGAAATGACTAATAAAAATACGTGTTACAGAAGTGGGAGCTACATTTGCAAAGATAAATTGCCTCTGAGTTCCTTCTCCTGGATCAAATAAAAACCCTTCGTTTTTCCAAAGCAAAAGATAAGCGCCGTGATTGCGGGTGCGTGTATGTTGCTGACTAGAACAACCTAAAATAACTAAGCAACGCTGGCTCATGTAAGTCCTTTTTTAAACCAAGAAAGACATCCTAAAAAAGCTCCTGTAAGGCCTCCTACAACGTGTGCGGTATTAGCAATCTGCAAAGTAGGCGCTAGATGATAAAACAGCCTAACCCCCCAGATAACCCCATCCAATACAACCATTGCTACAACAAAGAAAAATAATAGTAATAGAGCGCTTTTTTGGACAGAATACCCTTCCCATGGAGCCTTTTTCTGTCGTACCCAAATAAATCCACCCATTCCTACTACTACACCTGAAATTCCAATAAAATAAGGACCGCTCATGATATATTGTGCAGTATTGCTAGCTATAGCAATCAAAAGCACTAATACAAGCACTTTTTTCTTACCTATTTTTAAATCCAGTTGCTTACCAAATAGGAAAAGCCAAGCCATATTAAAAAGAATGTGTAAAAAATCGCGATGCAGGAAAATAGGTGTAACAAAACGCCAAATTTGCCCCTGTTTGATTTTTTCAAACATCGGAACTTGGGCTATCGCTTGCAGGCCTTCTTTTCGCATGGTGAGAACAAGCTGCAATACTCCTTTCCAAGAAGGAATTTCTTCTATTCTTTTAAATTCTAATTGGGTTTCTAAAGGCAATTCATCTACCTTTTGGAAGGTTTTCATAGGATGATCTTGAACAAATTGGTTTAACTCCTCAAAAGCTTTTGGATAATCAAACAGCAATTTTTGCATCAAGGGGGTTAAAGAGACCTGAAGGGCTAGCGCTCCTTTATTTTTTATGATTTGGCTTTCTTGAAAAGAATTCCATAAAAACAAAAAACAACAGATGAAAATCAGAAGAGGAGTAATCCCTTTCCATTTTCGAGAGGTTTGGATCTGAATTACAGAGGGCTCTATGAATTCTTCCTTCTTAAGTTCTTCTTTTATTTGAAATAAAGAGTCATTGGGATTTTGATTAAACTGCAAAAACAGCTCTGAAGCAGCATTAAAATCTTCTTCTTTTTGGACCCAAATACGATAGAAAGGTTTTTCCGCAGAAGGATTATCTGGTTCAAAAGAGCTTTGTATTCCTTTTTGCAATAAAAAAGAGTGAAAGCTAAGTGCTTTTTGCTCTGTGTCAAAAAGGCCTATTAATCGCATATTTTTTTAATCTTGTTAATGATGTAAGAAGTAGATAATCCCGGGATTTTTTCTACAATGTGCATTCTACCTTTTTGCGTAACTACAGTTTCCCTCTCTATACAGTTTTGTCCATATTCAGAACCATTGACGTGCACATCTGGTCGAATTTTTAATAAAATCTGTATAGGGTCTATCTCATTAAAATAGGTAACATAATCAACCATTTCCAATGCAGCGATCAATAAAAGTCTCTCTTTTAAAGGAATAATCGGACGTTTTACGTCCTTATACTGCTGAATAGATAGATCTGTATTTAAGGCCACAATCAATATATCAGCTTGCAAAGAAGCTTGAAAAATAATTTCTAAATGTCCCGCATGTAAAAGATCAAAAGAACCATTGAGCGTTGCAATGGTTCTTTTTTCTTCACGCAAATACTTTATTGTCTCTTGAAGATTTTCAGGTTCAATCACTTTTTTACAAACGCTCTCTTCAAAACAAGAACTATTTGCTAAACGCGACATCAACTACCTCATCATAATGCGATACAAAATGCACCTGAATCCCTTTTTTGACATAAGCGGGAAGCTCATCGTAATCCCGTTGATTTTCCGACGGGAAAATTAATACTTTAGCCCCAGAGCGCTTTGCAGCTATCAACTTTTCCTTAACCCCGCCGATGGGTAAAATTTTACCAGTGAGCGTTAATTCTCCTGTCATCCCTAAATCTTCTATAACAGGTTGATCTTTTAAAAGGGAAAGCAAAGACGTTACCATGGTAATTCCTGCTGAAGGTCCATCTTTTGGAGTAGCCCCTTCAGGGATGTGTAGATGCACCTGAGACTTTTCAAAAAAATTGATCCCTGGAACATATCGATTCACTTGACTATGTAAGAAAGTCCAAGCGATTTGAGAGGATTCTTTCATCACATTCCCTACTTGTCCTGTTAATTTCATCTCCGTCTTTTCGGCATGTACTTTAGTTGCTTCAACATATAAAGTAGCACCTCCCAAAGAGGTCCAGGCAAGTCCCATACACACACCTACAGGAGTTCTTTCATAATAACGATCTGTAGTAAAAATGGGTTTCCCTAGAAAATCTTTTACATTATTCTCAGAAATCGAAATTTTTTTACATTCTGTTTCTTTTTCTTGCGCATTGACAACAGAAACAGCCACTTTACGCATGATTTTCTTGATATAGTTCTCTAAACTACGAACACCTGCTTCTCGAGCATATCCATTGATAATTTGGGCAACTCCATCTTTAGTAAAATTAATATCGGTTGTTTTTAATCCCATGTTTTTACGGTTACGGGGGATTAAATATTTCTGAGCAATTTGTATCTTTTCTTCGGATATATATCCTGATAAACGCAGGATATCCATGCGATCTTTCAAAGGCTCTGGAATTGTGTCTAAGATATTTGCTGTAACGATGAATAAAATATGGGACAAATCGCAACGAACATCCAGATAGTGATCCAGAAAATCTTTATTCTGTTCTGGGTCTAAAACCTCTAATAAAGCAGAAGCTGGGTCTCCATGATAACTGGAACTCATCTTATCAACTTCATCTAACATAATGACAGGATTCATTGCTTGAGTGGATTTAAGCGCTTGAACAAGTTTTCCTGGCATGGACCCAATATAAGTACGGCGGTGTCCTTTGATTTCTGCCTCATCCCGCATACCACCTACAGAAAATCGATAAAAAGGTCTTTTTAAAGCCCTTGCAATGCTTTTCCCAATACTGGTTTTTCCCACTCCTGGAGGACCAACTAAGCAAATAATACTCCCCTTTACTCCGCCAGAGAGCTTACCTACAGCAATGAATTCTAGAATTCTTTCCTTAATGTCGTTGAGTCCATAGTGGTCTTTCTCGAGTATTTTTTTTGCAATTTTCAAATCTAGCTTCTCTTCGCTATAAACACCCCAAGGAATAATCGTTAACCAATCTAGATAATTGCGACACACTGCATATTCAGCTGATTGGACTTCCAATACACCCAATTTTTCCATTTCATCTTCAATGACCTGCATGACATCAGAAGGAACTACTCTTTTTTTTAAACGCCCCTCAAATTTTTCTATATCACAGGTTTTATCGTCTTTCTCTAGGCCTAGTTCTTTTTTGATGGTCTTTAATTGCTGTCTGAGAAAAAAATCACGTTGAGCTTCTGAAATATTAGCTTCTATTTTCTGATTAATACTATTTTGCAATTTGCTTAAATCAATTTCCTTTTTTAACAAAAGCAATGCCTTATCGATTCTACCCTGCAGGTCAAAAGTTTCTAGTACTTCCTGTAGTTCTTCTCTGCTAGCTGTTGTTAACGCTACTGCAAAATCAGCTAATTTTCCTGGTTCGGTAAAGTCGGAATGCCCTAAGAAAATTTGTAGTTCTTCTTTAAATAAAGGGTTTAACTTCAAAAGTTCTTTAATCGTTGTAATAATACTAATCGAATAAGCTTTTAGCTCTTTGGAAAGCTGTTTTACTTCATCATGATGGTAGGTCACTTGCGCTTTGAGATACTTGAGAGTTTTAAAAGGTTTCCGTATAGAAATACGTTTTTCCATATTTAAAACTACTTGAGCCCCTCCCTGCTCCATAGGAATAATCCGCAATACACGTGCTAATACACCTACTTGATACAAGTCGTCAAAGCCTACCTTATAAATATTTGCATTCTCATTACGGGTTAAAAATAAACCCATACATTTATGCTCTGACTTGGCAACTAGCTTGAGGATCTCGTAAAAAGCTCCTGGTTCAACTACAATAGGCGCAGCCATGCCTGGGAAGAAAGGACGGCGACTAAGAGGAACTACAAATACTTCATGAGGAAAAGACTCAGCATTCTTGCTTCTGGTTTTTTCATTTTTTACAGATTTCTGCATAGCTTCGACTAATGCTTCTTCCATTTTTTCTTCGTTTAAAATCTCGTCCTGCTCTTTTTGACTATCCAAAAAATGATCTCCTAACTGGGATTACATCGAATGCATCATTAATAAAAGGCCATCAATTTATCAGCTCTAGAAAATATGCGCAATAAAGCAAACTATTTATAGATGGAAATATTGTTTAAAAGTGATGCAATTTTCAGTCGTTTTTGTTAATCTAAATCAAATTTTTCTATGAAAACAATGTATACTCTTATTTTAGACACCAGCTCCAAAATAGCAATAATTGCGGTTGCAAAAACAGATGCAATCTGTGCATGTCATTCCTATATACATGAAAATCAATTGTCTAAGTCTTTTTTCCCAAGCATTAAGAGCCTTCTTACTTCCTATCCAAAAATAGATAAAATTGCGGTTGGTATAGGTCCGGGTTCTTACACAGGTACAAGAGTTGGAGTAACTGTCGCTAGAGCTTTAAGCTTTGGATTAAAGACTGTTTACCAATCTTTTTACTCCCCATTGGCCTATCTACCTCGTCGTTTAGGTCGTTTTAGTTTTTTATTACCTAACAAGTCAGGTCAGTTTTTAGTGATGAAAGGGATACAAAAAGAAAATTTCCTTGAAAGCAAAGACCCTGAACTTGTAGAAAACCTGGAAATTTGTAAAAAAATCGCAGACAGCGATTATGTGGTCTCTGATAGTTCCTTTGGTCTTTCTATTCCCTGCTATTTACCTACCGTCAATCCTCAGGCTCTTTTATCTTTGCTAAACAATCTTTCTCCAAACGCAGAAAATCAAAAAATATTTTACCATCACACGTCTCCCACATAGAACTTTAAGATTTTTTAGATTTGAAAAATAAGCAGATTTTCCCTTAATATGATTAGATATCAAATCTTAAAATAAGTTTTTTGATAAATCTTAAAAGAGAGTCCATCGATCCTTATCTTTGGCTTAAGCTTTAAGAACTTAAGATGATTTGGCTTATCATTAATTTGTAACTTAAGGAAAAATTGTTCATGCCCAGCGTTAAAGTCCGCACCGGAGAACCTCTTGATAAAGCTTTGAGGGCTTTAAAAAAGAAAGTCGATAAAGAAGGTATTATGAAGTCAGCTAAAACACGCCTTTGTTATGATAAACCCTCTGTAAAAAGCCGAGCAAAATCAAAAGCAGCACAAAAATATAAAAAACCCAAAAGATTTTTAGGGTTTTAGCACTTTAAAGACTCTTTTGCTAAATTATTGGCAGAAAACCAATTCTTTATGCTACACTAGCCTTTTACGAACCTTAAAATACCCCATTTATTATGAGTAGTTCCGATTATTATAAAGAGCTGGGTATATCTCGCGATGCCACCCAGGAAGAAATTAAAGCAGCTTATCGCAAAAATGCTCTCCAGTATCATCCTGATAAAAACCAAGGGAATCCCGAAGCTACAGAAAAATTTAAAAAAATTTCTCAGGCTTACGAAATTCTAGGTGATGAAGAAAAAAGGCGCAATTACGACCAATTTGGTACCCATGACCCAAGAACAGCAGGGTTTGGATCTTCAGGTACTAGTGGTGGTTTTTCTTCTATGGAAGAAGCTCTACGCACGTTCATGCATGCATTTGGTGGCGGTGGTGATGGTGAATCTGTTTTTGATTTTTTTGGAGGGGGCTCAGAAGAAGCAGGAGCTCAACAAGGCACTAGTAAAAAAATAAATATCACCCTCTCTTTTGAAGAAGCTGTAAAAGGGGTAGAAAAGGAAGCTAACATTACAAATTATGTATGCTGCAATACATGTAACGGATTAGGAGCTGCTTCAGCTAGTGGAATTAAAAAATGTCCTACTTGTCGAGGATGTGGTCAAATTCACCAGACACGCGGCTTTTTTAGCATGTCAAGCGTGTGTCATCAATGTTATGGGCAAGGAAAAACAATTACTGATCCATGCAAAACATGCCATGGATCTGGCAGAGTAAAGAAAAAACAAACAGTTCCCATTAAAATACCAGCTGGTGTTGATACAGGAATGCGTCTTCGCATGTGTGGATGTAGTGATGTGGGAGAAAGAGGTGGACCTGCTGGAGACCTTTACATTTTTATTACGGTTAAACCCCATAATGTTTTTCAAAGAGATGGAGACAATATAATCATTGAATTCCCTATCAGCTTTGTAGAAGCCTCGTTAGGATGTAAAAAAGAGATTCCAACTCCGACAGGAGAAAATGCTCGTATTTCTATACCAGATGGGACTCAAAGTGGAAAAATATTACGAGTCAAAGGAGGAGGTTTCCCCAATGTTCGGGGGAAATCCAGAGGTGATTTGCTTGTAAAATTGTTCATTGAAACGCCTGTGCGCCTTACTAGTGATCAAAAAGATTTATTAAAAAAATTCCAAGAATTAGAAACAGAACGTAATAACCCTCTTCAGGACAACTTTTCTGAAAAAGTTAAAGTTTTTTTTTCGGAATAATTAAAAGACTTGTAATCTTACTTCAAGGTTTGCTAAGTTATTTTTTTAGATCTCTTCAAAGATAAAAAGCTGTGTTTACAAGCTACGAATTTTCGAATTACAAGTCTATTGCGTTAAATCCTTTAATCCATAAAAGCCTTAAAAAAGCATCTCGTTATTTAGAAGGTTATAATGATACTCTGCAATTTCACAGCAAAAAACAAGCGCTGCTTTTCCCTTTACTGATTGCAGAAACTATTATTTCTTTAAAAATCCCTTTTAGCATAACGCAACTATCTCACCTATTTAACGATAAACCCGATTCCTTGTGGATTGATTATTTACATACATTAATTTACTTAACCAGCCACCACAATAAACAACCTTTAAACATTTCTAAATTATGCTTTTTACATCGGCTCATTAAATACAACTCCTCAGTTAAAGGCGCTTTGGGTGTTCTACGTACTAAGCAAAATTGGATTGGTCCTGAGGGATGTGGTATCGAAAAAGCATATTTTCTGCCTCCTAGCCCAGAAAAGGTTCCTTCTTTAATCAATAAGTGGGTATCTTTCTTTAATACAAGTACGGCTTATCCTTTAATTCAATTAGCCCTTGCTTATGGTCAATTTCTCATTATCCATCCTTTTATGGATGGAAATGGTAGGATTGCTAGGCTACTTATTCCATGGTTCTTGCATCAGCACAAATTACTTATTAAGCCTATTTTCTGTCCCAGTGACTATTTTTCTAAACATCGCAAAGAATATTGCAAAAGGCTATTTGATCTTTCTCCTGATCAAGCTTGGATTAAATGGATTAATTTTTTCCTAAAAGCTATAACCTCTCAAGCTAAAAGACAAACTCAGCTAATGAACCAGTTAGCTCTGTTATATCAACAATTAGCAAAGCAGCTTAACGGGCAGATAAATCATTCTGAAATCTATCAGCTTTTAGACTTTTGTTTTTGCCAACCTGTTGTTAAAAAAGTGCATTTCCCCTTTACCAGAGAAATACCTATTCTACAGAAATTGGGATTGCTCCAACAATACAAGGATAGTTTTTTATTCGTCCCTGTGGTCTCTTATCTTAAAAAGATAACCTCGAAAAAATTGATCTCGAGGTTATCTTTTAAAAATTAGCCGTAGATATGACTTCCTAAGCCATCTTCTCCACCTGTCGTACTTCTACCCAACATGGAAAAAGAAGGTTTTTTTCTTCTTCGAGATGTTGTTTTTTTTCTGGTAGTTCTTTTTTTAGTGCTAGTGCTCTTTGCAGCTTTTCTTCTAGTAGCTTTAGCTCTTTTTGGAGCTGCTTTCGTAGCAGTTTTTCTTCTAGTAGCTTTAGCTCTTTTTGGAGCTGCTTTCCTAGTTGTTCTTCTTTTAGTTGTTCTTTTTTTAGTTGCCGTCTTTCTTCTTGTGGCCATAAAAAAGATTCCTCCTGTTAATTGTAAGTCCTATAGCAGGCTCAATATACTAACCCCTATAATTTTCACATTCTCAGGAAGAAAGTTTTTATTCAATAAAAAATCTTAATTTTATTTAATAAATCGTAATTTTTTTATATTTTTATCATTTAAAACCAAAAAAAACACATGATTATTTATCAAAATCCATACAAAATACTAACAAGAAATCTGAACAAAAATAATTCATTGACTCTTATCTTTAATTTAAGTTAAAAAAAATTTTAATTACTTAATAATGAGTGGCATCGTTCACAAGGAGGATCGCTTGTCTTTAGATCATTTTGATGGAGAAAAAGTTCTTTTAACAGATCAAGAATGGAGAAAAAAGCTCTCCCCTGACCAATATGATATCCTTAGACGAAAAGGAACAGAAAATGCTTTCCACAATAAGTATTATAATCTAAAAAAACACGGTATTTATCTTTGTGCAGGCTGCCATCTTCCTCTTTTTAGCTCAGATACCAAATACGATTCGGGAACGGGATGGCCTAGTTTCTGGGCGCCGATTATAGAAGAAAATGTCAGCTACCAAAAAGATACCAGTTTATTTAGCACAAGAACAGAGGTTCTCTGCAGTAGATGCGATGGGCATTTAGGACATCTCTTTGATGATGGACCTAAGCCAACGGGTAAAAGATATTGCCTAAACTCTGAAGCATTGCATTTTGAAGAAACAACTGATTAATTGCTGATTGCCTCCTAGTTCATTTTTTCATCGGCTTGGGTTTTACTTTGTCTGGCTTATAAAGCTTACCTGCGCCTTCTGGATAGGTTTTGTTATAGAGCTCCCACTTAACCTCATGACGCCCACCATTGACAATCTTGCCATTGACAACTTCTGCCCAAGCCCATCCACCATCTGGCATGGCTTTTTGATAGATCTCTTTAGTAGGGAAGATACTGGGGCTTCTTCTAGAGAAAACATGGGAGATTTGATCTCTAGCATTTCTCTTTTCATCTATTTCTTCAGAAGAGGGGCATTGGGTGTCAGGGAGTGAGGAATCCCAATGAAACTCTCTATGTAGACTACGAGTACTATAGCTGTTTTTTATCACTTCTTCCCATAATTTTACTTCGAGGGGAAATTTGCTGGGATTTTTCTGAATGGCTTCTAATAAATCGAGCAAGTAGTCCAGTTCAAAATCAAATCGAGCATGCATGATTTTAGAAAACTCTATTAAACTAGAAAAAAGAACTTCGATGGGAATGTTCACGTTTTTTTGTTGAAGTTTAGGGATATTTGTCACGCGGAATACCGCTTCATTCCATTCTGCAGGATATTCATAACCATCTAGTAGAGTGTAGTTATAGGATACCCAATGATCTAGAGAATCAATCATAGGTGTGATTAAAGGCAGCAGGTCTTCAAAAAAGAGCATGGCTATATTAAACCCATGTTCTACAGAGACCTCTTTTTCTGTGGAGGATGCAGCATAGGGGAAGACAAGTCTTCTATGGCTATTACTTATTATCTTTTCCCATAAATTGCTTTCTAGGGAGTATTTATTAGGATATGTTTTTATCTTTTCTAATAAGGTAATCAGAGGTTCTAGTTCAAAATTGCATCCTGCATTGAAGAATTTGGTAAATGCAATTAAGCAAGAAAAGAGATCTTCTGTTCGGATATGGGTTACTTGAGAGGTAACTTGACAAGCCACCTGGTTCCATCCTTCAGTAAGAGCATATCTACCTAGCATAAGATTAAAATTAAGTTTGGAGATTTCTTTAGAACTAGAGTTGTAAAGCTCAGGAAGCTCATCATATAAGCATCTAAAAAAGAAAATCGCTAAGTTAAACCCTTGCTCTAGAGTAACCTCTTGCGAAGAAGCAGCTACAGATGCGTCTTGAAATACCAATCGATACATACTTCCTCCTTATTTAAGCCGTTAAAGACTATATTAAGAAGCGATTATTAATCAATTTTAATTTTATTTATCATACAAAGCAGGTCTCCTTGTTTAATAGATATTGTGCAAGAATCGTTAAGACAAATATTGGAAATACCGATGAAGTGTTTATCTAACTGATCATTTGTCAGTTCCCATTTAAGCCCATGAGTAGTAATGCCTGCTACAGGACCATAAAAAGGGATCAAAGAGATCACTTGGTTTTTTCTGCAAGGGACATGCACTTCTTTACCTGGTAGAATATGAATGGGATTTTTTTTAGAATCGCACAAATAGGTAAAAAAATGGACTAAGGAAAGATCCTCTGTGTCTGGAATGGGAGTGATTTTTCTTTGATCTAAGCAGACGACACATTCCCCTTTCTGTATTTGCAAGGCAGCTTTTTTATGAAAGGGATAGTAAAGCACTTGTTTATTTAGATCGATGACTTCCCCTGCTAGATTTACCTGCGCAGGACCATTTAGAGCAAAAAGGCTTAAAGTTTGGGCGGTAGAATTCTCTATTTGCACTTTTCCTAATTGAGAATTGATGGCAAATGCGATTTGGTTTTTTGATTCTATAAAAGCTACTCCAGGATTGTTTAGTAACTGAAAAATATTGCCTAATGTATGATCCATTCGCTCCCCTAGAGCGCCAAAGATAAATATCGGCCTCTCTAGGGTTTTAGCTTTTTCTATGGCAGCTTCTAGATCTGTAAAATCTTTTTCTGTTTTGAGTTGGATGATTTTTTCTGGACCAATCTTTGCTAAAATCTTAAGGCTCACAGAATCAAAATCACCAACTACCCAATTCGGAGAAATCTTCATGTTAAAACACTGCTCTAGTCCTTGATCAACTGCTATGACAGAAGAAAAAGTTTGTATACGCGAGTAGAGTACATGATCTATAGGCATTTTGCAGATAATAGCTACACTGCTTTTACTATTAGGTGGTAATATCATGCTGCTATAAATACTTTATGCAAGCGATTTCTAGAAGCTTTTTTATTTTTCCACTTATAAAAATCAATAAAGCATCAAAACTTATATAATGGTTTGATTTTTTTGAGCACATAAGAAGGATGTAACTGTGATTAAAAGAAAAAAGGAGCCGATTATGAAGTAACAGAAGGCAATGTTTTCGAAGCTCTTGGACGAGAGCAATCCGAAGAACTATTAGCTAGAGCTAATTTATTAAACCAAGTGAGCGGACTCATTAAAAAGAGTGGGTTATCTCAACAAGAAGTCGCAAAGAGGCTTGAAATTTCTCAATCCAAAGTTTCCATGCTTGTTTCAGGAAAACTGTCAGCATTTAGCGCAGATTCTCTTATGCACTATCTCTTTTTACTGGGGTGTGAGATTGAAATTCGCATTAAAAAGCCCCGTTCCAAAATAGGAATTTTTCGGCACAAAGGCTGTATTGCAGTGTGTTGATTTTCAATATATTATTGAATAGCCATATATTATTATTTTAATGTGATAGCCTCAGTTTTAAAGTTCCTATTTTTACTTCATCTAAGCGATTTCTAAAAGCTTTAAAATTATATGTGTGATATAAACTGCGCACAAAATTTTTAAAGGAAAGTCAAGATGAAAAAACTCCTCATTTTAAGCCTATTTTATTTGCAATGCATCTATGGAAATCAACCTCTTGAAGAATATTTCTCGTATGTTAAACAACTTTCTCAACCTAGTGGAAATTACCAAGAGGGTGAAATTGAAATTGTCATGGATCCTCTAGAAATTCTTAAGATCCAGAAAATACAGGAAAACCGTTTACTAGAAAAAGGTTTTTCAAAAATAGAAGCTAGGGAATTTAGCCAGATAGGCGTGGTGTGTGAAGATCAATATTTGATTTGGCTGCGCGATGCTGTGTATTTTCCTCAAAAGATTCCAGGAACATATGACCGAATCATTTGGAAAAATGAACTAAAAGAAGGTTTATCTGGTGTCGCTATTTTACCGGTTTTACCCTCTGGTCGTATAGCATTGATTGTGAATTATCGGCATGCTACACGCTCTTGGGAACTCGAGCTCCCCAGAGGAGGAGTAGATTTACAAGAAACAGCTGAAGAAGCAGCGCAGCGCGAACTACAGGAAGAAACGGGACTTATAGCAGATTCTTTGCATTTTTTAGGTGAAGTAGTTCCTGATAACGGAGTGCTCTCCTCTGTGATGCCGATTTTTCTAGCAAAAATTTCTTCTCAAGGGGAATCTCATACAGAATATGGAGAGGCAATTGCTGAGGTGCTTTCTTTCACAAAGGATGAACTGAAAAAAGGTCTGATGCAGGGGTTTTTAGAAGTCTCTATACATGGAAAGCAAAAGCAGATTCCGCTTCGCGATCCATTTTTGACTTTTGCACTGCTTCAGGCGGGACTTCGTAAATTGCTCTAAAACTTATTTGCTTGCTCTTTAAAATCTGCTACACTCATCCTCAAATGTGAGGATGCTTTGGAAGAGAAAAGCTTAAGGCTTACTATAAGACGTTTTTTCTCTGGAACGCTTTTAAGCCGTATAAGTGGCATGGGTCGCGATTTAGTGATGGCTTTTGCTTTTGGCGATCATGCATCGGTTGCTGCATTTATGGTAGCTTTTCGCCTTTCTAATTTGTTAAGACGTCTTTTAGGAGAAGGTCCTTTTCAATCGGCTTTTATCCCCCATTTTATGCAAATACATGTACAAGATAAATCTAGAGCAAATGATTTTTTTTGTAAGTTAAGTCTTTTGATTTCTCTATCATTAATAGGTTTTATCTTGCTTGCAGAAGGAGGCATTACTGTTTTTTTAACCCTACCAATTTCAGATGCTAATCGTGAAATCTTAAAACTAACAGCTTGGCTTCTGCCAGGTATTTTATTTATCTGTTTGTATGGTCTCAATATTTCTGTTCTCAACTGTTATGAATGTTTTTTTGTTCCTAGCTTTGCACCTTTTATCTGCAATATGACCTGGTGTCTTGCTGCTTTTTCACTGCGGCATCAAGCTCCAGATCTAGCTATGCCACATTTAGCAAAGTGGGTTGCTATCGGTTTTTTTGGGCAATGGCTATTTACTCTTGCACCTACATTAAGATATATTGGGGGTAATTGGAAACAGTGGTTTCATCTACAAATCCCCGAGGAGGTTAAAACATTAGCAAAGACGCTAAGTTTAAGCATCATTGGTGTGGGAGCTATGCAGATCAATTCCTTTGTCGATCCTTTGTTTGCCAGATATATTGATATAAAAGCTCCTACTTATCTTTGGTATTCCATTCGATTAGAACAGCTAGCTTTGGCTATTTTTGGAATTGCTTGCGTAAGTACGATTGTTCCTCGTCTTGCAAGATATTTAAAAAGTAGACAAATCGAGCAGGCAAAAAACTTATTTAACTTTGGCTATCAACGAATCATGACGGTGATGATCCCTTGCACTTTTGCTATTCTGGCAATCGGCATGAGTTCGGTTAATTTATTGTATGGCAGAGGAAACTTTTCTGAAATAGCAGTAGTAAAAACCACCTTTTGCCTTTGGGCATATAGTTTGGGTCTTGTTCCAAGCAGTTTAGTGATTTTGTTCTCTACTATCTTTTACGCACAGAATAATTTTCGTACACCGATGCTTCTTTCTGTTACTACAGTTGCTGTCAATATCGTTTTAAATACTGTATTTGTATTCCAGCTACAATTAGGCGTGATTAGCACTGCTTTAGCAACCAGTATAAGCGCCTATCTCAACTATTGGATTCTCTATAAATTTAGCTATAAAGCAGGCTGGGAATCTCCCTTATTCTTACCTTTAATCATGAAAACCGTTTTTGCTGGTGCATTTGCAGCTCTTTGTGTTTTTATTATTGGTTTCTTATCGCCTTTAGGCTTAACTCGTCATGTATCCTCTCAGTTTTTATCTTTTTTCATGCAAGCTTTTGTTTTTATAGTAGGCTTATTTTTCTATGCAAAGGTGTTTAAACATAAAGAAATTTTAGAACTTTTTTCTGATTTCTTTTTGAAAACCTCTCCATAAATAAAATAATTGTTGATTGCTTTAACTAGATTGCTATGCTGATAAAAAAAAGTACTAGTATCTTATGCTTACTAAAAAAAATCCCTATGGCTTAAATCCAAAACTGTTTTTCAAGCGCTTAACTCGTAATATATCTATGGGCTTTTTAATTATTTTAGGCTCTTTAGGTGGAGGCATGTTGGGATACCATCATTTTGAAAAGATGGGTTGGATTGATGCTTATGAGAATGCCGCCATGATCTTATCTGGAATGGGCCCTGTAGCAACCATAGAAACAAAAGGAGGGAAAATCTTTGCAGGAACTTATGCTCTTTTTAGCGGGATTGTTTTTCTAGTGGTGATTGCGATTATTTTTGCTCCTGTAGTTCACCGTTTTTTTCACAAATTTCATATTGAAGAAGAAAAATTTGGCAAATAAAAAAGACCGACCTAAATATCTAGTGCTTAAAAAATGGGGTAATTTTGAAATCAGGCAATATGAACCGCGTGTTATTGCTCAAACAACGATTCAAAATGATTTTGAACAAGCCATCAAAGAGGGTTTTAATCTTCTTGCCGCTTACATTTTTGGGCAAAATGCAACTAAAACCAAAATTGCTATGACGGCTCCTGTAGAACAAAGAGAAGAAAAAAAAAATTGGTTAATTGCTTTTAGCATGCCAGCAAAATACAAGATCTCAGAGCTTCCCTCCCCTAAAGATCCTCGGATCTCTCTAAAACAGATAGAAACGCAAAAAATGGCAGCGCTTGTTTTTTCAGGATTTTGTACAGAAAAAAAAGCTGCACAAAACACAAATCTGCTTTTAGAACTCATAGAACAACATGGCTATACTCCTATCGGCCCTTATATTTTGGCAAGATACGATCCACCTTGGACACTTCCTTGCTTTCGTCATAATGAATTGCTATTTATCATTCACTAAAGTAGTATAAAAATATTTTTATAGAGTAGTTATGACAGTAGAAATTCTATCTCGTATTCAATTTGCCTTTACGTTGACCTTTCACTATATCTATCCACCACTGAGCATTGGTCTTTCTCTAGCTTTGATTTTTATGGAGGGGATGTATCTAAAAACCAAGATGAAGGTTTGGGAAGATATGACCAAATTCTGGCTAAAAATCTTTGCATTAACTTTTGCTCTTGGAGTAGCAACAGGGATTCCTTTACAATTTAGTTTAGGAACCAACTGGGCTAGATACTCTCGCTTTGTAGGAGATGTATTCGGTAGTGTCTTAAGTGCAGAAGGGTTTTTTGCTTTTTTAATAGAAGGTGGATTTTTAGGGCTTCTTCTTTTTGGATGGAAAAAGGTTTCTTCTACCATCCATTTTCTATCAACCATTTTGGTATCTTTTGGAGCACATTTTAGCGCATTCTGGATAGTAGCAGCTAACTCATGGATGCAATATCCTACAGGTTATGAATTAGTTACTCAGTCAGATGGAACTGTTGTTGCTCAAGTGACTAACTGGGTCCAAATGTTGCTTAATCCAACAGCTATTGACCACATTATACATGTCGTCTTTTCTGCTTGGTTAACAGGAGCCTTTTTAATCATCAGCATATCTGCTTACTATCTGATGAAAAAACGGCACTATGAGTTTGCTATTCGCTCTTTCAAGTTAGGGATTTTAATGGCGTTTATAACAGGTATTTTACAACTCATTTCTGCAGATGTTCTAGCAAGAGACGTTGCTAAATATAACCCTGTTAAACTCGCTGCTTTTGAAGGGGTTTTTGAGACAAAACCTTATACTCCAGTTTATGCTTTTGGCTGGGTAGATGTAGAAAAGCAAAAAGTTTATGGGTTGCCTGTTCCTGGGCTGCTCAGCTTTTTGGTCTATCGTGATTTTAAACCTGCAGTGCCTGGTTTAAATGAATTTCCTAGAGAAGAATGGCCTTTGATCCAACCAGTCTTTCAGGTTTATCATCTGATGATTACCTGTTGGGGATTGATGATGTTGGCTTCTCTAATTGGTCTTTATATGTGGTGGAAAAAAAAGTGGATATTAGCTCCTATTCTACAATGGTTTTTAATTCTATCGGTTATTCTGCCTCAGTTTGCTAATATAGCTGGTTGGTATTCTTCTTGTATGGGAAGACAGCCTTGGCTTGTTCACAAGCTATTAAAAACCAGTGAGGGTTTCTCAGAAACAATAACCGTTGCACAAAATCTCACCTCATTAATTCTCTTTGTCTTCATCTATTTACTCTTCTTAAGTTTATTTCTATTCCTACTTGATAAGAAGATTAAGCATGGTCAAAATTTAACAGAAGACCAAGATCTCTATCGAGATCTCTACCTAAAGGATAAACCCTGATGAGCATTTTTATTTTGCAACATGTTGCTCTTCTTATTTTTCTCTTCTCTGCCATTGCTTATGCAACATTGGATGGATTTGATTTAGGGGTTGGTTGCTTACATCTTTTTGCTAGAAAAGATGAAGAGCGCAGAGTTTTTTTAAATGCTATAGGTCCCGTATGGGATGGAAATTCTGTTTGGATTGTGATTTCAACAGGAGTTCTTTTAACGGGGTTCCCTAAAGTATTTGCTAGCTTGCTCTCTGGTCTATATATACCGATGATGCTCTTGATCTTTGGTCTTATGTTTAGATCGGTAGCTATAGAATTTCGCAGTAAAAAAGAATCTTCTCTCTGGCGCAAAACTTGGGATATGTTATTTTTTTTAGCTAGCTTACTCATCTCCGTAGACCTTGGCTTGATTTTAGGTAATTTAATCCAAGGCATGCCACTAAATCACACAGGTATCATTTTATGGGACCAACTGCACTTCTTTAACCTTTATGCATTTTTGATAGCATGTTTTACATTGATCTTTTTTACACTTCACGGATGCTTATATCTTTTAATTAAGACAGAAGGTGATATCCAAAAGTATTTGCTAAAATTAAGTTATCCACTAGTGATTATATTCCTAGTTCTTTGGCTGATGACAACATTAGCAACGTATGAATACTTTCCTTTTATGATGGATCGGATTTTTAAACATCCAAGTCTTGGTTTTTTTGTAATCATTAGTTTGTTTGGTATTTTCTCCATCCCCTATCAATTGTATAAAGAACGCTTTGGTTGGGCTTTTATTGGTTCTTGTATTGCTATTTTAAGTTTAATGCTGCTCTATGCAATAGGGACTTATCCTGATTTAATTATTTCTAGTAAGGATCCTGAAAATTTAAGTTTATCCATTTTTAATAGTTCTTCTTCGCTTATTACTCTATGGGCAATCTTTATTGTTGCCTTAGCAGGTGCTTCCCTATCCATCTTTTATGTTAGCTACGTATATAAAATTTTTAAAGGCAAGGTAAAACTCGATCCAACAAGTTATTGATCTATGGCTAAAACCCTCGTTACTGGCTCTACTGGATTTGTAGGGAAGCGTTTGATCAATACTCTTTTAGAACAAGGCCATGAGATATATGCTTTATGCCGCATCCAAGGCGGAGGAGTAGGTTTAAACCGCGGTAGAAGACACCCTTCAAAAATCCAAGTAGGCGATGCCATTGATTTTTGGCAAGTCTTACATGCTGATAAAAAAGGAGCTAATCTCATTTTATATGCAGGCATGAAACTTCTTGGTGAAGCTTGGCTGCAGTTCAAAATAGAAAACAGAGAAAACAAAGATTTTTTAATCCAAATAGCTACCTTTCGACCTAAAAGGGATACTAGGACGAGTTTATTGGTACGTATTAGCTCCTTTTCACTTCTTGATCTTTAGAAGAATGGTAAAGAACATTGCTAGCTAAGAGCACTTGATTTTTTAAAAGTAGCCAAAGATACAGATCTTTGGCTACTTATTGGCTTATTTACTGCATGCCTTAGGAGTATTTCCTTCAAAAGACTTAAGCAGTTTTTCTACTACTATTTTTTCATCTCCAGACCATTCTATTTCATAAGCACTTGCGCTTGGAAAAGGAATCTCCTTGTATTCTTTCGAATCTTTAAGCTTTTCTTTTTTTGTACGCTGATCTATAAGATGTTTTGCATGATTGCGCATTACTAACTTTAAATAGGGGTGCGTAACTCCTTCCAAATACTTCTTGGCTTCAGCTCCATTCCCTTCTAACAAGTAAATTGCTGCTAAATAAAGAGAAGTCTCTGATATCTTTTCTTCTGATTTTAAATGTTCCGATCCTAATAACTTTTCAAAGAGTTTTTTAGATTCTTTGTACTTTGTCACTTGAAAATATTTTTTTGCTTTCTCTAAATACTTATTTATTTCTTCTGGTTTTTTTAAATTTAGCAAACGTATGCTCACATTTCTTCTTAAAGTTTTTACAAAACTTGTATCTTCTTGTGAATGGGTTTTTGCAGAAAAATTAGCATATTTATTGCTTATTCCATCATCCGAGAATTTTTTTATTGCCTGTTCTAGAGCAGATTCCGCATTACCTAATGATTCCCCACATCTTTCTATTCTTCCTCTTTCCAAGGTCTGACAATTTCTAGATGGAGGATATTTTTCTGTATTACTGAAAGATCGTTCAAGAGTACCTGTGGTTAAAATAGATTCAGTTTTCTGAGTTACAATATTTTTAAAACTTAAGGAAAATCTGTTTTTAGACCATCTATTTAAAGTCCAAAATCTCCTACTAGAAGTATTTAGTACTCCATCATTATTAAATTCATTTGAAATTCTTATAGACATATTATAATCCTAAATTAAAAAATATTATTTAATATTAACAAATAAAACTATTATTTAATTATAATTGAATATATATATTTAATGAATATAAAAAATCTATAATAAAAAAAGAGATGCTTACTATGCTTTGCATCTCTTGGATACTGAAAGAAAATAGCTCATCAGATTTCATAAAATGTTCTTGAAGTAGAACTCTTAGAGTCGCCTAAAAGTTGTTCTTTAAATTCTATTTCTTTTATAATTTAATATAGTTTTTATAGATTTTTTTAGGACATACATGCAAAAAGAAAAAAGCAGTTCATTAACTTCGAGAGGTCTATCCTTTGAAGAATTTAAAAAGATCAATCAACATGGAATTGAATATTGGAGTGCTAGAGAACTCCAATCTCTTCTAGGATATTCTCAGTGGAGGCGCTTTGAAAATGCCATTAAAAAAGCTGAAGAATCGTGCAAACAATCAGGGAATGATCCAAAGCATCACTTTGCCAGAGCCGGCAACCCAATAACAAATGGAAGAGGACGCACTCAAATCATTGATGATTATCATCTTTCTCGTTTTGCTTGCTATCTGATTGCCCAAAATGGAGATCCCAGAAAGGCAGAAATTGCTCATGCTCAAAAATATTTCGCTATTCAAACCAGGAGGCAAGAACTCTCCGATGCTGCTGCTGCTGATCTCGAACGTTTAGAATCACGTAAACAAGCTTCAGAAGAATTCAAAGCTTTATCTGGAGCTGCGCGCGATGCAGGAGTGCAAGATAAAATGTTTGGTATTTTTCATGATGCTGGCTACAAAGGGCTTTATGGAGGGCTTAGCTCTGATGCAATTAAAGCTCGTAAAGGGATTCCACCAAAAGAACAATTAATGGATCGCATGGGAACCACAGAGTTGATTGCTAATCAATTTCGCATGTCACAAACCAGAGAAAAACTTAAAAGAGAAAATATCAAAGATCAAAGAGATGCCATAGAGACTCATGAAGCTGTAGGAAAAGAGGTCCGTGCAGCTATTGCTAAAATTGGTGGCACTCTGCCCGAAAATATTCTTCCTGCAGAACATATCAAAAATGTTAAGAAGAGACTCAGAAATGCTAAACCAAAGTTGATTTTAGACTCTAAGAATGTAGGAAGCTTAATCTCTTCAGATCTTTAAAAAAAAGCTTCCAAAACAGTATTGAAGGACACCTTTTTTCCTGAGTTAAATGCTTATTTTCATTAAAAGCCATTTCCTTTAAATCAAAAGAAATAGTAGAAGTTTGGAATATGCAAAAAGATCAACCCTTAACGGAATTAGGACCTTCAAACCAGCATTTGAAATATGGAATTGGGTACATTCTTGTCGCCTGGTTCTTTATTACTGCTATGGCGACTCTTTCTCGTTTTGCAAGCAGCCATATTTCTCTTCCCGTGATTATTTTCTTTCAAAATTTCATCAGTTGGATAACAGTGCTTCCTTGGGTTTTTAAGCACGGATGGAGAACTCTTTACACCGAGCATATGGGCCTTATTATTGTCCGATCTCTAGCAGGATTGCTCTCTTTTTCTTTTTTATTCCTTGCTGTTCAGAGAACTTCTCTTGTTGATGCGGTCCTTTTAAATAATACAGCTCCTCTTTTAGTCCCGTTTGTAGCTTGGATTTGGTTAAAAATTCCTATTAATCACAAATTGTGGCCTGGAATTGTGTGTGGATTTCTTGGTATTCTTTTCATCTTGAAGCCAGGCAAAGAAATCATCAATCCAGGGGCTTTGTATGGTTTGGGATCTGGTGTTACTCTAAGCATTGCCATGATTGCTCTTAGACGTTTATCGTATACTGATAGAAACCACACAGTGCTGTTTTATTATTTTCTTTTCTCCTCCTTGCTCTGTTTACCTCTAAGCATTTATTGGTGGAAGACACCGAATTTTTTAGAGTGGGTTCAAATGGTATTTATCGGGATATTTTCTGCTGCTGGGCAATGGTGTTTAGTTAGGGCTTTTCATCATGAAAAACCCTCTTTATTAGGACCCTTTTGTTATGCTGCAGTTATTTATTCAGGTATTTTTGAATGGGCTTTATATGGCAAAATTCCTGATTGGATGGGTTGGTTTGGGATCTTTTTGGTTTGTCTGGGTGGAATTTGGACGATTCGATTTAGTCGCCTTTCTTCTAAAGTCTCTTAACCTCAGTTTTGGGTTTTCTAGCAAGCAATTAGCTCTAAACTTTCCTGATCAGGCATCCTAATACGAGGTTTTTTAGGTTGCCTCATATAAGCTGCAATTCCACAAAGAGTATTAACCAAAAAATTGCTTAACTGATCTTTTGTCTTGTATGTTCAATCTGAGATATATTTTTAAGTTGGTCATTTACAGTTTCCATAATAACTCTCTTACGAAGAAGTACTTTATCTCTGAGATTCATGAACTTATTTTTCCTTTAGATCGCAAATTTGTGAATAATTGCAAGCCTCTATCCATGAACTTTTTTCCTAATTTCTCTGAGATATACCCTTTATCTCCATAGAGATTTCCAGTGATCCCCTGTAACAAAATTTCAGCTACAGAAACATCTGACGCATCTCCAGGAGTTCATGGAAAAGCGAGAATTTCTCCTACTTCATTAATGATGAAATGTAATTTAACTCCAAAGAACCATCCTAGTTTTCCTATTTTTGCAAATTCAGATTGAGCACACAAGGCAAAAGATCAGTTAAGCAATTTTTTGGTTAATACTCTTTGTAGAATTGCAGCTTATATAAAGCAACCTAAAAAACCTCGTATTAGGATGCCTGATCAGGAAAGATTGGAGCTAATTGCTTGCTAGAAAACCCAAAATTGAGGTCAATGATGTTCATAATCGAAAAATACCATTCACCGTTATGGAAGATGCGGCGAATATGCTTATCTTCAAAGACAACAAGCCTGTTTTCTGATGCTATAGGTTTTTATTCATCTAATGGCATATTTCACCTTTTAGGTTTTACCTTCATAACCACATACCCCTGTTCTTGGAGAATTGACAAGAGGCATCAGCATATAAGTGTCTTCTTCTTGCTTTGCACAAGAATGCCGTTTGCTACAATGGCTACAGGTTGTGTCTCCGCATAGAGAGCAAATGACCTGAGCTTGCTTCTTACAAATTTCACACGAGAATGGAGGAGGATCATTTTGCATGAGCAGAGTTACTTTCTTTTGAGGGCAGGCTTCAATCGTCTCTAGAACCTGTAATACCAAATCTGTAGAAGAGCCCATGTCATACACATACTCAAATTCTAAACCAGGGGAGAAGACTTGGCTGACTTGCTTCTTCATTGATTGGCTGGGATTTCCTGACTCGGTGTGCGACATGTAGCGTCGACCTGAAATTGTAAACTCGCTGAGGTGGCCACAGCACTCAAGCCAGGCATCTCTTAAAAATTGATCCAGATCACCAAGTGTAAAGCTTTTGGGGATAGCAACCAACATCCAATACATATTCGGCTGCTCAGCCCAAGAAGCACGAACGAGATATCCTTCTTCCAACTTTGCTTGAGAGCGCAAGAATCGTAGAGCATCTGCGCACTTGAGTAAATGCGTCTTTCCCTTGCCTGGAGCATATTTTTCTTTGCAGCCAACACAATTGCCTTGAGTTTTGAAGTGCATGGTTAATTCCTCTACTAATCTGAGTTTTGGGTTTTTATCATAAGAACCCCAATCTAAAATACTGATAAAAAATGATTTGTCTAGTTCTAACTCACTTAGAACCTAATATCTTTCCATCTAGATTTTTCTCATTGGTTCAAACTATTACAAAATGCATAACTTAAGATGGCACGATGAATACCTATCTATTTTAAAACCAAAGAGAAAAACCAAAAACTCAGGCTTTTAAACTTTTGGGCTTCTTCGGTAGCTCGTTTTCGAGATACTTATCAATAAATTCTGCAAAGATGCGTTCCTTATCCTCTTGCCTGGAAAAATAATGCCCATTTCGTACCTCTTGCTTCCATTTAAGGTTGCTCGGAACAGGAGTCGAACCTGCACGCCCTTGCGAGCAGGGGATTTTAAGTCCCCAGTGTCTACCATTCCACCATCCGAGCAAGAGATGAAGCTTATAATTCTACTGAAGTATTTAAAAAAAAAGCAAGAAAAAAGGCTCTTAAATTTTTAAGAGCCTTACATCTAGAATAAAAAATCAGTGTTGATATTTTCTGTAAAAGCAGGAGGATTAAGAATAGAGCGACTAAAAGCAGTTCCTTCTGAACCTGGATCTTTGTCTATATTCTCTTCTTCTTTTTTTTCTTCTACTTTTGGTTCTATTTGTTGCTCAAGAATTTCTTCGTGAGTGATAATCTCTTCTTTTTTTTCTAAAAGAGATTGCCCTAAGTCTTTATCTTTATAACGACTAAGCAGAGTTTCTGAAATAAGTATCGGAGGAGGAGGAATAAGCATAGGGGATGAAATCTTTTCTTCATCTGTTCCTTTTTGCTCCTCCTTTGACTCATTGGATTCTTTTTCAGAATTATCTGTTCTGCGAGATCGTTGTTCTTGTTGCTCATCAATATGACGACGGCGACGGCGACGATGACGATCTCGACGCTTATCCGTACGCACTTCTTCTGTTGTAGATTCAACAGTTTCTAAGGCAGAGGATTGTTCTACTACAGGCGTTAACTCTTTTTCAGGAGCTGGAATTTCTTTAGCGGGAGCGCGTGCATTTTCACGACCTCCCCCGATTTTAATGGAACGCTCGTGGCTTACATTTTTCAATGCAATTCGCGCTTCGCGTACTTCTAAAATCTCATAATCTCCTGTGGGCACTAAAAATGCTTTAGGCTTTTCTAAAGAACGGAAAAAGAAAGCCCGACCAAAAGAGACAACTTCCACTGCATCAACGTAATATTCCTCTGCCTTTTCTCCTTTAGTATTACGTACGAGGAGTTTATACCCCTCTTCTCTAGGAGAAATAATTGTTTCAATCGTTGGTTCTCGAGTAAAATGCACGTATCTTATTCCACGGTTATTAGCTTAAGGTTTCTTTGGATACCATATATCTCACCAAATCTACGACTCGATGTGAGTATCCCATTTCATTATCATACCAAGCAATGAATTTATAAAAATAAGGATTTAATCCTATTCCTGCACGTTTATCAAAAATACAAGAAGAGGGGTGACCGATAAAGTCAGAAGAAACAACCTCTTCATCACAATAGGTAACAAATCCCTTCATAGGGCCCCTTACTTCTTTTTGAATAACAGCACAGATTTCTTCATATGATGTAGCTTTACTAAGCCTTACTGTAAGATCGACAACAGAAACATCAATTACAGGAACACGTAATGCCATGCCTGTTAACTTACCTTTTACTTTGGGCAAACAAAGCGCCACTGCTTTTGCTGCACCCGTAGAGGAAGGTATAATATTTATACTTGCAGCCCGTCCCCCTCGTCGATCTTTTCTAGAAGGGCTATCTACTGTATGTTGTGTAGCTGTCATAGCATGCACAGTAGTCATTAGACCTTCTTCTATCCCAAAATGATCAAGTAGTATTTTGACTAGAGGAGCTAAGCAGTTCGTTGTACAAGAAGCATTAGAAACAATAAAATCCTTGCTCGGATTATAATTTTCTTGATTAACTCCCATTACAAAAGTAGGAACTTCTCCTTTTGCAGGGGCAGAAATAATAACTCTTTTAGCACCAGCTTTTCTATGTTTATTTGCCGACTCTAAATCGGTAAAATGACCAGTTGATTCAATAACGTAATCCACTTTTAAATCTTTCCAAGGGATATCTTCAGGATCTCTCTCAGAAAAAACTAAAATCTTTTTTTTGTTTACAGTTATGTGTTTGTCACTTGCTGTAATAGAATGAGGAAATGTGTGATGTACAGAATCATACTTTAACAAATAAGCTAGATCTTCGGATGGGACAAGATCATTGATTGCAACAACATCGATATCTGGATACTTTTCACCGATAATCCTTAGTATAAGACGACCAATTCTTCCAAACCCATTAATACCAACTCGAATTGACATGTATTCCTCCTTATCGAGTCTTCGCTTTATATATCAAAACAGCCTCAAGATTAATACATAAGGTTGTATATCTACAAGGCTTAAAAAACCGTTTAAGATTCTTTAGAAAATATAGAGATATATATTTAGAAATTTGAAAAATTCCTAAAAAAGCATCTATAGTAGATACTTTTTTAGATAATATAAATTTATTCGGAAAGGTACTCAATATAACAGATGGAAGCTCCATCGCCTACACGATACCCTTTTTTTATAACGCGTGTAAATCCACCATTTCGATTAGCAAATCTTTTTGCAAGTTCATCAAGTTTGCCCATTACTCTGCGGTCTGTGTTATAAGAGGAAGTATCTCCTACTTTAGCAGCTCTTGCTTCTTTAGTGGTTAATGAATTATAACGAATCATTAAGTCTCCAATGATCTTACGTTTATTAGCAAGAGCATTATCATTTGATTTAGCCAAAGCCACAACGTGATCTGCATGCCTTTTAAGCTCTGAGGCTTTGCGCTCTGTTGTTCTAATCCGACCATGTACGATTAAAGACTTAACCATATTAGCAATCATACAGCGGCGATGACTTGCAGTTCGCCCAATTTTAAAGGTGTGTTTGCGATGTCTCATGTTTGATGCCCTGCCTTTTTACTTAAGTATTCCTGTACAACTTCTTTGACATTATCTTTATGAAGATCCATACCAAGATCTTCTTTAGTCATTCCTAGCCAAAGGCCCATTCCTTTTAATTTATCTTTAATTTCATTTAGAGATTTCTTTCCAAAATTTCTAAATCTTAAAAGTTCAGGTTCTGGCATGACAACCAGCTCTGCAATTGTATCAATACAAGCCAAAGAAAGACAATTACTTGAGCGTACAGAAAGCTCAATTTCATTAATTTTTAATGCAAGCTTAGCCATCAGAGCATCTTTATCTGTGTTAAGTTTAATTTCTCCCTGATCGAAGCTTAAGATATCTACATTCAATTCATCAAAAACTTCAAAATGTAAAATCCCAATTTGCGTTGCAAAAGTAAGTGCTTCTTCAGGAGAAATACGCCCGTCTGTAGTGACTTCTAAAATTAAACGATCAAAGTCTGTGTCTTGACCTACACGCGTATTTTCTACAAAGTAATTCACCAATCTCACAGGAGAAAAAGCAGAATCCAGTAAAATTTCATCTATTACATTTTCTTGTATCGGATGCCTTTCAGCAGGCACATATCCTCGACCAATTGCTACTTTTAAGTCAACTCTACGCATCATTGGTTTAGTGACTGTAAAAAGCACTAGATCTGGATTGAATATATCAAACTCAGACTCCCCCAACAAATCATGTAGGGTTACTGCATATTGACCATTGTTTTTCTCAAGCATTTCTGGTGTGATATCCAGCATTTTGGAAATCTGCTTTAATTCACGAGATTCTAGTTCTTCATCTGTTGGTAATTTGCGTAGAAGAGCGTTTTTTAAATTCAATACGATTGTTGTCATATCTTCTATTACACCATCAATCGCCATATACTCATGAGGAACATCTTCGATACGCACGGAAATAATAGCAGGAGCCTCTAAGGAGCTGAGCATGATTCTCCGCAAAGCATTCCCAACAGTGTGTCCAAAACCTCTCTCAAACGGCTCTGCAATAAAACGAGCAAATGTCTTAGAACGGCTCGCTTCATCAAGCTTAATCTTTGACGGCAACTCAAATTTGCCATATTTAATGGCCATGATCAAACTCCTGAAAAATTTCTAATTCTTTTTAAATACCGATTAAAAATCCGTATTATTTATATTTTTATAGCAAAAAACGAGTTACACCCTTCGTCTTTTAGGGGCACGACATCCATTGTGAGATATAGGGGTTACATCCCTAATAAACGTAACTTCTAATCCACCGCCGCGCAACCCCTTTACAGCAGACTCTCTTCCTGTACCAGGCCCAGAAAGGTTTACTTCCACTTCTTTCATCCCGCTAATTGTAATTGCTCGCTTTGCAGCATCTTCTGCTGCCATATTTGCTGCAAAAGCAGATGATTTACGAGAACCTGTATATCCAACGCTACCAGCAGAAGAAGCAGTAATTGTATTACCCGCTAAATCGGTGATAGAAATAATTGTATTACTAAAGGTTGCTGAAACATGAGCAATACCTGACGAAACATTGCGATGCGTCTTTTTTTTATTTTTAATAATGGTTGGTTTTTTAACCATTGTCTTACGGGTATCTTGTTTAGCCAAAGTTCAATCTCCTCTATTTCTTTTTGTTCGCTACTGTTTTTCTTTTCCCTTTTCTAGTACGCGCATTAGAGCGTGTACGCTGGCCACGAACAGGAAGGCCTAAACGATGACGCATTCCTCGATAGCAATGAATACTAATCAATCTTTTAATATTTCCTTGGACTTGGCGACGAAGATCCCCTTCAACTATATAATTAGCTTGCAATTCAACATTAGCCTTTGCAATGTCATCTTGTGTCAATTTACCCGCTCTCATATTAGGATCCAATCCTAGCTTCGTACAAAGTTTTTTTGACTCCGAACGACCAATACCATAAATATATGTGAAGCTAATTTCTAGTCGCTTCCCATCTGGGATATCGACTCCAATTACTCTAGGCATGAAACAAATTCCTTTTTTTAACAATTATCCGAGACATTTTATCAGATCTTTTATTTATTAACAATATGACCTGTTACCTTCATTCGACTAAAAAAACTTCTATCTTCCTCTTAGCCGACTTCTCTTCATAAATCCTTCATAGCGCTTCATTAATAAGTGAGATTCTATTTGCTTAGAAGTGTCTAAAATAACACCTACGAGGATGAGCAAAGAGGTCCCCCCAAAAAAATATGTGATACTTGCATCTACATGTAGTAGCTTTCCAATGATCGTTGGTAAAATTGCAATCATTGAAAGAAAAATAGCTCCTGCAAACGTAATTCTGTTCATCGTTAATTCTAAGTAATCTTGAGTGGATCTTCCTTGTTTAATCCCAGGAATAAAAGCTCCATTTTTTTTCATATCAGATGCAATTTGCTCGGGATGAAACTGGGTTGCCGTCCAAAAATACGTAAAAAAAATAATAAGCATGACAAAAATAATCATATATAACCAGCTACCCGGTGAAATAGCATTTGCACATTTCCCAATCCAAGAATTAGCTCCTATAAATTGCCCAATTGTAGCAGGAAACATTAACAATGATGAGGCAAAAATTACAGGGATCACTCCAGCATAGTTTACTTTCAAAGGAATATATGCGTTCCCACCGCCTTGCACTTCATGTCTTCCTACAACTCGTCTAGCATACTGAAGAGGAATTTTTCTCTGGCCCTGAATAATTAAAATAGTTCCTATAATAATAAGAACAAAAACAATAGATAAAATCACCAATGAGGAGAAAGTAAGCTGACCTGGCTCTTGAGAATCTAAATTTAGCTGACGTATTACAGACCCCAAAGTACTTGGCAGAGAAGAAAGAATCCCAACGGTAATAATTAAACTAATCCCATTACCAATCCCTTTTTCTGTAATTTGCTCGCCGATCCACATCAACAAAATGGTTCCAGTAGTCATAGTTGTCATGACAATGATATAAAACAACCAAGGAATCCCTAAAAACTGTACATCCATAACTTCACTTGCAATAATGCCCGGCGCTCCTGCATTTAATTGCACAGCATATCTTCCAAATAAACCTGATTGGAAAAATGCTAGAAACAAAGTAAGCGTGCGTGTCCAGCGTCCTAACTTACGTTTTCCACTTTCTGGATTTTCCTTGATTTCCCTTTGCATAGTAGGAACAAGTGCCATCACTAACTGCATAATAATAGAGGAGGATATATAAGGCATAACTCCCAAAGCAATCACAGTCATGTGAGCAAAAGCTCCTCCAGAAAATATATCCATTAGTTGAAAGAGATTTTGACTACCACCTGCAGCACTACGAAAAAGCTGCACCGCTAACTCTCCATTAATGCCTGGTACAGGTATATAAGAACCTATGCGACAGGCAATTAACATAAGAAAAGTAAAAAAAATCTTTTTTCTAAGATCAGGTATAACAAGCAATTTAGCTATTTTTGCAATCATTTTATATCTAACGTTCCATTAGCTTGTTATTTTTTGGTAGGAAATGCCTTGTTTTTTTAATTTCTCTTCTGTTGCTTGAGAAAATGAGCGCGCTTCAATAGTCACTTTTTTAGTTAACTCTCCATTGGATAAGATTTTCAATCCTCCAGGAACTCTACGAGGTGCAACCCCTTTCTCTTGCAATGTATTTAAGCTAACTATTTCTCCATCTTGGTATAACTTGTCGATCATTTGCAGATTAATTGCAAATACATAAGATGCAAAGCGCCCATTGGTAAAACCTCTAGTAGGCAGTTTTTTATATAAAGGAATTTGTCCTCCTTCATGTCCAAAACGTTGCTTATAACCTTGGCGAGCCTTATCACCTTTATTACCACGACCGCAGGTCTTTCCTCTTTTCGAACCAACTCCTCGTCCCACCCTCTGCACTTTTTTCTTGGGTCTGTGAGTGTTAGCTAATTGCGATAAAGTAATCATGATGCTAAACCTCTATTTACTAGATTTTTTTGACGATTTACAAGGCCTTCTAAAGCAGTTAATGTTGCTTGCACTTGATTCAAAGGGTTATTCGACCCATAGATTTTTGCAACTACATCTTTTACTCCGGCAAGCTCTAGCACAGAACGAACTTTTGAACCTGCAATAACACCTGTTCCCTCTCGAGCAGGTTTTAATAGAACTGTACAACCATCCCAATCTACTAAAACTTCATGCGGAATCGTAGACCCTTCCATTTCAAATGTAAAGACATTTTTATGAGCAGATTCTGTTGCTTTACGAATAGCATCTGATACTTCATTTGCTTTAGCAAAACCAAAACCAACTCTACCTTGTTTATCGCCTGAAAGAACTAGTGCAGAAAAACTAAATTTCTTTCCGCCTTTTACCGCTTTACAACAACGGTTAACGTACAGAACTTTGTCTTCAAATTCCGTTCCGAATTCTTCAGCGCGTCTTTTTTTTTGTTCCATGTTACATCCCTTAACTTAAAATTGTAACCCTGACTGACGTGCAGCTTCAGCAAGTTCTGCTAGCAATCCATGATATTTATGATGACCACGATCAAATACAACGCATTGAATATTTTTTTGCTTAGCAGCATTTGCTAATAAAATACCCACTTCCCGCGCAGCTTCCTTGCTTTTTTTGCCCAGATTCTTTTGGCGCAAAAGCGACGCATATGTGCTTGCGCTTACAAGGGTGATCCCCTTTTCGTCATCGATTAATTGCGCACAAATATGTTTCAGCGATTTAAATACAGAAAGTCGAGGCTTATCGCTAGAGCCGCGCACCTGTTTCCTGACACGCAAACTTCGTCTTTTTCTTTTTGTATTTCGACTTTGCAATTCATTAAACATAAAAGCTCTACCTTAAATTAACCTGTTTTTCCCTTTGCTGCTTTACCAGCCTTTTTGCGCACATGCTCTTTCTCATAGCGAATCCCCTTACCTTTATAAGGCTCAGGTTTTTTTTCTGCACGTATTTCAGCAGCAAAATGCCCTACGAGAAACTTACTTATCCCTTCAATAACGATTAACACCCCTTTTTCTACTGTTACCTTAATTCCTTCAGGAATCAAAATCTCTGTAAGATGAGAGAGCCCGATTTTCAAATCAAGCATATTTTCTTTAATTTGAGCACGATATCCAACACCTTCTAGCTTTAATCTTTTTTCAAATCCAGTACTTACACCTATAATCATATTATTGATCAAAGCTCTAGCTAAACCATAGTCTTTGTTGTGTACTTTTATTTGCTCATCTTTTAAAACAAATAAATGATCGTTTTCTATTTTTACCAAAATCCCTTTGATTGCAGGGATGGATAATTCACCTTTAGGACCTTTTACTTCAATTCGCCCATTTTGGATCTTAATATCTATTTTTTTCCCAGCAAGTGGGATTGGCATTTTCCCAAGACGCGACATATAAATTACCCCTTCTTAAATTACCAAACCACACATAATAATTCACCACCGAGTCGATCTCTTCGAGCGGCTTTACCATCGCGAATACCTTTAGAAGTAGACACAATTGCAACTCCCATTCCACCGTAAACAATGGGAATTTCAAGATAACCAACGTACTGTCTTGCAGAAGGAGAAGACATGCGTTTTAAACCCTTCAACACAGGCTCCCTTCCATTAGCATATTTTAAAAAAAGTCTTGCTTCTCTCTTTTCTTCATTGACAAGACACTCACCAACAAATCCGTTCTCTTGCAATACTTTTATAACCGCTAGTTTTACTTTACTGGGTCTGAAAATGACAAAGCGATGACGAGCACTTTTTGCATTACGAATTCTTGTTAGCAAATCTGCAATTGGATCACTTAATGACATGATTTTTTCTCTCCCTCACCTTTATTCTGCTGTTTTAAATGGAAGTCCAAGTGATGTTAATAGCTCGAGACACTCTTCATCAGTTTCTGCGGACGTCACAAATGTGATATTCATTCCTTGCGTTCTCTTTACTTCATCTAAGATAATCTCTGGAAAAATTTGCTGATCTTGGACTCCTAAAGAATAACTTCCTCTACCATCACATTTAGGATTAAAGCCACGAAAATCTCGAATACGAGGAGAAACAATGTGACAAAAACGATCAAGGAAATCATACATTCTCTTTTTTCTAAGAGTAACCTTTATTCCAATTGGTTGATCTTCACGTAGTTTAAAATTAGCAATTGCTCGACGTGATTTTGTCAAAATTGGCTTCTGTCCTGATAACAATGCCATTTCCTTGACGCACGCTTGCATCGCATTTTTATCTTTAGAAGCTTCTGCTATTCCCATGCTAATTACAATTTTCTTTAGCTGAGGGATAAGCATTAAGTTGGAATACTTAAACTTGTTTTGCAGTTCTTTTTTTACAACTTCTTTATAGCGCTTATGTAATCTAGACATTGTTTATCTTCTACTTATGAATGTTTTTTAACCTGGCGAAATTTAATTTGCTTATCCCCTTCCAAATAAAATAACTCTTTAGCTCCATCAGCTGTAAAGCGTACTTTAACTTTAACTGGCTGATTTTCTTTACTGCATAAAGAGACATTGGAAATATGAATGGGCGTTTCAATTTCAATAATTCCAGCACCTGGAGCTTTCGTTTGACGCTTAGCATGCTTCTTACGAATATTTACTCCTTGCACTAAGATTCGCTCTTTATTTCGAGAAATCACTTCACCTGACTTTCCTTTGTCATTGCCTGAAATTACAACAACAGTGTCACCTTTTCTAATCCATTTACTCATAGATTCTCCCTTAAATCACTTCTGGTGCTAATGAGGTAATTTTAATATAGCCTCTTTCACGCACTTCACGTGCAATAGGACCAAAAATACGTGTCCCTTGAGGATTTCCCTTATCATCAATAATTACGCAGCTATTATCAAAAAAGGATAGTTGGCTCCCATCTTTACGAGAAATGCTACTACATGTTCTAACAATAACAGCTTTAACGACTTTACCTTTTTTAACGGTCCCTTTAGGATCAGCTTCTTTTACAGCGCAAATAATTACATCGCCTACACTAGCTCGAGGACGTTTAGAACCTTTTTTTATAATTCTAAAACAACGCACACGCTTAGCACCGGTGTTATCTGCTACTTCTAGTTCGGTTTCTTCTTGAATCATGGCCTTTGTATTCCTAGTAATTTATGCATCTGTTTCTTAATTCAAAGAACTTGCACTACACGCCATCTTTTCGTTTTTGAAAGAGGACGCGTTTCAACAATTTTTACAAGCTTTCCGATCTCAATCGCTCCTTCTTCAACATGAGCGTAATAGGTTGTACCACGTGTAATCACCTTATTAAAATCAGGGTGCTTAAATGTACGATCTACACGAACCTTAACGGTCTTTTGCATTTTGTTAGAAACAACTATACCTTCTCTAATCTTACGCTTTGTGTTAAGCTCTTGATCTGTTTTTTCCATTCTTTACCTTTCGTTTACGCCGTTTTCTCTCGAAGGACTGTCAAGACCCTTGCTCTATCTCTTCTTTTTAATTGGATTAAATGAGGTTTGTCCAATTTACGTGTTGTCTTTAACTCATTGCGCAACTCAAAAATCTCTTTAGATAAATCGGTATAAAGAGCTTGTAATTCTTCTTTTGATTGATCTCTTAACTCTTTTGCTTTTGGCATTTGTAAAACCTTATTTTATACTCGTTCTACTCGTTCAACAAACCTAGTTCGGAGCCCTAGCTTAGCTGCTGCTCTTCTTAATGCATTTTGTGCGTCCGCTTTGGATACTCCAGCCACTTCAAACAGCACTCTACCAGGTTGAACAACAGCCACCCAATGGTCTACTGCACCTTTTCCTTTCCCCATACGAGTCTCAGCTGGCTTTCTAGTCACAGGCTTATGCGGAAAAATTCGAATCCAAACCTGGCCACGGCGTTGAAAGTGTCGATTGATGGCAACTCTACAAGCTTCAATTTGATTCGCTTTTATGTCACCTCTTTCGAGAACTTTCATTCCAAACTCACCAAATTCTACAAAATTACCGCTTTTACTTAAGCCGGAACGACTTCCTTTTTGAGTTTTTCTATGCTTTGTACGAACAGGCATTAGGGCCATGTTAGCCTCCTACTACTTTTGATCGATTTATCTCGTCTTCGCCTTTATTAATGCATACTTTGATCCCAATAGAACCATAAGTGGTTTCCGCCCTGGCTGTTGCATAATCAATATCGGCTCGCAATGTGTGCAAAGGAACGCTTCCTAATATATACCACTCCACACGAGCGATTTCAGCACCACCAATACGTCCTGAAATTTGCACTTTAACTCCAATGGCTCCTGCATCCATAGTAGCTTGCATAGCTTTTTTCATAATTCTTCTAAAAGGGATTCGGCGCTCTAACTGCCTAGCTACATTTTCAGCTACGAGCTGGGCTTCTAGATCTGGTCTTTTAATTTCTTCAACTTCAATCCAAATCTCTTTTCCTGTTAACTCTCTGAGCTCTTGTTTTAAGATATCGATTTCTGCGGCTTTTTTTCCAATAACCAAGCCTGGGCGCG
>DASZIJ010000045.1:0-12061 GCA_035949155.1 Candidatus Rhabdochlamydia sp. | reverse complement strand
CCAGTTTTTGACAACGGATTAACTCTTCTTCAAAAGCCTTCTGGCTTTTATGTAAAACAGATGGGTTAGAAGAGCCTAGATTAATCAAATAACTATCGTGACTCATCAATTGGCAAAGACCGGTAGCTTTCACAGCTTCTTGAAAAAGCTCTACTTGCTCTTGAGTGATTTCTTTACCTGACCAGCGTTTTTGATTACTGGTAAAAAATTGTACGGTAGTAGCACCGATGTCCTGCCCCATCCAGATAGCATTTTGAGCTCCGCCTTGGGCTGAGGTATGAGCACCGATTAATAACTCAGAGCTAGGGATTTTAGACATTAGACATCCAATTAGATTAAAATATGGTCTATCCTAGTTTATAGATGGTTTAAATGTCTAGAGGGTCTTTATATCCCCTAAGGAAATTTTAAATCAAATTAATTAAATATTATTACAAGACATTTATAATATAAGCATATAAATACTAAAAAAGGTTTAATTATGAATATTAATCTAGTTTGTTTAAATAATTTAATTATTGCAATAGACAAGTGTTCTGATTATGTTCCAGGGGTTAGCAGCTTAACGAATATATGTTGTATTTTTCAAAAGTGCATTCTCTCTCTTACAAGCAAGAAAGACTTTGTAAATAGCTATACTTCTCATGTTTATCATAAAAATTTGTCTCGATGTTTGATTGCGTGTATGCCTATCCTGGGAAACATTGCGCTGGCTATCTATGATGATCAAAAAATAGTAGAAGGTAGAGAGATACCAGAAACTATGCTTGCTCAAGAGGTAATAAGAAAAATAAAAAAGCTATACAAAGACTATAAGCCATGGTTGGGGCACATAGATCAACTGCCTGAAAATCGTTTACCTAAGGATGGGCGAGCTAGTCTAGCAGCGGAGTTTTTTCTTAAGCTTGGCCGACTCATTAAGGAATTGAAGTCCCTAGACTCTGGGAAGTAGAGTGGCATAGGCAGACTTTATTTCTTAAATCAATTACAAATAATTACTTGTCAAATCTATCCTTAAATGACTCTAAATGGGTATTTAGAAAGATCGGTTAATTGAGGTTTTATTAAATATAGGTTATATCAAAGCTAAATTAATAATTAATTAACAATTATAATGTATAATAATTGTTAATTAAGATTAAATAATCATTTAAATAAAAAAGAGTAAGAGTATGACAAAAATTATTTTAGAATCTTCTAACCAGATTCCAGAAAAGGTTACATTGGATAATCCAGAAAAAACTAAATCAAATAATTTTTTTAATAAACATGTTAATCTTGAGAAAATAAAAGTAACTCAGACAGGTTTCTATGATTTAGGATTTGATCCTGATTTTTCAGTAGATGGGAATATTTTTTATAAAAAACAGCCTGTCTATAAAGAACAGCCCAACTTCAGTTTTTTTCATTCCTTGATCAAGATGGTTTACAATATCATAAAATATTTTTTAAAAACTCCAGAAGAAAAAGCTTTCCAGGAACTAGTGCAAATAGAAAAAAAATGGCATGAGGCTGGTATAAACAAGAGGATGTTATATTTTCCTACCCAGGATGAGATAGAAAAAGGTGTGATGGCAATAATATCTTATGAGATAAAATTAGCGCCCAATATGTGCCATTTAAGAGAATATCAGTTCTTCAAAAAGCTATCAAAAATAGATAATTCGTCCGAACCCTATGTAGGGGATCTGCTTAGACCCTTGCATCTTTTTAATCGTCCTCAAGCCCCATCAAAGCAAAGTAAAGAACAGATCCTAAAAGGAGAGTGTTTGAGAAATGAAGATGTAGCACGTCTAGGAAAATGGGGTTTTAGTCTATTGGGTAATCATGTAGAGGAGCCTATAAGTCATAAAGAATTCTTAGAGGCAATTGACAAGTCTGGAGATCAATTCAAGCTTGCTATAAGGGACTTAAGATCGGTTATTCGTAAGCAAAATTATAGAGAATTTACTAGCCTGCTAAAGAATGTTAGAAAAGCTTGGGGTGGTTATATAAACTCTCACAAACTTTTAAAAGACCTAGCTGTTTTATATGCTCAAGAAGATTATTTTGAAGAGTTTTATAAGACTTATGAAGAAAATTATCACAAAATGAAAAAAATTGATTTTAACAATATGGATGATTTTCTTAAAATCCAGGGAGAAGCAAAAGATAAAATAACAGAGCTGTCTAACGCTGCATATACGCGCCTCAAGAAAAAAATGAGTTAACTAGAGGAATAGTTAACTCATTAAATTAATTATTATGTGCTAAGAACTCACAAATCAACGGCACATTAATCAAGATAGGAAAAGGCACCTGATCGATTGCAGGAGAGATGAGAAGTTGTCCTGAAAAAGTACTAGCATCCAAAGAAAGGTACTCAGGGATATCACCAGAGCTAATTACGCTGTTTTGGATTTTATCATTTTTTTGAGACTTTTCTTTGATAGAAATTGTCATTCCCGGACGGACAAAAAAGGACCTGCGGTCTACTTTCTTACCATTTACCAATACATGCCCATGAGATACCAACTGTTGAGCTGCGAAAATAGTCGGTGCTAGTTTTAAACGATAAACCATATTATCTAATCTGCACTCTAATCTTTCGATAAAAACAGCAGGGGTATTTCCCTTTGCTTTTGAAGCTTCCTTGTAATAGCGTACAACCTGGGTGGTGGTAAGCATACCATAAACAGCTTTTAGCTTTTGTTGCTCTTCTAGCTGAAGGCCGTAATCAGACTTTTTCTTTCTTTTACTTCCATGCATTCCAGGAGGATTTGGCTTATGTAGTAACGGATTACGAGCTTTGCCGAATATATTTGCTCCAAAACGTCTTGCAACACGATTTTTTGGGCCGGTGTATCGAACCATGATATCTCCTAATAAGACTTCTTACTTTAATGATATAAAGAGATGTATGCTAATCTACCCGTGATTTTTTGTAAATGGAGCTTTTTTTGTTAACCGGAAAAGCATATGAGGGGTGATCCTATGTTTGAAACCTTAAAGAAGAAAATAATCATATTAAATTCAATAAAAAAGTTTATAATCAAAAAAAAGATCTCGATAAATCTCCTGCAAATTCACCTTATGCAAAACATGTAGAAATTACTACAAAATCCGTATATTCCCCAAAAAAACCCATTTTTCTCTGTATTTGTTATTAAACGTATTTTCTCGAAAATAGGAAGGAATTATGGAGACAACCTTTACCTGTTCTCCCCGTTTCAATTCAACTTGCATGTTTGAATGTTGACCTGTTATACTATTTTTTCTATGAGACGGGGATTTGCTTTTATTAGAGTTAAGAAGAAATGACTCTTAGCATGAATAAAATTTTATTTAGAAAAATCTTAAGTTTTGGGATTTAGTCTTAAATCTAAAACACCTAGAGTTACGGAACGATAACTATCAATTTTAAAAAAAACTATACATTTTTCAGTTTAACCGTTTAGTAAACCGTCGAAAAATTTAGTTTCTAAATGAGTAAGCTTTTTCGATTACAAGAGGTAAAAATGGCAATTTCAAAATATTTGGATCCAAAGAACGACATAGCGTTTAAGAAGATCTTTGGGACTGAAAAAAACAAAGACATCCTGATTCATTTTTTAAATGATGTCCTTGGTTTTTTAGAAGAGGACAAAATTATCAATATAGAGTTCTGTTGCTCGCTTCAAATTCCTGATAATAAGGAGCAAAAGACAAGCATTGTAGATATTTTATGCGAAGATGAAAAAGGCATAAAGTATATTGTTGAAATGCAGGTATTAAAACACAAAGGCTTTGAAAAGCGTGCTCAATATTATTCTGCTAAATCTTACAGCAGTCAAGCTACTGTTGGAGATAAGTATTATAACCTTAAAAAAATCATTTTTATAGGCATTGCTAATTGCGTTATCTTCTCTAATAAAACTGAGTATAAATCAAAACATCTAACCTTAGATGAAAAAACTCTAACAAACGACTTAGAAGACTTAAAGTATACTTTCATTGAGCTTCCTAAGTTTAATAAAAATAAAGAGGAGATTTCCTCTCTAGAGGAAAAATGGTATTATTTTTTCAAACATGCCCATGAGACAACGGAACAAGATTTGCAGAAGATTATAGGTGACGATAAAATCCTTGGGAAAGCATACACTGAGTTAAATAAATTCCATTGGACAAATGTAGAGCTACTTGCCTAAGAAGCTATGAAACGTGCTGAGATGGATGAAATTGCTCGCAGAGATCAACAGCTTGATGATGCTGAAGAAAGGGGTATAGAGAAAGGCATAAAAAAAGGTCGAGAAGAAGGTCGAGAAGAAGGTCGAGAAGAAATAGCAGTCAATCTATTAAAAGAAGGCTTTAAAATGGATGCGATTGTCAGACTTACAGGGTTTTCTAAAGAGCAGATAGAAAAACTAAGAGGTTAATTTTAAGAAAAAAGGTCCTGTGGAGTACAAGAAAATTCCAGAGTTATGGAACGATAGCATCCACTATCAATTTTAAAAAAAACTATGCATTTTTCAGTTTAAACCGTTTAGTAAACCGTCAAAAAATTTAGTTTCTAAATCAGTAGGCTTTTTCGATTATAAGAGGTAAAAATGGCAATTTCAAAACAGGATTTACAGAAGATTATAGGTGACGATAAAATCCTTGGGAAAGCCTACACTGAGTTAAATAAATTCCATTGGACAAATGAAGAGCTACTTGCCTACGAAGCTATGAAACGTGCTGAGATGGATGAAATTGCTCGCAGAGATCAACAGCTTGATGATGCTGAAGAAAGGGGTATAGAGAAAGGCATAAAAAAAGGTCGAGAAGAAGGTCGAGAAGAAATAGCAGTCAATCTATTAAAAGAAGGCTTTAAAATGGATGCGATTGTCAGACTTACAGGGTTTTCTAAAGAGCAGATAGAAAAACTAAGAGGTTAATTTTAAGAAAGATTCATAGGTTCTATTGCAATAGACAAGACTTAAAATAACATTTAGCGGTAAATAGCAAATCTAGGAGCTCCAACCTTTATCTTTATTCTTCCTGAATTTTGTTAAAAAATAATATATGATATTGTCAGGTTTGCTTTTCAGCGCTATACTCCTTCTTTAAACAAGGGAATTTAAGACTTATGCAAAAAGATTATTGGATTATAGCTTACTATATATTTACTCTCATTGAAGACCCCTTAGAAGAGGTAAAGAGACATCAAAAATTTCTAGAGAATAAAAATATTAAGTGTCGGATCTATATTGCTCATAATGGAATTAATGCCCAAATGAGCGGTTATAAAACCGATGCTCAGATCTACATAGATTGGATCAAACAGGATGTGCGTTTTAAAGAAATTTCTTTTAAAATAGATTTTTACCATGAGCATGTATTTCCTAAAACCTCCATAAAATTCCGCAAGCAGCTTGTCGCCTTAGACGAAGAGGTGGATTTGGAATTAACAGGTACACATCTTTCTCCTAAAGAATGGAAAGAGATGTTGGCAAATCGCGATGAAGACGTTTTGCTGCTTGATGTACGCAATCAATACGAATGGAAACTTGGTCATTTTGAAGGAGCTGAGCTTCCTTGTTTAAAAAACTTTAGAGATTTCCCCCCTTACGCGAAAAAATTAAAAAATCTTTATGACCCTGCCCAGACAAAGGTCATGATGTACTGTACCGGCGGTATTCGATGTGAACTGTATTCTGCTCTGCTAAAAAAAGAAGGTTTTACCGAGATTTACCAATTAGATGGCGGTGTGATTAATTATGGAAAACAAGAAAGCACTGCGCATTGGAAGGGAAAGTTATTTGTATTTGACGATCGCTTATCTGTTTGTATAGATGAAAAAGTAGATGAAGTGATTAGTCAGTGCATTCATTGCAAAACAAGCAGTGATACATATTATAATTGTGCAAACATGGATTGTAACGAGCTTTTCTTATGTTGCCCTGCTTGCGCAGAAAAACTCAAAGGCTGTTGCAATGATGTTTGTATGTCTGCTCATAGAGTAAGACCTTATCAGGCAGCTATGCGCCCTAAGCCTTTTCGTCGGTATTCCAGAGAGAGCGAATTAAACTGAGCATCAGTTTCTGCGTACCATCTAGCACAACGGTAAGGCCTGGTTTGATTCCCTCTTCGGAAAGCTCAAAGGCTTTCATGGTGTTACAAATGCGTCCATCAAGACGTACGCCTATTCCTTGGATACCGATCATGTTTCCCCAATCTGCAAACATGGTAAGAGTTAGCTCACATGCAGTGATTAGGAAGAAGATCTCTTTATCTGGATGGGCGAAAATAAGCTCGAAACACTTTTCCCCGATATAGTGAACGGTAGGAATGAATAAAGGAATGATATGGGCTTTATCAGGCAGAGCATTTACCGCTTTACCAATAAAACACTGACGACATACCGGATGGTTGGGATCGTGAATACAGTCAGCTGAAAACCGTTTTGAAGGACATTCAAAAGGTTTATGACAATAGGAAAACCCTATGACAAAAAGATGGTTTTTATGAGAAGCTAAGCGCTTTTCAAAAGTGGCAAGATCTTTCACTCCATAAAAGAAAAGATCTCGATCTCGGGAGTAAGATTTTGTAAATAAAGAAGAGATAAAACGATAGCTGTGTTTTATCGGCGCACGAAAAAAATAGCGCCAAAAAATTTTTTTTTGATCGCGAGTGAGTAAATATTTTGCGCTTTTCCATTTAAGATTGCAAGCTGTGTCTTTGGTAATACCAGGCATTTGTGGAAGAGAGGAAAGGGTTTTTAATGGATGGGTTTTTTGATAGGATTTTTGTCCTTGATCCCACTTTTCCTCTGCTTCTTCCCAGCTGGATTGCTTATTCCAAATCTTGAGTTTATGGTTCATAAACTATGAATATAGTTTAAAAGGAGATATTTGTGTCAGAGCTATTTTATCATTTGGATATTTCTCAAAAACCTCAAATGGTTATTACACTGCCAAAAATTTCTAATCGAAAAGAAGCTTTGTTACAAGCTAAATCTCTTTTGGAAAAAAACGCACTAGATCTTTTATGGAAAAAATCACCTATCCATGTAGAAGAGGGTGTGCGATTTCCCATCCCTTCAGAAATTGCCTTTGAGTTGCTTAAGATGCTAAGTAGTACAGGCAGATTACTCCATAAAGGACAGAAAGTAATCATAGACCCTTTTACAAAGGCGGAAGGATTTATTCAAGCAAAAGCCTTGAATAAGACACAAGTAGAAATCTGTGCAAAATTTAAGCTTGGTAGGCAAGAAGAGCCTTTAACCAGTTGTACAGCTATTTTTTGGGGGAGTCCTACATGGATTCTCTATATCGGAGTTATACGTCTATTAGATACAGAAGGTTCTTTAAAGTGGCTAAAAATCCCAGAGGCTATTTTACAAGGAAAAGAACTACAGGAATTTCTAGAAGAAATAGAAGGCATAACTTGGTTGGAAGAAGTTTCAAGCGATCCTTTGCCTTTTATTTGTTTGACAGATCAGCATGGGGGATTTGCTAACCTATGGTTTGATTATGGAATACGGGGAAAAATAGCATCTTTTGAAGAAAAAGAGTTCTTTTGGCGTAAAAAGACCCTAGAAAAGCAATGGGAACAAGACTTATTAGAAACCGATTTTAGAAAGAAAAAAGTGGGGGATTCTTCTTATTATTGTCCCCTGGATAAAGTAGCCAAAAGTATTACATTCCTCATCGAAATTGGTTGGAAAGTATTGGATCACCAAAATAAGCAAGTGGTTTGTTTAAGCCAAGAAACCCTTTTATTAGAAGAGCGTCCTCAAGCCTTTCTTGTACGCGCAGAGTTTGATTATCAAGGCTATAGAGCTAATTTACAACAGGTAATAGGAGCTTTTAATCGTAGATCTTGCTTTGTAGAATTGGCTGCTAATACAGTCGGTCTTATCGATTTGAAAAAAATAGAAGAGAAATGGGCGGATTTTTCAGAGCTAGAATTTGATCAAGAAGGAGTTCATCTTCCCTTTAGACAGTTAGGGTTGCTTTCTGAGCAAAAGAGTCCTTTAGAGATCTTCAAGCAATTAAAGCATGCTCTTCAACCAGTTGTTCTAGGAGAAAAATTCAAAGGACAACTATTTACCTATCAGAATCAAGGTTTGAGCTGGCTTTCTTTTCTAGAGAGAAATCAAGTAGGAGGGCTTTTAGCCGATGAAATGGGTTTGGGTAAAACCATCCAAGTAATAGCCTTTCTCTCGCAGTTAGAGCTCAAACAACCTTGTTTGATTGTGGTTCCTACCTCTTTATTATTTAATTGGCAAAATGAATTTACTCGATTTTTCCCTAGCTGTTCAATTCATGTACACATAGGCAAAGAGAGAATGAAAAGCCTTCCTCCTATTCCCTCCGTCATTCTTACTTCCTATGCTATTCTACGTATAGATCAGGCTCTATTTACCTCTTTAGATTTTCAGCTGATCATTTTAGATGAAGCACAAGTCATTAAGAACCCAGATAGTCAAATAGCTGAAGTGTGTTTCCAACTGAGAGCAAAGATGCGAGTGGCTATTACAGGAACGCCCATAGAAAATAGACTAGAGGATCTCTTTTCGCTTTTTTATTTTCTGAACAAAGGATTATTAGGTGAACGTAAGCAGTTCCAAGCAGAAGCGCTTGCATCTCAAGTGGACAGTCGTTATTTAAAGCGCATACAAAAGCTCACTCGGCCTTTTATTTTACGTCGCACTAAAAAACAAGTAGCGCTTGATCTTCCAGAGAAACTCGAACAAACCATTTGGGTGGAAATGAGCGAAGAGCAGCGCGACATCTATGAAAAATATCTACAATCCACTCGTATTAAGCTTCGGTCAAAAGAGACCAATCAACAGATGCAGATCTTAGAAGCTATTTTGCGTCTAAGGCAAATTTGTGCTCATCCACTGCTAGTAGATCCTGCTGCCCAAGACCTCTATCAATTCAGCGGGAAATTTTCCAGAGTTATGGCCGATCTGGAAGAAGTAGTAGAAGAAAAAAGAAAGGTTCTCTTTTATAGTCAATTCACTTCCATGCTGCATTTGATGAAAAAAGAAGCTCAAAATAGAAATTGGAAGTATGTCTATTTAGATGGGAGCACAAAAAATCGGGAGCAAATCGTAGCTCAGTTTCAAGAAGATGAGCAAACGCTTCTCTTCTTTATTAGTTTAAAAGCAGGGGGAGTTGGTTTAAATTTGACCAAGGCTGACTATGTCTTCCTTTATGACCCTTGGTGGAATACAGCAATAGAGAATCAAGCTATTGATCGAGCCCATAGATTAGGAAGGTCTAATCAAGTGATTGCTAGACGCTACGTAACCGCTTTAAGCATTGAGGAGAAAATCATGCGTCTTAAAAAACATAAACAACAGCTCTCCCGAACCCTGATGGAAGATTTAAGCAACATAGAAGCCCTTTCTTTAGAAGACTTGATCCATCTACTAGATTAAAACCAAAAGTTGAGCTATAGAGTCTTGCTCTATAACTCATGCCCTGGAACTGGGAATTACCTGACTGGCCCCAATTTAGCTATCAGCTAGACCAAATAGCTCCAAAAGAAAGGCAGTTTCTTTTAGAAGTAGATAGTGCCTGCGCTTTTCTAAAAAATATAGGTGAGCAGGAATACAGTCAGTTTGTCGTAGAGATTCTTAGTTTGGAGGGTTTAGAAAGCTCGAGGATTGAAGGAGAATTTCTTGATAGAGAAAGCTTGCAATCATCGATTAAACAACACTTTAGCTTACGTGCATCTCCCAACCAAGAGGCCAATAAAGAATCTCGAATGGCTAAACTTCTTTGCGATGTTTATCAATCCTTTAATCAGCCATTGACGCAAGAAATGCTCTTTAGATGGCATTTCGAACTGTTTAATAATCAATCAAATATTGTTGATTGCGGAAAATACCGCACTCATGTTGAGCCCATGCAGATTGTTTCTCATCGATATGGCTCTTCAAAGGTTTTTTTTGAAGCTCCCCCATCAGTAACTGATGAAATGGCAGCATTCATTCATTGGTTTAATTCTACAAGTGTATCATCTATTCTAGGAAAAGCAGTCATTGCGCATGTTTATTTTGAAAGTATACATCCTTTTGAAGACGGAAACGGAAGGATTGGTCGGGTTTTAGTAGAAAAAGTTCTTTCTCAAGGCATTGGACACCCGATATTAATTGCTGTTTCAAAAGTATTAGAAAAACAAAAAAAAGAATACTATGCAGCTATCGAAAGGTGTAATCGCACGTTAGAAATAGATCATTGGATTGCATTTTTTGCTGATGTGATCTTGCAGGCTCAAAGCCAGTCGATGAACCTTCTTTACTTTTTGATTGAAAAGTCAAAGATGTTGACAGCTCTTTCTGGGGAGCTCAATCCACGTCAGGAAAAGGTTTTATTGAGGATGTTTGCAGAGGGCTTAAGCGGTTTTCAAGGGGGTTTGAGTGCTGATAATTATATTGTGATAGCAAAGACCTCTAGAGCAACAGCAACACGCGATTTAGCAGACCTAGTTCATAAAGGGGCTCTAGTAAAAACCGGAGAGCTTCGTCACACCCGTTATTGGTTAAATCTACCTAAGAATTAATTCTCTTCTTTAATGTCCTGTTCAATCATTTCCTTAGCTGCAAATTTAAGTGTTTTGAGTCCTTCAATAAAACCAATTTCTTTAAGTAGAACATCAAGATAGCGCAGTTCTGTTTGAAGCTGATCATTGACTGACTCTAATTCGGAAATCTTTTTTAATAGTTCTTCTTTTTTCATAAAATCCCTTCAATTAGGCAAAAAAGGGGTAAAAATAATGCCTTTGATTTATCTGTATACATACTTAAACAAGGCTTTTTTAAGATATAGATGAAATGAGATCATATAAATTTTTTGGATACAACTCATTTATTTGTAGTTAATTATATCTATTAAAAAAATAGTTTATTAAATAATTTAATAGGTGTTTTGATTTAATCTTTCATAATTTATTAACAATTGTTTGTTATAATAGAAGCTCTTAATAATAAGAACAATATAAAAAGAGGATTTATGAGTGCAAATATAAATACAAGAATTTTAGAATTAATAGGTTCTGTTTGGGAAGGAGCAAAAGAAGGTGTTTCTTGCACCTGCTTTGCAAGAAGCGATCTAATCAATAGGATTTCTTTAGCAGCGATCAAACAAGGGGCTTTCAATTGCTGTATAGCAACAAAAAGACAAATGGTTTGGTTAGCTCAAAAGATAAGTACAAGCAGCAGCTATTTATACAACACGGTTGTGTTAAAAGTAGCTAATATTTGGGAAAGCATTGTTAAGCCCTCTGAGTTTAAGGTTAGCTTTGCTGATGATCCTGAAAGGCTTTCTTTTTTTCCTAAATACAAAGCAAATTCCTACTCTTCTTTTTCCGATAGAGAGTAATTCCTTAAGGCAAGTTATTCTTAAATTTCTATACATCAATTACTTGCCTTTTTCCTTCACAAAACTTTTCTAAAGATCCTTTAATTTAGCCAGTGATTTTTAAGTTAAATTTTTATAAGCTTGTTAGCTTCATTGGACAAACTAAAGGATATATATGACTATAAATTGTGCTATTAATACCGCTATAGATTTTTGTAAGGAAGAACTTATTCCTTCTAAATATACTATTAAAAACACTGCTTTATATGCACTAGGTGGGTTTTTATCAGGAAAGGTTTTCGGCTTTATCTCTCCTATGCATGGGGCTATTTATCTAGCTACTAGCACAATCACTTATGTAGCGATCCATCGCATTAATTTTTTTGCCTATCGAATTGCTGGTAAGACAACAGCAGCTCTTAGCAGAAAGATTAAACCGACCTTTGAGCTTTGCTATAACTCAAAACAAGAAAGTTCTTTTTCTAGTTGTGTAAAAAGTGGTCGTCGTTTGGTTTCTTCTTGGGTGGACTCATTAGAAAGTAATTTAGGATTTATAAGAGGAATGCCATTAACTTATACGAATATCTACCTAAGTCATCATATGGCTAACGCAGCAGCTCTTTCCTTGTTAAACATGCAACCAATTGCCTATAGAGCAGCAATAAAGATTGTTTGTTCTTCAGCAATTTTAACTATTTTTGCTGGTTCTATAATTGATTTTTGCCACAAAAAAGCTAAGAAGCTAA
>DASZIJ010000044.1:0-3586 GCA_035949155.1 Candidatus Rhabdochlamydia sp. | reverse complement strand
CCATAAGAAAGAAGCTGTTTCAGTTCCTCCTTGCATTTCAACCACAGGAAACCTTTTTTGTTCATGAATAAAATGTGGGGTTTCAGAAACGTGAAAAGCATCGAGCAGAAAAGTTATTTCAATCTTAGGATCATCGATTGTACCCAGTAAATTAGCTAAGCAAAGCTCTTTAGTATAAGAGCGATATCTTTCTTTATGCGCACTGATCTTCGAATAGTGGCAATGACGCACAAATACCTGGATACTCTCTTGACTAGGTGCCTTTATCCATGAAACCAATTTATGTAATATATCCATCAAGATGCTTCCTTGCTTGTTTAAAAACATTTTGCGATTCTGGAAAGGAGATTTGCTTCATTGCTTCATCTAAATCAAACCACTTTGCTTGCAGAATCTCATCTAGTTGACATTTCAAGATCCCTGTTACAAAAGCTGGGAAATAGTTAACAGTCTTGGCTTTATCTTGATCATAATAGCTTTCTGTAAAAGGCTCTAGGGAAAGAAATTGCTCAACACGTAAACCGGTCTCTTCTTTTAATTCACGGATAGCGGCTTCTTGAGCTGTTTCTGTTTTTTCAGCTCTTCCTTTTGGGAAGCCCCAATGTTTTCCATTTAGGTGCTGAATCAACAATACTTGCCATTTCCCTTTTAATTTGCGAAAAGGGATAATTCCAAAAGAGGTTATCATCGTTTAATAGGGAGCAAAAACTAAACTGGAATTATGCCCACCAAAACCAAAAGAATTGCTAAGTGCTGCAGTTACTTTATGGGGGGTGGCTTTTACAACAATATCTAAATCTTGTATTTCCTCTTCTGGTTCTTCTAAATTAATGGTAGGGTGTAATATCCCTTGACGCATTTGCTCAACCAGAGCTATTGCTTCAATTCCTCCTGCTGCACCAAGACAATGCCCAATCATCGATTTAGTGGCATTTATTTTAATATTTGCAGCATGTGGCCCAAAAGTTTGTTTAAGTCCCCGCACCTCGCATAGGTCCCCTACTTGAGTAGAAGTTGCATGTGCATTGATATAGTTAATCTGCTCTTTTGCTATACCAGAATTTTTAATAGCCTGCTCCATACAGAGCTGAACCCCCCATCCATCTTCCCGAGGAGATGTCATATGATAGGCATCACAATTAATAGCACCACCTAGATATTCACATAAAATAGGCGCATTTCTTGCTAAAGCATGTTCTAGACTCTCTAAAACCAAAACACCGGCTCCTTCTCCAATCACAAACCCATCTCTTTTCTTATCCCAAGGCCTAGAGGCTTTTTGAGGGTCTTCATTATATTTTGATAAAGCATGACAAGCAACAAACCCCCCCACTCCGATTTGATTAATAGGAGCCTCTGTTCCCCCACATAACATAAGATCCGCTTCTCCACGAAAAATATGCTCCGCTGCTGCATGAATAGAATAGTTAGCGGTCGCACAAGCTGTAGAAATGGAATAATTAGGGCCCATAAAACCCAGCTCAATTCCTAATAAAGCACCAGCCATATTGGTAATAATGAAAGGAACAAAAAAGGGAGTAAGACGTTTAAATCCTTCTTTTATAAGAGTTTGAGTGCCGTTGTAAAACATATGCATTCCACCCATACCAGAACCTATAACCACACCACAGCGTTGTTTGTGTAACCCTGATAATAGCTCAGGAGTTAGCTTTGCTTGCTCTAGAGCCTTCTTTCCGGCTACAATTGCATAGCGAATAAAAGGATCAACTCGTCTTGCTTGTTTTTTATCTAAATAATCACCCACTTCAAAATTGCGAATACTAGCAGCAAATCTAGTTGGGTAATCCTGACAAGGAAATTCTTCAATAGGAATAACCCCACTCCTTCCTGCTAGAAGCTGTTGATAAAAGGTCTCTACATCGGTACCAAAACAAGATGCAAGGCCCATTCCTGTAACAACAACCCGTTTTTTCGCCATAAAAACTCCCCATAAAATAAGCAGTTAGGATATACAAAACGAGTTAATTTTTGCAACTTGAGAAACAAAATGCGACGTCTGTAATAGAGATATATACTAAAGAATAGTTAAAATTTTTTGGATGTTTAAGCTTGTTTATCTGATTCAATATTAATTTTTAAATCTATAATAGAGCCCTTGTTCCATAAATCCTCTAAACGGTATCTCTCTCTTAAACCAGGTTCGAAAATATGAACCATAGTATCTAAGTAATCGATAACCGCCCAATCGCCATTCTGCAAGCCTTCTATATAAGAAGGATTGAGACCTATTTTCTTTAGTTCATCAACGATAGTGCTTGCAATAGCACTTACATGTTTATCTACATTGCCTTCTGCAATAATGACAAAGTCAGCAAGCGAGCTTATGCCTCTTATATCAAGCGCTAAAATATTACTGCCCTTTTTATCAAAAATAATCTGAGCAATTAGATGAAGATAGGGGGGAATTTCTTGAGTATTCATAGCTTTGAAGAGTATAGGTGATTTAATTGAATATAGTCTAGTATCTTTGAAGGCATAAGATGTTTACAAAATTTTCTTTGCTGCAAGCGCTGGCGTATTATCTTACCACTCATTTCCATTAAAGGAATTTTTATAAAACCCTTTTCAATTTTGGTCTTTGCTTGAGAAGACAACTTCAGATCAATGGGTTGAGATGTGATAAATCGTGAGGCTATTAGAGGCGTTGTAAGATATAAAAGCTCTTCTATTTGATGCCAAAGATGTAAGTTAGGTAAAAGGTCTTCCCCTAACAAAAGAAAGAGGTCTATTTCCTCCTTTTCTTTTAATCTTTTGACCGTATCTATTGTATAAGGTTTCTGCATTTGAATTTCCCAGTCCAGCAAAGCGCATGAAGGAATCTCTTCAATGACTAATTGTAGCATATGAACACGGTGTTCTATAGAAGTATGAGGGGTTTTAAAAGCGGTGCTTTTGGCAGGACAAATGAAAATTTGATCTAGATGAGCGTGTTCTAGCAAATTCACCACCAGATTTAAATGGCCAAAATGAAAAGGATCAAAACTACCACCAAATAAACCAATTTTTTTCTTTCTCAAAGAATAGCCCATCCATTTTTACCAGCAATCTTCTTGAGCACCCGATCGGGATTAACTCCAATTGCTGTTCCTGCAGCTTCTAAAAAAGGTAGATCTAGATGGCTATCTGAGTAAGCTGTGATATTCTTATGGTCAACACAGAGCTTTTGTGCCATTTCTAACATGTAAAAAGCTTTTTGCTTGCCAGCTAGAACAAACCCCACAGCGGATATCTTTCCTTCAGCATCAACTGTATAATCTGTTGCTTTCCAGGCATGAAACCCTAACTTTAAAGCAAACTTTTTCACTAAAAAATCAGGAGAGTTTGATAAGAGAAGAGTATAATGTCCTAAATGTTGAGCCAGCTTCAAATGGGCAACCGAGGGCAGATAAAGCAACTGATTAAAATATTCTTCAACAAATAGGTCAGCTGCTTGTTCTAATAGGGATAGCTGACGCCCAGATAACGTCTGAAAAAAAATTGCTCGATGTAACTCAAGCAAATTTTTTTCCAGTATGTAGTAACGAAAATAAGAATAAACCGCATAAAATAAATGAGCATAGTTTAG
>DASZIJ010000043.1:0-10108 GCA_035949155.1 Candidatus Rhabdochlamydia sp. | reverse complement strand
ATGATACTCATCTCCAATATTGACTTGATTGCCATACACTTGAGAGGCGTAGTATTGAGCGCGTTTTTCAAATCCTCTAGATTTTGTCACTTGCATTTCAATGATGTATTTTACTCCTTTCTTGTCTTTACATAAGACATCGACAATGCTCTGTTTTTTAACAGCGGTCTTAGGGGCTAGAATGGGGGATAGGAAATCTATGTCTATAATGCTGTTATCTCCAGAAAAGCCGAGGATATCATTTAAGAAATGCAGCAGGATGTCTTTATTTTTTTCTGTTCCGAATATTTTTTTAAAGGCTATATCGTTTTTTGGGTCTAAATATTTGAAAAGCACCATAATTTATCCTTAAGTCTATTTATGTTACCAGTTATCCATTGTACAATAAGCTGGTTTTAGCAATCTATTCATTTTGCTTTCAATACACTATTTCTCTTAAGCTCTGTTCTTTAAATTTTGACTATTTTTCTTTTTCGAACACTTGTCTTGTATTAAGACAGAGTAAATATATCTTAAAAACTGGAGTATTAGCTATGACCTCTCGAATAACACTTGATTCTTCTTCGTCAATGAGAATTCAACATCAGAACCTAGCTTCTAGATCTAACATCACACAGCATCAATTTACAATGGGAAAAACTCAAAAAATAGGCACAAGTAATTTAAATCAACAGGCTTCAGATTGGACATTACAGGCCATACAGGATAACCCTGATCTAACAAGTAATCACTCTTTTATGCTAGTAGCTGCAGCAAATAATTCTTCTTTGATAAGCCGCCTTGCTCCTTCTTTAAAAAATGATTCCGGCTTTCTGGCAAAACTTTATGCAGCTATTCCTGGTATAGAAACAACCCATCAAGATATTGCAAAAGCTCAGGAGGAACGCACGAGTATCTCATCAAAGCTTGACCAGTATCCTGCTCTAAAAAAAGATCGCCAATTTATGTTAAATGCCATAAAGATTGATCCCTATTTCATACGTCATCCTGACTCTCATTTACAAAAAGATCTAAGTTTTCTTAAAAAAGCTCAGGAAGCTATTCCTCATCTAAAAGAAGATCAGCTTTTTATGATAATGCGGCTAGGCTCTTTTGGTGCTTGAATATAATAAGAGAACCTATTTTCATGTAGCAACATCCTATCATATTTTAGAAAACGCTTGTTATAAGATGCAGGGATTAAATGAGGCTCGAAGTTTTTAGAAGCTCTTGCAATATTTAAGTTAGAAATTAATTGCTGAAGGTTCTTCTAAGATGTATTTCTTTAATTCCTCTACTTGTTCTTTAGACAAGTCAGATGATTGAGCAATCACATCAATTCCCACTCCATTTTGCAATAGACGTTTTGCTAGCTCAATTTTACCTTTTTCAATACCTATAGCTTCACCCTCAATTCTACCCTCGGCTTTACCTTCTATTTTACCTTTTTCAATACCTATAGCTTCACCCTCAATTTTAGCATTTTTAACATTGATCTCATCTTCATAAAGCTCCTGTGCCCTAGCTGCTTTATTATCCATGTGAATACGCTTCAATTCTTCATAAATAGCAAGCTCGGTCTCATTCCAATAATGATGGTTAAGGGCGGTATAGGCTTTTTCGATAATGCTGTCGCTACCTATAAGCTTCTGTAGTTCTTTTTCGGTGGTTTCATGTGCGTGTTTGAAAAAGTAACACCATTTTTCTTCTATGGAGGAGAGTTCCTCTTTGCTTTTGGTAAATTTAGGAAGTTCAATAAAGGTAAAGTAGAAGTCTTTAAGATCATGCTCATGTGTTGCTTTATCGAGTATGACATGATCTGATTTGTAATGGGATTTGTTGGGGAAAATGATACAATCAGCAATAGCTATAAAGATGATTTCTTTAAGCTCATGATACTCATCTCCAATATTGACTTGATTGCCATACACTTGAGAGGCGTAGTATTGAGCGCGTTTTTCAAATCCTCTAGATTTTGTCACTTGCATTTCAATGATGTATTTTACTCCTTTCTTGTCTTTACACAAGACATCGACCATGCTCTGTTTTTTAACAGCGGTCTTAGGGGCTAGAATGGGGGATAGGAACTCTATGTCTATAATGTGGTTATCTTCAGAAAAGTTGAGGATATCGTTTAAGAAATGCAGCAAGATGTCTTTATTTTTTTCTGTGCCGAATATTTTCTTAAAGGCTATATCGTTTTTTGGATCTAAATATTTGAAAAGCGTCATACTTTACCCTTAAATCATGTTACCAGTTATCTATTGTACAATAAGCTGGTTTTAGCAATCTATTCATTTTGCTTTCAATGCATTATTTTTCTTAAGCGTTGTTCTTTAATATGGAAAAACTTCCTGTAAATTTAAACCACAGAGGAATTGCATCTTTTATGTTCTAACTCATCTTTATTCTATTAGAGAAACATATAAATGAAATTTTGACCAAAAAGCTAAAGTAACTATACTGCGGATAAAAAGCATAAGAGATTTTACTCTCTATTTTTATCAGTCATGAGTTGGCAAATACTGCTGCAAAGTCTTTTTGTGTTATGTGCATGCGCGGGTTGTTATTTTAACCGCGCTGTAATAGATCCGTACAGCTATGCTTGTTTTACACCTCCTTGCCGCGAAGTCAACCCTTGTATTTTAGAGCAATACCCTGCAGAGCTTCTAGAAAAAAAAGAACCTTATGAGCTTGCTGAATTAATCGCTATCGCTTTAAAAAACAACCCTGCAACAAGATCTAGCTGGGCAAAAGCACTTGTCTCTGCAGCAGCTTATGGCCAAAAACAAAGTGTTTTTTTTCCTAATATAACGGGATCTTTTCAAGCCATACGCGCAAGACAACCCGAAATTGAGGCAACTTCCATAATAACTCCTCAATCCATTTTTGGAGCGACACAATCCCCTGGCGCCCTTCAGTCAGGAAGGGGCGCTACTGATATTTATTTTGGGACTTGGGGTCCTATGCTCTCTTTATCCTATTTACTATTCGATTTTGGTACACAAAAAGCAAACGTAGAAGCAGCTCGCTATTCATTAGAGCAAGCACAATTTCAATATAATGATAGCATTCAATCTTTATTAAAAACCGTTATTACAGATTTTTATAGCTATTTGTATCAAAAAGAATTACTGCAAGCAAATATTGCAAATGTGCTTAATGCAGAGCTTACTTTAGATGCTACAGAACAAGGGCTTCACTCAGGGGTGCGTCCTTTATCTGATTTTCTACAAGCCAAGACACAGCTGCTTTCTCAGAAAACAAACTGGGCTGCACAAAAGCAAGAACTAGAATTAGCTTTTGCAACTCTGCTAAATGATCTAGGCCTTCCTTCTTATATGTCTTTAAAAACACAAGAATTGCCTCAAGAATTACCAAAAAATGACCTTATATTACCACTAGAGACCTTAATTAGCATTGGTATACAAAATAGAGCTGATCTATTGTCTGCTGAAAGTGCTCTTCGTTCCCAAGAGCAAATGGTCAAAATGACTAAACGGCAAGTTTTGCCCCAATTGAATTATCAGTTTGAAATAGGTAAAACCTACTTTTCCTTTGATGGCAATGTCACTCATGATAAATACAATTTTGTTAGTACATTTAACGTAAGCATGCCTATTTTTTCTGGCTTTTACTACCGCAATGCGATTAAACAAGCTGAATCTAATGTAGTAGTTGCAGAAGAAACACTCAAAAGTCTGCAGTTAAATGCTATGAAAGAAATTACTGTTGCTCATTCTAATATTCACACCGTCTTTGAAACATTGAATTGGGCCGCAGAATTTTTATCTGCTGCAGAAGAACAATATGCGGTTGCTTTAAGCGGTTATCAACAAGGTACTCAGACTATCCTTGATCTCATATCTGCTCAAACATCTCTTATCGATGCGAGAGCTCAAAAAGCACAGGCTATGCAAGATTGGTACCTTGCCTTAGCTAATTTAAGTTATGCTACAGGATTGATTTCCCCAACTACTATCTATTCTCAGGAGATTTTTGCTAATGAACTGGATTAAACTTCTTCTTTTTTGCTCTCTATTATGTAGTTGCCAAAAAAAACCTCAAATCATTAAACCGCATGAAGTGGTTGCAACACGCGCTTTGAAACAAACGGTGGAAGTGTATAAAGATTATGTGGGAACAATTACAGCAAAGTCTAGCATTCAGGTTCACGCTCAGGTCTCTGGTATTCTGGTTGGACAATATTTTATGGAAGGGCAATTTGTGCAGAAAGGAGATCTATTGCTTGTTATTGATCCAAGACCTTATCAAGCTTCACTAGATAAAGCAAAAGCAGAGTATTTCCAGACGTTCACACAGCTAAAATTAGCAGAAGATACGCTGCAAAGATATGCAAAGCTAGCAGAACAAGATTATATCTCACAGCTAAATTATGACCAATATATGGCTAATTTCTTAGAACAAAAAGCGGTTGTAGGGCAATCTATTGCAGATTTAGAAAATGCTAAAATTAATTTAAAGTATTGTTATATTCACTCTCCTATCGATGCAATTACAGGCAAATTACAGTTCAAACCAGGCAATTATATCGATACAAATCAAGACACTACGCTCACTCTACTTAATCAGATAGATCCCATTTTAGTAGATTTTTCTGTTCCTGAAACCGATTTATTTATTATTCAAAAATACTCTCAAGAGTCCTTTTTGAAGTTATACATCTTTCCTACTTTAGATCACACTGCGCGCTTTGAGGGACACTTAACACTCATTGACAACCAAATTAATACCGCAACAGGAGCCGTCTTATTAGAAGGAATATTAGATAATCACGATCATTTGCTGTGGCCTGGGCATTTTGTAGATATAAGACTTGTATTAGAGGAAAAAGAATCTCTAATTCTTCCCTCACAAGCAATAGGCGTTGGGCAAAACGGTCATTACGTATACACCATCAACAAGAAAATGGAAGTAGAAACTACACCGGTTATTATTGGTCAACGCTATGAAAATGGAACTACCAGTATCGAATCAGGAATTAGTACCAATGATATAGTTGTTGCACAAGGACTTCTCGATCTCTACCTCGGTAAAAAAGTCACTGTGCAAACATGGTTAAATAACAAAGAGGCATTGTGAATCCTTCCTCTTTATTTATCAAACGACCTGTAATGACGACCCTTGTCATGCTGACAATAGCCTTTTTCGGAGTCTTATCTTATTTTAAACTCCCTGTTAGCGATCTACCCGATATTGATTTTCCTACCATTACAGTAACAGTAGACTATCCTGGAGCAAATCCAGAAACCATTTCTAACAATGTAGTAGTTCCCTTAGAGCAGCAATTTACTACTATCGAAGCGATCTCTTCGATCTCTTCTACTAGCTATACAGGAAATGCTACGATTGTTCTGCAATTTGATTTAGATCGAAATATAGATCTTGCTGCAGCTGATGTACAAGCAGCCATTAATGCAGCAAGTTCCCAGCTGCCTAAAGATCTCCCCTATGCTCCGATTTATACAAAAACCAACCCTACCGCTACCTCTCTTTTATTTTTTATTGTTACCTCCCCTGTTTTAACTAGAGGAGAACTGTACAATTATAGCTATACATTTCTTTCTCAAAGATTAAGTGTAATAGAAGGAGTATCACAAGTATTAATCTATGGATCTCCACAAGCAGTTCGTCTTAGGGTTGATCCACAGAAACTAGCAGCTAGAGGTCTTGATTTAAACGATGTAGCTCATGCTGTTGTAACAGCAAATGTACAAATACCCGTTGGTACTTTATTTAGTCCTAAGCAAGAGTTCACGCTCAATGTCGATGGGCAATTAGATAAAGCCGCTCTCTACGACCCCATTATCATTAAAGCGCAAGATGGGTCCATTGTGCGCTTTTGTGATATTGGCCAAGCCATAGATAGCGTACTTAACGATAAGCTTTCCGTACAGTTCTTTGAAAAAGGATATACAGCCCCATCTGTTGGCCTTACTATCCATAAAAGACCAGGGGCTAACACCTTATCGGTTATTCAGAAAGTCAATCAAATGCTACCTAGTTTATCGAAGCAACTACCTAGCTCTTTACGTTTGGTAAGGGTTTTTGATCAATCGGAATACATACTTGAATCAGTTCATGAAGTACAGATGACTTTATTGATAGCCATTGTACTGGTTGCTATCGTGATCTTTTTCTATCTAGGCAACTTAAGAGATACACTTATTCCTCTGATTGTGATCCCTTTATCGATTTTAGGCGCTTTTATTATCATTTTAAAGCTAGACTTTACCCTCAATATTTTATCTCTACTTGGTATTACATTAGCTGTTGGGTATCTAGTAGATGATGCCGTTGTTGTATTAGAAAATATCACACGCCATGTTGAAATGGGAGAATCTGCTACAGATGCTGCCTTAAAGGGCTCTAAGGAAATTTTTTTTACTATTTTATCGATGACGCTTTGCTTATGCGTAGTGTTTATCCCTATTATTTTCATGCAAGGAATTATCGGACGGATATTGTATGAATTTGCAATGACGATTGTTATCACCGTCTTCATTTCAGGAATTCTTTCTCTATCTTTAACCCCTCTTCTATGTAGTAGATTAGTTCGCAAGACGAATCAAGAAAGGAAAACAAATTTTGCAGCCTATCACCGCAGAATGCTTCTTCTCTATGAAAAATCACTTAATTGGGCTTTAAAACACCCTAAAATCATTTTAGGACTGGGAGTACTCAGTCTGGGCTTATCGACCATTTTAATGATCAAACTTCCTAAAGACTTTTTACCTCCAGATGATATTGGGCTTATTCAAGGATACCTACAAACAGTAGATGGAACTTCTCCTTTAGCTGTTTCAGAATCCAGCAATCAATTAGCTGATATTTTATCACAAGATGAAAATATCGCCTCTGTTGTATCAGTTGGAGGTTACCCACAAGATAATGAAGGACTTTTATATATCCGTTTAAAACCCTTAAAAGAACGCCTTCCTCTTAAACCTCTGCTGACACACATGTACTCTTTGGTTCATAAAATACCAGGAACAACTGTCTTTCTCAAACCACAGCCACTGATTAATCTAGAAGTAGGAACAACATCTAGCAAATCCGATTACCAATACACTATGCAAAGCCTATCAGAAGAAGAGCTCTACAAATATGCACCTATCATGCAAAAAAAGCTGGCCGAGCTCTCTTTTTTAAGCCATGTAAATAGCGATTTGGATATTACACAACCCAGATGTCAAGTTCATATTCTGCGGGACAGAGCATCCCTCTATCAGATCAGCGCATTACAAGTGGAGCAAGCTCTTAATTTAGCTTATGCTACAAGCAATCTCTCTCCCATTAACACTTCAAGCTACCAATACTATGCCATTATGGAAACCTTTCCTAAATTCTATCGCGATCCCAGCTCTTTATCTCAACTATGGTTGCATTCTACATCGGGAAAAATGGTACCCCTAACAGCCATTACCGATATAAAAGAGAGCACAGGCCCGCTAACGGTAAATCATCTCAATGCATCTCCTTCTGCTACCATTTCCTTTAATTTGATAGACACAGCTCTAAGCAGCGCTTTAGATAAAATTCAACTGATTGCAAAACAAACCCTCCCTAATACTGTTAAAGGAGCTGTACAAGGGGGGGCTAGTGTGTTTAAAAGCTCTTTTGCCAATCTGCAATCCCTGCTTTTAGTCACCTTTTTCCTCATTTATATTATTCTAGGGATTCTCTACGAAAACTTCTTTTCCCCTGTTACGGTAATGTCCACCCTAGCGCCTGCTGCAGTTGGAGGACTTTTAAGCCTCATTTTATTCCATCAAAGCTTTTCCCTGTATGCTTTTGTCGGTGTGATCATGCTCTTTGGTATTGTTCTAAAAAATGGCATTATTTTAATTGACTTTGCCAACCAAGCTCTTTTAAAAAAACCAGTCCATGAAGCCATTTTTGAAGCATGCTTAACTAGATTTCGTCCTATCCTTATGACAACTTTTGCCGCAATGATGGGCGCTGTTCCTATTGCAGTTGGCATAGGTGGTTCTATTGCCAAAACCCGCCAACCTCTAGGAATTGTTATAGTAGGAGGCCTGCTTTTTTCACAGGTAGTTACCCTATATCTTACCCCTGTGGTTTATCTCTATATAAAAAAATTAGAAGAAAAACTCTCTATATTGCGTCAAAAATCTTAAAAAGATGGCGCAATTGTAATAATTCATGATTTTTAAATGGCGCAATTAACCAAAATCAGCTTATACTGGCATAATTATCATAAATTGCGCCATAAGAGACGGTCATGAAAAAACAGAACTATAATAAAATTTTTGATACTATCACAGAGACGGTAAAACATTTTCCTAAACAAGCTTCCTTAGAAGATATTTTACAAGCTTTAGCTTTTCCTGTGCCCAAAAGATCCCTGCAGCGCTATTTAGCTATCTTGACAAAACAAGGGCGCCTAAACGCGTTGGGCATGACTAAATCCAGGCGATATTCTCTAAGAGAAGAAAAAAAAACTCCAACGATTCTTTTTCCAGGAAGTTTAGTATTACAAGACGCTCCTCTTATTAAGCCACTGATTCCTCTGTCGTCAACAGCTTTGTCTATTCAAACAAACGTCCGCCAACCCATTCAAGCACGTCGTCCTATCGGATATAACCGAGAATTTCTTAATGCGTATCGCCCTAACGAAACATATTATCTCTCTAAAAATATACGAGATCACCTATTTGAAATGGGAAAATCTCAAGATAGCAAGTATCCAGCAGGAACCTATGCTAGGCACATTTTAAATCGTTTGTTGATTGATTTGTCATGGAATTCAAGTCGATTAGAAGGAAACACGTATTCATTGCTCGAAACAGAGCGCTTATTGGAACTAGGAGAGACTCCAGAAGGTAAAAATAGCATGGAAGCTCAGATGATCTTAAATCACAAGTCGGCTATTGAATTTATGGTAGAATCGGCCGAGCTCATGAAATTTAATAGCTTTACCATTTGCAACCTGCATGCTCTTTTATCAGACAATCTATTACGTGATCAAAGGGCCTGTGGCCGTTTACGTTCAACACCAATAGGCATAACTAAATCGGTATATCAGCCTCTAGCCATTCCGCAACTAGTGAGCGAATATTTCCAACAGATCTTAGATACAGCTGATGCTATTATAGATCCTTTTGAACAGTCCTTTTTTGCAATGGTTCAGTTGCCTTACCTACAACCGTTCCTAGATGTTAATAAGCGAGTATCAAGACTTGCTGCTAATATTCCTTTAATTCGCTCAAATCTATGTCCTTTATCATTTGTAGACGTTCCGGAGCAAGCCTACATCAGTGGTCTTCTTGGTATATATGAATTAAATCGCATAGAATTATTGCGCGAAGTATTTGTATGGGCCTATGAGAGGTCTAGTTCCCTCTACTCAGCAACACGCCAGGAACTGGGAGAACCAGATCTCTTTCGTCTGCGCTATCGTAATCTTATCATTACAACGATAGGAGAAATTATTCATAAATGCTTAAGTAAGCAAGCAGCAGTAGCAGCAATCAAACAAAAAGCCACTGAAACTATTATATTAGAAGATCGAGCAAGATTTATTGAGGTTATTGAAACCGAACTAATGAGTCTACATAAAGGAAATATCGCCCGATTTCGGATAAAGCCCTCAAAATATGATGAGTGGTTGAAAACCTGGATTTAAAAAGAAAACTCAAGGTCTTGAATGATAATTTTGCAAATGGTGTCAAGATGTTCTTTATCATTGAAGGAGTAAGCGGAGCAGGAAAAAGCTGCTTACTCAATGCTCTACAAAAACTGTTTGTCGCTCATTATCCAAAAGCAACAAAATTATTTATTAGCGAGCATTTTACTCAAAGAAGCCTTGAACATCTTCGAGATGAAAAAAGCCTTTCTTATTCTGCTATTGAAGAAAGTTTAAATGCTACCTTATCCACATTATAGTATTTTGAATTTAAAATTTCCATTAACTACACACTTGTAAAAAAGATTGATCAATAGATTCTGCAAGGCTTGAATATAAGTTTAAGGCTTCTTTTACTTTTTTCTTAAAATGTGCCCAAAATTTTTCGATAGGATTCAAATCAGGAGAATAGGGAGGCAAAAATAATACTTCGCATCCCGCTTTTTCTATGATTTCTAA
>DASZIJ010000042.1:0-10095 GCA_035949155.1 Candidatus Rhabdochlamydia sp. | reverse complement strand
ATCCTATCGAAAAATTTTGGGCACATTTTAAGAAAAGAGTAAAAGAAGCCTTAAACTTATATTCAAGCCTTGCAGAAGCTATTGATCAATCTTTTTTACAAGTGTGTAGTTAATGGAAATTTTAAATTCAAAATACTATATCCTTTTTTTGCTCCCAAAATGATGGGAACAGCATAGCATGTCAGTTTTGCAAAGGATCCAATACTACCAATTGTAGGTAGAAAACTGTTTATCATCGTATGAAAAACCGCTCCTGTTGCAGTCCCAACAGCTGTACCAGCTAAAAAACCAGAAGCACCCCCAATAAAGACTACAGGTTCTTTTATCTCTTGGATATATTCATTGTCTAAACGTTTTGCTTCTTGCATTAAAAGGCCATACTGCTGAATTCGATCCAAGCAACTGCCATCAATAGTAATTAATCGATCATAACGTTCACTCTCTTCTATGCCCAGAATTTGAGATGGAATCATTTTATCTAGGTTAAGAACTTTTCTAAAGGTCTCTTCTGTATCAATATTTGCCACTTCATACATTCTGAGATTTGAATTTATAACTCCGGTCATAATAGCACTTCCTTATTGTTTTGTAAGATAAGTGACATAAAGTTTACGGACAAAAAAGAATTTTAGTCCAGAATTTTTGTAAAAAAATACTATAAATGGAGAAAGAACGTTTTAGCTTTAATCGCTTGCTAATTAGTAACAAATTTGTTACTAATGTAGCTATGAAATGCCCCATTGTAAATCCATTCCAATTTGGAGATCCCGTTGAAGGAGATTATTATTTGCCTAGGCCGGAACTAGGAAATACGGTTAGGCAATTTCTTGAGAACTGCATACATGTTGTTCTAATCGGCCCTCGGCGGTTTGGAAAAACTTCTTTTATTTTGAATTTACTGAAAGGATTAAAAAAAGATGGGTTTACCTGTCTTTTTGTAGATATTTTTAATATCACCTCTCATAGGGATTTTCTTCAACAAATGCTAAGGGCCTTGAGATTGAAGAACAATTGGCTAAAGGATCTAGTTGCTGTAATTACAAAGATGCGGCCAAAAATATCTGCTGGAATTGATCCTAGCACAAACTGTCCTTCATTTAATTTTTCTCTGGATTGTTCTTCTGAAGGGGATATTAAAGAAGCCATTCAAGATATATTAGAAGGACTAGAAAAATTAGGAAAACGGGTTATCCTAACAATAGATGAGTTTCAAAAAATTACGCAGATTAACGACCAAGGATGGCTTGAGGCAACCCTGCGTACCTATATGCAAAAACTAAAGAACACCTCTTTTTTATTTACTGGATCAAGGAAGAGCATTATTTATGACATGCTTAATAACCACACACGGCCACTTTATCGTTCTTGCCAATTAATCGAATTTCCTTCTTTTGATGATGAGTTTACAGACTGGGTGATTACAAGATTTTCGAAAGTGGGAATTACATGTGAGAAAGAAGCAATCCAACGTCTTAGGTATTTGGTGCAAGATACTCCTAATTACGTTCAAATGGTTTGTTTTCATCTTGTTGCTGAAGGCAAAATGAAAATAACGGGTAAAGAAGTGGAAAAGACTTTAGGAACAGTTGTTCGTCAGAATGCTTATGCTTATCAAACACTTTTAAATTCTCTTACCTTAACTCAACAAAGAGCACTTAGGCTTGCTGCCACAGAAGGTAAAGCTATTTTTGGCAAAGAACTTCTGGATAAATATGAAATCTCAAGTGCTCCTGCTTTAGCATCAGCTATTAAATCGCTTAAGGATAAAGGAATTCTTGATGAACAAGCAGCAGGCAGAGGAACCGTTACTTTTGATGATCCGTTCTTTTCTATTTGGCTGAAGACTATCTAAGTAGGCATGAGATGAAGACTCCTTTAAAAACTATGTACCCAGATTTATACTCATGCAAAAACTTTTCTACGAGCCAACGGGATTAACTATTCAGAAATTAAAAGCAGAGGATGAAAGTGCAGATTATGCAGCTACGGAGTTTGAAATCAATAACCAAAATATCAAATTCCGTTTGATCTGCTTGTAGTTAGCGTGCGCGCCTCGAATCATTTTGGCTATTTTATTTTTCCTAAAACTGTTCTATGTGAAAAAGGAATCGTATCTAAAAATAAAAAAGATGGAAAACGAGCTATGCGGATCTATCCTTCTTGGGATCGAACTGGTAACCCACAAGCCTGGCAGCTTTTGTGCTTTTTTGAAATACAAGAAAAGTTGGATTTTTCCCGCCTTAAATCTTTATTCAATCTATTGCAAAGTAATATTTAACGCGCGTAAAAGAGCGATAATGCTTGAAGGGCGAAATCGATTTTTTGGAAAAAGCAAATAGGAAGACTTTAGCTCTGGTTGGAATTTTTCCCAGAAAATCTCATGTCCGTCTAAACGACATACTTTTTTTAAAGCTTTAAAAGCCCAGCTCGCTAGCAATACGATAATTTGCCCTAGACCTATAACCTTCCCAAGCTCTTTGGCTGGCACTGGTCCTATTAAAACAGAGCGACATTGTTCTTTTTCTAGTGTCTCTAATACCGATACCAGCAAATGTTCTGAAACTCCAGAAGGAGCCTCTTTAGTAACCATGACATTATTGAGTAACCACCCTTGATGGGATTGCAGTTCGTTCAATAAGGCAAGTCCAATAATTTCCCTCCCTTGTTTAGCAAAAAACCATCGTTTTCCTATGCGGTCTGCAAACAAGGTTGGTGTAGCCAAATAAACTTGTATGCCTCTTCTTGCTGCAACCCATGCGGTGGCTAGTTGCTCCATCGACTGTTCTATCTGGGGGTCATTTCCGGCATATTCGAAGATTTCAATTCCATTGCGGGAGGATTGTCTAACTTTTTTACGCAGCAATCTTGTTTTAGCATCTACATACTTAAAAGGATCAAGGAGAAACTTTTTCCCAAATTCAATTAAAGAAAATGAGAGGTGTTCTACAGCTACATGAGCGAACTCTTCAGATACAATAATGTAGATCACTTTCATGTTTTGGTTTTGACAATAGTTTTCAAACTCCTTAGCAAGAGCTATTTTATCTATAGGAGCGCATACAGGATCTCCATAAACAACGGCGTTTTTCAATTCAATGCGATAACCAATAATCCCATCTATATGAGGAACAGAGAAAATCTGGGTTGTTTTCTCTAAAATTCCATCTGTATTTACCTCTGCCCACTTACGTACGAGCTCTATTAGGCGCAGTCTATCAGCATCTATTGTAACTTGTTGATCCATATGTTCTTTTGTTTTATGGTATAAAGCAACTCCTATCAAATTTTAATTAATCTAGTCAAATGAAGTTTTTTCAGGTGCTTTTTTAAGCGCCCTCTGAACTCTTGATGAGCCGATGAAGTTGTCCTAAAAGATAGAAAGGAAGTGATAACAGCTTGTATTCAATAGAAGAATCAAGAGTTACATGTATAGGACTTAATCTGGGGATATCGGAATTAATCCTTATAGCCATTGTTTTCTTTTTCTCCTTCATGAATTGATGAAGTGACTTGAGAGTTCCAGTTGTACCTGCCTTTACTTCAAGAGGAACTACCTGATTTTCGTGTTGAATAATGTAGTCAATTTCAGCTTCAGCTCCCTTTTTTCCTCGCTGCCAGTAATAAAGAGAAGGGGGAATGTAAGCAGGAGATATTGTGCGTAGTAGTTGGCCTACTAATTGTTCAGCCATACCTCCACTATTAATCATGGAAATTTCAGATATTGATTTTAATTGGTGTAATGAAAGTCCTAAGGATGCACCACAAAGCCCACAATCCAGCATAATCACCTTTGAGAACTTCTCGTCAGCTTCTGCACCAAGAGGTAATCCATTAGCTGAGGTTGCTATAATTCGATGACACACTCTAGCTTTAGAAAGCAAATCAAGCGCTTGCTTTAAAGGGGCTGTACTTATTTGTGAATTGACATCTTTATAGACAAATTTCTTTCCAAGTTGACGAGGAATTGAGCTCATTACATCCTCGAGGCGATCAACTGTAAGGCGTCCACTATATTTTGCAAAGTCATCACGATAGGTTGTTAACAGGTCAAAATGAATTTGATTGATGGTGTTAGGTGTTTTTTCAGTTGCCCAAGCCGAAACAGCTGCAGGCATTCCACCAACTACTAGGTATTCTTTGATGATCTTTGTTAATTGTGAGTGAATGGCCTCTGGAATATTCACGTTCCAATCATAGTTTTGAAGGTAGGCGCGGAGCTCATTCTGCCCAAGAGCACCCAAAAATTCCTCGAAGGATAGAGGTTCCAGATACATATAGCCTATTCTGCCGACGGGTATGCTGAATTCATGTTTGGCCAAAGTAAAATCTAACAAAGAGCCCGCTGCAACTACTGGAAGCTCTGGCATATCTTCAGCAAACCAGCGCAATTTTTCTAAAAGATGGGGAGCTGCTTGAATCTCATCTAGAAATAGAAGGGTTTTTGATGGCTCGATTTTGCTTCCCATTGAAGCCTCAATATTGATGAGGGTCTCTTTAGGGTCATTTGATGAGAATAAAGACTTTAGGTCAGGTCGTTTTTCAAAATTGAGCTCAATAAGATGTCTCTCTTGTGTACTAGCTAAATCTCGAATAAGCCAAGTCTTTCCGACTTGGCGGGCTCCTCGAATAATAAGCGGCTTTCGTTCTCTAGAATTTAACCAGTTAACTAGGAATAAGGTGCGATCGCGTTTCATAAATCCTCTTAAAGCTTAATTTAACTAGATTCTGAGTTTAAGTCTATAAAATAGGGGGCTCTTTTTATGATAAACTCTACATAATAGGGGTCTCTTTTAGAGGGCAGACTTGGATAAGTCCTTAAATGACAAGTTTATAATGAAAAAATGTTACTTCCAAAACTTGTCATGGATTATATTATTTTATTGATCGACATCAAAAAAATTTAAGGAGCTAAAATGTTTAAAAAATGCCTGATGTTATTAAGTGTAGCTCTGCTATCTATATTGCCTTCTGTATTGCTTGCTAAAGAAGAAGTGGATTTTAAAATTGCTTCCCATGCTTGTCCAGATATAGTTATAAGTTTTGAAGATGCAGTAAATGATCATGCAAAAGCATCGATTATTCTTAGTGATGGTTCTCAGTGGGTTGTTAGGAATTGCAATGCTGATGAAGCAGTAGATTACATATCTACTCATTGGGAATCAGGGGATGAAGTAAGAATTGTAGAGAGGGAAGCGATAGAGTATAAGGGCAAATTTATTTTAAAAAATGTGAGAAATAATGAAGTGTATTTAGTGGATCTTGATGTGGTTTCTGTAGACCCAACAAAGAGCTTTTATATTGAGAAGATTGATAAGAATGGATACGCCATCCTTACTCAAAATGGAATAGAGTGGGCAATTGGCTGGATTGGAACATTTAATACTTATAAATGGAGAGTAGGCGATCGGATCATTATTAATAAAAGCAATTATTCGATTGGTGAGAGTTATCTCATAATTAACGCAGAAAAAGGAGATAGTGTTTGGGCCAGTTTAATCAACTGGATGTAATCAACGCAAAAAGGGGTTTTCAAAATTATTAAAATGCCTGGATAAAATACTTATATCAAGTTATACATAGATATACTAGATTTTGTGTATAACTTGGTATAAGATATGGATCCAATCAAAAATCCGTTTTCTCCTGGAGCAGGGTCTCCTCCTCCTGATCTAGTAGGTAGAGAAGCTACTCTTGAACAAGCAAGGATTCTACTTGGTCGAATAAAACAGAAACGTTCTGAAAAAAGCATGCTTCTTACGGGGCTTCGTGGAGTAGGTAAGACGGTATTACTTAATGAAATTGAGTACATGGCTAAAAAGGATGGGTATAAAACGATTCTAATAGAAGCACATGAGAATAAACATTTAGGTGCATTAATTGCTCCTTATTTGCGAAGTCTTTTATTTGAGTTAGATCGTTTTGCAAGGACTAGTAATAAAGTTAAGCGTGGGCTGAGAGTGCTACGCAGTTTTATCGGGGCTCTTAAGCTAACTGTGAATGATATCACTATAGGGTTAGATATTAATCCTGAAATAGGTTCAGCTGATAGTGGTGATTTAGAAATTGATTTGCCCCATCTTTTTGTTGCTATAGGAGAGGCTGCTGAAGACAGTGGCTCTGCGGTGGCTATTTTAATCGATGAGATCCAATATTTTAGCCAAAAAGAACTTGGTGCACTAATTATGGCTATGCATAAAATACAGCAGCGTCAGCTTCCCTTAGTGCTTTTAGCAGCGGGTTTACCCATTTTGCCAGGACTAGCAGGGGAGTCAAAATCTTATGTAGAAAGACTTTTTAGTTTCCCGGATATAGGAGCATTGTCTGAAACAGATGCTGCCAAAGCTTTAAAAGAACCAGCTCAACTTGCTGGAGTCCATTTTGACTCGCTGGCTTTAAAGGAAGTATACCGTTTGACTAAAGGCTATCCGTATTTCCTTCAAGAATGGGGATATCAAACCTGGAACCTAGCTAATATCAATCTAATTACTCTGCAGATAGTTCACGATGCAACTGCAATAGTTATTCCACGGTTAGACCAGAACTTTTTTCGAGTTCGCTTTGATCGATTAAATCCTACTGAAAAGCATTTTTTAAGAGCAATGGCTGAGATGGGGTCTGACACTCATCGTATTGGGGATATTGCAGATATTTTACAAGTTAAAGTAACGCGTCTTAGCCCAATTAGGGCAACATTAATTAAAAAAGGGATGATTTATAGTCCATCCTATGGAAATTTAGAATTTACAGTTCCACTTTTTGATCAGTTTATGATTCGAGCTATGCCTGAAGTTATTCAGACTATGCATTAAGTAAAACAGCCAGAGCTTGAGAAAGGTAAGCATTGACCAACTTTTTAATAAGACCGAATTTTGAGAACGAAGTCTCCAAAGGTCTAGCGCTATTTGAGCGTTTAACAAAAAGATGGAGAAGTAATTAAAAGCAGAAGCCAACTTTACAGCCATTTCTGGAGTGACACTAGCTTTCTCATTTATGATACGATTCATTACTATAATCGCATTTTAGATGATCAGCTAAAGCATATCGAGTTTTCTCCTTTACAATATCACAGTTCTTAACTTTTGATTAGACAAAATGGCTTCTCTTGCTTAGATTTAAAATAAAAATTTTAACTCATGACAAACAGGAATGAAAATGAGACTTGGAACTTTTTTAACATGCAAGCTTTTAGCAATTACTTCTTTAACATGTGCATTTGAATATAATGAACTGCCATTTCAATATCTAGAAATATCTTACTCTCCAGATCGTCTGGCCAGGCTCAGCCTAACAGATACCGCAGATTACTATTCTCAAGCAGCTCAAGATAGGTTTGTTTATATGATTCTCTATGGTTTACTTGGAAAACAAGATCAAGGTTACTACCTTGAAATCGGGGCAGGAGATCCAATCAATACCAATAATTCCTATTTTTTTGAAAAGGAGCTCAACTGGAGTGGGATAAGTATTGATATTTCTAAGGAACATACGAAACAATGGTATGCTTCTCGAAGCAACCTTTTACTCAATGAAGATGCTACAAAATCTGATTACGGTACAATTTTGCAATCGTTTCCAAAAGTCATAGACTATCTCTCTTTAGACATTGATGAGTGTTATGCCGATGTTTTGAAAAAAATACCTTTTAAAGATTATACTTTTAAAGTCATAACTATTGAGCATGACTTTTATCGCTATGGAGATTTATATAGAAAACAAGAGCGTCAAATCCTCGAATCATTTGGTTATTATCTACTTTGTTCAGATGTGTCAATTACTGGGTTCTGCTTTGAAGATTGGTGGATTCATCCCTCTTACTTTTCTTCTTCTGAGCTTTCTGCAATCACGTCCCTTGATCTTAAAGCAAAAGATTATACACAGATTATACAGGCGCTTCAAATTGCTCTTGAATGATAATTAAATTCTCTAGTGTTCGATCGTTGATTTCAAAAACAAGAGTTTGTATCCATGCAGGAGCAAATTTCATGTTTTTTCTAATTTCATTTTCGTTTGAATCTTTTAGGAATTTTGAAATTTGTGCACGTGCTTTTTGGTCGATATGATCTTTTCCTAAATTCCTTAAAGCTTGTATTAAAAGACCTTCTCTAGTTCCGGCAGAAGACATGATTTTTTTTGTAGTCTTTTTAAAAATAATTTCTTGATTACCAATTTTGACCTTTCTAGAAGGGCCTTCGGTTAAAAATATGATACGACCAGGAACTTGCACAGAAAGGCCCACTAAATTAGCAGCATGAGCTCCAGAGGGTTGAATTTGAACCCCATTTTTTTCTGCAATAGCCTTAGCGACTTTATTCAAATCTGGGGGAATTATGCCCAGTAGATCGTGCATTTTAGGGTAATCATAAACGCCTTGGGTAAGTCGACGGATAATTTTTTGTTTTTGAAGCTGTGAAAGAGCCTTTCGGATAGAGACATTATTACCCAGATCCGAAAAGTGCATTGGGGTAAAACACCATCCGCGGCCATACTCGATAATTCTATTTTTTATCATGATTTCAATACTGTGGCACATTTTTATTGCCCTGTTTTTTCACAAAAAGATAGTACTTTTTGTGAAATTAGTAAATTGCTTATAAAATGGTTAGATTGCTTCTTTTCAAACCTTGGGAAGTGTGCTAGCATCTTGGGCTATATAAAGAGGATAAAATGGCCACAGTTAAAGCAACCATTTTCTTTGAAAAACGCTTTTGGGTAGGGACTTTTGAGCGGACTGATAAAGAAGGCTATGCAATTGCAAGGCATGTTTTTGGGGCAGAGCCATCAGATCCTGAGATCCATGAGTTTGTTCTTAAATCATATCATGAACTGAAATTTGGTGAAGCTAAGGAAATCAACATTCAAATCCAGCGTATGAATCCAAAGAGAGTACAAAGAGAAGTCCGACGTGAAATGGCAAGGATAAAGGAAACGGTACAACCTTCAACTCTAGCGCAAGATTTCATGAGAGAAGAGATTGAGAAGAAAAAGAAAGAGAAGAAAGCGTTAGCAGTACCGAAAAACCAAGCTCGCAAAGATGATCAATTTGCACTCAGGCAAGAAAAAAGAAAAGAGAAGCACCGAGGACATTAATTCTAATCGTGAATGTGATCGGGCAGTTCTGTCCTGAAAATTGGTAATGGCTTTTGCCATGCCTCTTATAGATTTTTATTTTAATAGTCTATTAAAGCATTGGGAGACCAGCTCTCTTAAATAACCATATTGACATAGGCTCTCATCTAGAGACTTAACTCCCTCGAAAATAGCTATGTTATGCCCCATGGGGATATTGAAAATAGGTAGATCTTCTAATTTCAGCTTATGGGGAAATTGAATACGCTAGGTAAAATGTCCTCATTCTACCCATATTCTTTGGAGGTTCAAGGCTTAAAGCGCAAAGTTTTTCTGTAAGTAATTAATAGTTTAATATATTAATAATTATGCATTCTCAATGCACGGTTCTATACAAAATCGTGTATTGACAATACACGGTTTTATGGTATAATCGAAGAAAAAGAAGAGGAAAACATGAATCGGGAGATGCTCAAACAAATCATCATGGATCAACTTAAATATCGATCCCCAAAGAATTTTTATTGCCGTACAGTGACTGAAACGATACAGCGTTTTGTAAACGACCCAAATATCATTATCCTTAGCGGAATCCGAAGATCTGGAAAGTCGACCATCCAACGCATGCTGCAGTTGGAATTGCTCAAGGCAAATAATTATTCAGATTACTACTTTAGCTTCGATGATGAACGGCTTGTACATTTCCAAGTAAAGGATTTTCAAACGTTGCTGGAGGTTTTTATCGAGTTATTTGGAGACCAGCCCAGGTTTTACTTTGATGAAATCCAAAATATTGAAGGCTGGGAGCGTTTTGTCCAAAGGCTATATGAGCAGGGGAAAAAGATCTATATCACAGGATCAAATGCAAGGCTTTTGAGCAAGGAATTAGGGACACATTTAACAGGTAGGCACATTCAATTGGAAGTGTTTCCACTTTCTTTTTTCGAAATCATACGTCATGCTTATCCCGAAGCACTTTCCAAAAAAGCTCTATCGACCATTGACGTTGGCATGATCCTGCATCATTTT
>DASZIJ010000041.1:0-37165 GCA_035949155.1 Candidatus Rhabdochlamydia sp. | reverse complement strand
CAAATGTGGATCGCTTCACTCCTGTCAATCGACGAAATTCTTCGTCTTTAAACTCCTTCAAACAATCGTATCTCATGATTAAAGCCTGTTAAAATTTTAATCATTTTACAGATCTTCTATTGGTTATGCAAGAGATCTATTATAGGAGCTTCTATTAAGTTGCCTTGTTTTAAAGATAAAAATTATAGAGAATTTTGCATGCAGAAACTTCCTCAAGGCTCTTCAAGAGTTGTTGAAATATTTCAGCATGTTCATGCAATACGATTCTATGTATCAGAAAGGCGTGGTTCAGGAGAGCTTATTTTTCATCCGCCTTCTCTAACTGCTCTTGGTCTATATGAATGCTCATGCGGCAATACAGGAGAATTTCATCGTTTAAATAACCCCAGAAGAAACAAGCTTGAAAAAGCAATTGTTCAGCGTTTAGTTGCAATTCATTCTGATAAGAACGATCCTGTACACTTGCTTAGTATGGGAAGTGGCGGGCTTATGTCTGACTTCATTACCTTGGAAAAACTTATCCTCAAAGGGTTTAAAAGCATTCTGATTGACTGTGTAGATCCAATGGAAATTGATCCTAAAAAAATTGAAGGGATTAGAGAATTTTTCAGTAAATGTTCAGGTATATCAGTTGACATTCATGCTTATAAAAACATCAAGGAGGTTCGCAGGGAAAAAGAAAATTATTCTGCGGTGTTAGCAGTTGATTATGACGCATTAGCCAGCTTCTCTTGGGAAAATTGCCTTAATGCTTTAGCAGATCTTGTAAGAGCTCGTAGCCTTCTTAATAAAAATGGGTTTTTAGCATTAGGATTTAACAGTGATGATACTCTTTCTGGGAAAACGATGGAAACGATTACGCTTACCTCTTCTTCTTTGATTGAGAGTTTGACATCTGACTTAATTCAGCAGCTCAAGCAAAAAAATGAACTTCTGCTAGTTCTGCCGAGCTTTAAATTTGCAGGAGCAGCTCATCTTTTATTATATGCATTGTCTATTGCAATTGAAAAATCAGAAAAACGTTATGATAAGATTTTAATCTCCTCTCTTTCTAAAGATATAATTACTCCAGAGGATTGGAAGAAGCAGGAAAGACAAGCATTTGAAATTATGTCTCAAGTTCTTTTCCCCAATACAGAGATTGAAATTTGTTGCCATGAGCAAGGTAAAAAATACGATCTTCTTTTTACAGGATCTAAGGAAGAAGAGTTTGCAACCTATTCCACTTTATTGAATGAAGAGGCAATAGCCTATATTATCTATCCACAAGGAGCTATTTATCGACAAAATAGCAATCAGAAAAATGAGAGCATTCAGGTTTTCTCTGGTAATGAAGGATAGTAGTTTAATCTTTCTAAATCATAAGATAAGACTGAATAAGCTAGAAGTAAAACAGTACAGAGCCACAACTTAAGAGGCCTTTGTTTGTTCTCTGTTCCAGAACTCATTGCATTCGTGCAAAGGGAGCTCTTCAAGAGTAATATCTAAAGAAATTCTGCCCATAAAACCGGTGCTGCTTAAAATGTTTTTTTCTTCCAGCTTGAAATAGATCCGCAAAGAATAACAACTAACTCTGGGTTATTTTTGAAATAAAGATCCCAAGCTATTTTAAGCTTCCCAAGGAATAAATGATCCTTGGATCCCATTCAACTGATTTCATCAAAGACAAGAACGGTTTTTCCTTTTTGGATCCGTTCTGCAAGAAGCCAAAATAAATCGCTCCAATCGTCTGCTCTTGGAAGGGGAATGTTCATTTTACGATGTAATTGGCGTGCGAATTCTTCTCTTTGATCTGTAGCTGAAATGTTTGCTGTAGGAGGAATCCCTGAAAAGATGTAATGAGGGACATTTTTGGCAAATTCTTGTGATAGTCTGCTTTTTCCAATCCGCCTTCTTCCTTTCATAACCACAAGGCTTGCTGATCTTTTTTGGAAAAGGTCATTGAGAAGTTTGAGCTCTCTTTTACGACCGATAAACAAGTTTAGCATCTATCTTTCTTTTTTGGTGATAAGCATATCTCATCAATAATTTATCACCAAATCAATATGGATTTGTCCCCTCTGCTAAACAATCAAGATATTCCCAATAGCTAAAACATCGGTCTCTTTTTTTGCCTGTGATCTCTTTTAGAATGCCTATACCTACGAATTGTAAGACTAAAGATTGCGCTCTTTGGAAAGAGATATAAAAAGAATCAGATACTTCTTGTATAGACACATAGGGTTTAACAAATAAATAATCTAGTAATACAACAGCTAAGGGCGAAGAGATTTTTTTGTGTAGCAACAATTTCTTATGTTGATCAGCCAATGCTAAAATTTGTTTAATTGTTTCAAGAGCGGATTCAGAGGTCCAAATTACACCTTTTAAAAAGAATTGGATCCATTGTTCATAATCTCCTTTTTCTCTGACTAGATTGAGTCGATCGTAATATTCTTGCCGATGCAACTTAAAGTAGTAACTTAAGTATAGCAAAGGCTTTTGCATAACTTGTTTCCAACATAAATAAAAGGTGATGAGCAAGCGACCTATTCTTCCATTGCCATCTAAAAAAGGATGAATAGTTTCAAATTGATAGTGAATCAAAGAACAAGTAATCAATATAGGCAGCTCTTTTTCTTTGTGCATGTATAATTCCAATTGCCCCATGCAATGTGTTGCCTCTGGAGGAGGGGGAGGGATAAAAGAGGCATTTTTGAGGGTGGAACCTGCAGGTCCAATCCAATTTTGTGATCTTTTAAATTCTCCAGGGTTTTTTTCTCGACCTCTTGTATCCGATAAAAGAATGCTGTGAATCTCTTTGATTAAACGGATACTCATAGGAAACTCTTTGAGTCTTTTTAGTCCGTGATTTAATGCTTTGATGTAGTTTACCACCTCTTCTACATCTTGAATATTTTTGATGGATAGATGGTTTTCATGTGCAAAGATATCATCTAAAGAAGCTTGTGTTCCTTCAATCTGTGAGCTGAGAAGAGCCTCTTTACGAACATACATAGCAATAATATGGTCTACGTTTGGTAGTAAATGACCCATAGCATCTAAACTGCCAAGAGCAACATTTGCATCTGAAAGAAGTTGGCTCAAAGTCTTATTGATCTTTATAGGTGGAATAGGCGGTAATGGAGAAGGGATAAAAGCCTTGTATCCGCTAGGTTGAGGAAGGTATTGACCGCTTCTGTGCATAATTTTTTTTATTGTGATTTTTTAGAATAGCGCATAGACAACTAGACCGCTATTCTTGTTTTCTTAAATAAGAATAACTAAATAAAAGATATTGTTCAATTTTAAGTGTTGCTAGACTCAGCAAGCACAGGTTCTGTAGATGGTTCCTCATCGGGATCTTTTAATGTTGCTTGATGGGCAATTAGATTGTCAAATTGATGCCCTAAAGAACGAACCGATACCATCCAAGCGCTGATTACTCCTAATAGAATAATAGCAACATAAGGGGTACTTAGAGCAACGGTTCCGAAGAACATAAGAAGAGTTTGATGGATTAAAGAGCCGCCTGATTTTCCAAGGCGCGATCCCACACCATCAATAGCTGCTTTTCCTTTTTGTTTGCACTCTTTGCTTAAAGGGGTAAAGGCCATTTCTTTGGTTACATCGAATAAAGTGTATTTAGAAGCTCTAGCTAAACAATTTTGTAGAGAGCCAAAAAATACACAAAGCGCTAAAGGAGTAACTCCTAGAAAAGCAGAGATAGAAGCAAAGCCTATATCTTTGAAGAAGAAACAAGCAAAGAAAGCAATTCCAGTAAATAAAAGGATAAAAGGAGAGGCTAGAGCGCTAAAGGTCCAACTAAATCGTCTAATGATCACGCTGGAAATAAAGATGCTGGTTACCGTAGCAACAATACCGATCCATTTAAGGATTTGCCCCATATAGGCATTAAAGTCGGCAGGATTGGGATAGAGCTGTTTTACTTGGTCTTTCCATACCACTTCAATCAAATTGATCGCGATATTATAGGTTATCACAATGACTGCAATACAGATAAGATAGGGAGATTTAGCTAGATAGCCAAAGTTTTTACGCATGCCCATTTTAATTTTTTCATTGCCATTTTGAGCACAATAACTCTCTGAGTTATAGCCTTGCTTCTTTTTATGCATGTAGCGGAAAATCAACATACATAAAACCCCGTTTACAATCACTAAAGAGGTCAGAAAAAAGACGGCTTGATCCCAAGCATTATTACCAAAAGGCAGGAAAGAGTGATACTTTAAACGAGACATCGATGTGGCAACCTGACCTGCAACAATACCTGATATATTGATTCCGATTCCAAGTAAGCCATAATAGCGTTTAGCATCACCAACAGAGGTCACATCATTGGCAAAGCCCCAGAGTAAAACCGTCATGATAATGGTGCTCCACATCTCGGACATAACGTAGAATAAGGTGAACGTCCAGTTGCGAAATAAGGCGATAAAGCCTTGAAAGCCCATAGGCAGGGCTTGTTGTATGCGATCACTTAAGATGTGTGGGTGCAATACGTCTTGGAAAGGATATAGAAAGAATAGGAATACCGTAAAAAACCCAACAAAGATGCTCATCATAGCATAGAAGGTTCTTTCTCTAGAGAGACGGTTCGATACTCTAGTAAATAAGAAGGTAAATAAGAAGGCCATCGGAACAATTGCCCAGACCTTAATAAAAGGAAGAGCCTCAGCACCCGAGGAAGGGGCTGTTATGACAAGAGCATCTTTCGTGGCTCTTAAGAGACTGTAATTAAATCCAATAAGAAAAAACAGCGCTAAAAGAGGGATGAACTTGAGCAGCTCATGGCGGTGGATTGGCCATATACAAGCGCGTAACTTGCTGAATTTTGCTGCCGCAAACATATTTCTGCCTTAAAGTTGTCTTAAATTATAACCTTTTTTACTTATTTTTCAATAATTAAAAAAAAAAGTGGATAAAAGACAATTGTCTTAAAATATTTTGTTTAACTATCTGATAATGCATCTATTCCAGGAAGTGTCCCAAATTCTAGATATTCTAAAGAAGCTCCGCCCCCTGTTGAGACATGTGAAAAGGAATCAGTAAGGTGTAACTGATTAATGGCGGCAACTGAGTCTCCGCCACCTACTACGGAAATTGCTTTTGAAGAAGCAATGAACCGAGCAATTGCCTCTGTTCCTTTTGCAAATGCAGGGAATTCGAATACTCCTAGAGGGCCATTCCAGAATATAGTAGCAGCTTCTAAAAGGGCTTTTTCCCAGATAGCAATTGTTTCTATTCCTATGTCCATTCCCTCCCAGCCATCTGGTATGCCTTGATTAACTTGAATGTATTTGCTATTTGCATTTTTGGAAAAGTGATCTGCTACTAGTAAATCTACAGGTAACCAAAGCGGCAATTTTTGATCTTGACAGCTTTTAATTAGCTGCAAAGCTTCTTCTAGTTTATCTTCTTCATAAATAGAATTTCCAATCTGGTAACCTTGAGCCTTTAATAGAGTATAAGCCATTCCTCCTCCAATAAACAAGCCATCTACTTTTTTTAAAAGAGATTTTAACACACCTAGTTTACTTGAAATTTTTGCACCGCCAATGATTGCATAAAAAGGACGTTGTGGATTTTGTATTAAAGAGCTTAAGGAATCGATTTCTTTTTGCATGAGAAACCCCATAGCGGATTTACCAGGAAAATATTTTGTGATGATAGTAGTAGAGGAGTGTTCTCGATGCGCTGTTCCAAAAGCATCATTTACATATAAATCTCCAAAGCTAGCTAATTTTTTAACAAATTCTGGATTACTTGAAGGGTTTTCTTCTGCTGGATCAAATCGTAGATTTTCTAATAAAAGTATTTGACCTGGTTGTAGATGAGCTACCAGGTTTTGTGCGCTAGGGCCTATAGAGTCTTTAGCCATTAAAACAGGACGTTTTAGTAAAAGGGCAAGAGCTTTAGCACAAGGTTCTAGGGATAGCTTGGAATCGGGTTTCCCTTTTGGTCTACCAAGATGGCTCATTAAAATAACAGATCCTTTATTTCTTAAAATAGACTGGATGGAATTTAGCGTTTCTTTAATTCGCGTATCATCTGTAATGATTCCCTCTTTATTGATAGGGACATTTAAATCGACGCGTAAGAGTACTTTTTTATTCTTTACATCGAGCTGTTGTAATGAGAGTTTATTCATTGAAGTGCTTTTTATTTAAAGTGAAGAAAAAGGATTAGCTTCTTGACAAAAGCGTGTGCCTTGTTTACGTTTTTTTAGCTCATGATGGATGGAAAAAAGCAAGTCTTGATCAAAATTTTGACGCGCAGCCCACCGTAGATATTCAAGAGGTATTTCAGAGAACTTACGTCTTTTATGTTTTCCAAGAGGCATGGTTTTTAATAAAATAGGTCTTTTTAAACGTTCGAGAATTTGTGTGACTGTTTTATAACGTTTAGCAAGAAATTTAAACACTTCAATGTTTACTACAACATCGTTCATAGCTCGATGGGCCCCTTCTTCTGCAATGTTAAAATGTTTGCGTAACATTTCTAATGAATTGGTAGGACTCTCTCCATATAAGCGAGCTAACCGTAAGGTATCTAAATAACGGATGGAGGAAAGATTATTTGGAATCGCATATTTTTTTGCAGCGGCATTTAAGAAAGAAATATCATTGGTGATACCATGACCGATGATAATGTAATTGTTAATAAGTTCAAAAATACGAGATAAAATCTCTTGAATTTTTGGTTTCCCCTTTACCATTTGATCTGTAATATGGTGAATAGCAGTTGATTCTTCTGGTATAGGGAAAGAAGGTTCGATTAATGTTTCAAAAGAATCTATAATGGCATCGAAATTAAAGCGTGCAATAGCAAATTCAATAATTTCATCTTTGTCTGGGTCCAATCCAGTTGTCTCGCAGTCTAGGCAAACAAACACGTCTTTGTGAATTAGGGTCATGATTTTTCTTGGAGTAATAATTTGATCTTTTCGGTAAGAGCTATTCTGTTTTGTGGCTCCTTAATAGAGCAAGTTAAAAATTCAAAAGACTGCAGTGGAAAAGCAGAAGAGAATGTTTTAGAAGCAGCTTGGATTTGCTTCTTTATTTCTTGAATTTTCAATTTATCGCTTTTGGTAAAGATGATTAACAAGTTTTTGTGATAAAAATGAGCCCATTTGATGAAATTAAGATCATCTTCAGTAAAAGACCTTCGGATGTCTACTAGAAATAGAATGAGACGCAAACTCGAACGCGTTTTTAAATAGAGATCAATTAATTCACTCCATTTTTCTTTGGTTTTTTTATCTACTTTTGCATAGCCATAGCCAGGAAGATCTACCAGAAGAAATTGCTGATCAACAGTAAAAAAGTTAATGGTCTGTGTTTTTCCTGGTTTTGAAGATGTTTTAGCAACAGTGTGATTGTTAAGAAGATAATTGATTAGAGAGGATTTGCCAACATTGGATTTCCCTACAATAGCAACTTCCTTAAGAGGTTTCTTTTGGGGGTTATTAATAGAGGGAAAATCAGAAACGCAAGCAGCAGCTGTGATAAATTGTGCATGATAAAAAAAAGATTTTTTAGGCATGCAACCCCATTACTACAATTTGCCTTTGTGTTTCATGAAGATGGGTAATGTAGATACGAATGGTTTCTTTAGGCAGTAAAGGATCAATTTTTTCAGCCCATTCCAAACAACAGAGCCCTTTTAAGTAAAAGAAATCATCAAAACCAGCAGACACAAACTGGGTTGCATCGAAAAGGCGATAGAGATCAAAATGGTACACAGATGAGAGTTTTCCTTGATAAATATTGAGATAGTTAAATGTTGGACTGCAAATATCTTGGAAGGCAATCCCTGCAGCGCTATGAATAATTCCTTTTAGCAGAGTTGTTTTACCCGCTCCAAGATCTCCAAACAATCCAATTATTGGATTTAAACAAGAAAGCAATGATCCGATTTTTTGTCCGATGCAGAGCGTTTCTTGAGCTGACCTACTAATAAAACTCTGCTCCATTCAAAAATCTCTTTTTAAGTCTCTTCCTTCTCTTCTTCTAGCCATAAATCTACAAAGCCAGAAAACTCATCATAGTTAGCAAGGGTTTCTACAAAAGCATTGATTTTTCCCTCTTCTAAATGAGTCTGTATAAAAGACATAAAGTGCTCTTCAATCTGATAACGATTTTGACTAGGCACTTCTTCTAAAGGAATATCTTTTAGCTGGTTTTGAACAAAGTCTTGAATGACTGCTTCTTTGCTGTTAAATAATTTACCAGTAACAGCAGAGGAAAAGACTATTTTTTTAATAGGTTCCTTGCGTTTGACAATATAGTTTTTGATCACATCGATATCTTCTGAGACTAGAAACCTTTTTGCTTTTAATCCACCAACCCGTTCTGTGTTTTCAGGACATTTGGAGACCCAATCATAAATAGCATCTTGTGGATTAGGATGTGTATTATCAGCAAATACCTTTCCCGTAAACGGACATATATAAATTTTTTTACTCTGCTCGTTAACGCTTTGCTGTCCATATTGAATTTTAATTTCTGTTTCGCGCCAGAGTTTACCGGCTTCTTCTAATCTATGGATAAGGTCTTGCCTGCTCTGATAGATCACTTTATCTCGTATGAAGAGCACGGGCTTTAAGTTAAACTTCTTTTCTAAAAAAAAGAGATAAGTTGTAATTAAATCTGCTTTTTTATTCTTTTTTAAGAACCTAAGCATTTCGCTTTTAATAGTTTCTGGAATTGCAATAACCGACATTTTCCCCTCTACAGTCAAATCATTAAATTTGTAGAAAAGAAAAGAGTATCTTAGGATCTATTTAATATTCAAGTTAATGTTCGAGAACTATTGGCTCTCTAAACATAATTGTATTTTAAGTGCTAAGGCTCTTAACAGATAAATAATTTGTGGATAATCATTTCTGTTTATGTTATCCTGTCGTGAAAATGTTTATTTTAACAGAAACTGTATAGACATATTGTAAACAAAAAATTATTTTAACGCATTGTTTTACAAGGTGTAAAAAAACCTCTTGTTAGCTATTTTAGGAGGCATCTAATGGCCCAAGCCTGTGAAAAAACGCTTACTTTAGAAGAAATTTCGGTTCCTGGTTATGAAAAAATAATCAGAGTGTTAAATGTGGAAGTGGGATTGCATGCAATTATTTGTATACATTCTAGCGTTATAGGTCCTGCTTTAGGTGGTATACGCATTTATCCTTATCCTAATGAAGAAATAGCTTTAAAGGATGTCATGCGCCTTGCAAAAGCCATGACTTATAAGTCTCTTCTATCTGAGTGTTCTTGGGGAGGAGGTAAAGCTGTTATTATAGCAAATCCTAAAGTAGATAAGACAAAAGAGCTACTCTCAGCTTTTGCAGAAGCAGTACATCAACTTAAAGGGGAATACATTTGTGCAGAAGATGTAGGTTGTTCTCCGGAAGATGTTCTCATTATTAGTAAAACCACTCCTTATGTAGTAGGCCTATCTCATGAGAAAAGCAGTGGAAATCCAGCTGTTTTTACAGCTTGGGGAACTTTTAGAGGAATACAATCCGCTCTTAAGAAAATATACAATTCTTCTGATCTAGAAGGCCGCAAGATAGCAATTCAAGGTATAGGTGCGGTAGGTTTTGAATTGGCTAAGTTGCTCTTTTGGGCTGGAGCTCATCTCATCATTAGCGATCTAGATCAAAAAAGATGTTTAGAACTTCAGCAGCTCACAGGTGCTGTTATTCTTTCTACAGAAGAAATCTTAAAAGCAGAATGCGATGTGTTAGCGCCTTGTGCTATGGGCGGGGTATTAAACTCTCGCACCATTCCTCTTTTGCGCTGTTTAGCTGTTGCTGGTTGTGCTAATAACCAACTACTTAATGATAGCGATGCTGACGAACTAGCTAGTCGTGGTATTCTGTATGCGCCTGATTTTATTATCAATGCAGGAGGATTGATCAATGTATCGCTAGAGCTAGAAACAGAAAGGTATAGTCCGATTCGAGCTCGTAATCGCGTCAATCGCATTTACGATCAGCTTATGGTCATCTATGATATTGCTGAGCAAAATCGTTTCTCCACTCATAGAGCAGCGCTCTCTCTTGGCGATTATCGTCTAAAGTATCAAATCGGCAAGCGTATAGAACCTCCTTATTTTCATCATGCCTCTTTGAGTTAATTGAATTTATGATTCATTTAATTAGTTTAATAAAGGAGAAAGCAACGCAGGCGATTACTAATCAGTTTTCTGCTAAGATTGTAGACCCCGCTTTTTTGCAAGCAGAAATTACAGAAAGCACACAGCCTCAATTTGGGCATTACCAATGTAATAGTGCTTTAAAAATTGCTAAAATATTAAAGGTTAATCCTAGAGAGATTGCAAAGCAGATTACTGATGCAATAAATCTTTATGACCAGACAGATCATAGAATGATTGAAAAAATAGAGGTTGCAGGTGCTGGTTTTATCAATATTTTTTTATGTCCAGATTTTTTAGCCAAGAGAGTTGAATCTATGCTCTTAGATGAGCGCTTAGGGGTTCCTTTAGTAAACAAAGAAAAAATTATTGTAGAATTTTCTTCTCCTAATATTGCAAAAGAGTTGCATGTTGGGCATTTGCGATCAACAATTATTGGTGATGCTTTAGCTAGGTTGTTTGAGTTTTTAGGTTATGAGGTATTGCGCTTAAACCATATAGGGGACTTTGGCACGCAATTTGGTATGCTAATTGCTTATATTCAAAAATATGAATCGGTTGCCCTTCAAAATACGATTGATCTTTCTACTTTAATGAGTTGGTATAAAGAAGCAAAATACCAGTTTGATCAAGACTCAGAATTTAAAAAATTATCACAGCTAGAAGTAGTGAAATTACAACAAGGGGATAAAAACTCTTTTCAAATTTGGGAGAAGATCTGTGAGGTTTCTAAGGCTGCTTTTCAAGAGATTTATCAACTTTTAGATGTTCGTTTGATAGAAAGAGGAGAGTCTTTTTATAGTCCTTATCTTGCACAAATAGTTGCGGATTTAGAACAAAAAGGACTAATTACGATATCTAATGGAGCAAAATGTATTTTCTTAGACGGCTTTATAGGAAGAGATAACACTCCCTTGCCCATGATCGTACAAAAGTCAGATGGAGGTTACAATTATGAAACTACAGATATGGCAGCGCTTTATCATCGGGTTCAAAAGGAAAAAGCCACTCGGATTATTATTGTAACCGATGCAGGGCAAAGCTTGCATTTTGCCATGATTTTCAAAGCGGCTGAAAAAGCCCATTATTTTGATCCCAAACAATTACAACTAGATCATGTCCCTTTTGGTGTTGTATTAGGTCCTGATGGAAAAAAATTTAAAACTAGATCTGGTGAGACTGAAAAACTGATCGATCTATTAATGGGAGCTATTCAAAGAGCTAAACAAATCCTAAAGACAAGGCTTCCTCTTTTAGAGGAAGAAGAATTAGAAAAGAGCTCTAAAATTTTAGGCATAGATGCCGTAAAATATGCAGATCTGTGTTGTCATAGAATCAAAGATTATGTTTTTAGCTATGATCGAATGTTGAAATTTGAGGGAAATACCGCTGCTTTTTTATTATATGCTTATGTACGCATTCAAGGGATTAAGCGTAAGGTGGGGAAAGAAGCCGTAAAAGTACCTATTGTACTTTCTCATCCTTCTGAAGTGGGGCTGGCTTTTCATTTATGCCTTTTTCCAGAAACACTGCAAATGATGTCACAAGATCTTCTGCCCAATCGTTTATGTGATTATCTCTATGTTCTAGCAGAAAAATTTCATGCTTTTTTCCGCGATTGTAGAGTAGAAGGTAGTAGTGAAGAAAATAGTCGCTTGTTGCTATCAGAAATAACAGCTCAGGTTCTAAAAAAGGGACTGTCTATTTTAGGTTTACAGACATTGGAAAGAATGTAGATCAATTAAGGTCTTATTTGGTTGATTGGGGATCTCTTGTACATACTTCGGGACACAGTACCCGGGAAGTCTAGCAGAGAGCTGCTTGACTAACTCCCGTCCCTTTTCTATAGATGTTTCAAAGTGTTGTGTGCCTTTCACTTGATCGAGCTGATGTAAGTAATAAGGTAGAATGCCTTGGTTGCTAAGCGTAGTAAATAAGTCGACTAATGTTTCTATATCATCATTGATTTGATGCAATAAGACAGTTTGGCAAAGTAGAGGGATCCCCAGCTTTTGAATCTGTTTTAACGCTGTAAAAATATCACCGTCTAACTCTTTTGGATGATTGGAATGGATGACAAAAATCACTTGTTTATCCAAACAAGAAAGCATAGAAATCAACTCAGCATCGATTCTTTCAGGAATTCCAATCGGAAAACGCGTATGAAAGCGAATCTTCTGAATATGGGGGATTTGATTTAATTCCTGTAGTAGATATTCAAGCTTTACATTGCTTAGCGAAAGAGGATCTCCTCCACTTAGGATAATTTCTGTTAGGCTTGAATCTTGTGCTAATTCTTCAAGCTCTTTTTTAAAATCAAGAGTTTCTTTTTCATAAGCAAAATTTTGCCGAAAACAATATCTACAATGCATAGCGCAAGCACTTGTGCATAGAAGTAAAGCTCTTCCTGTATATTTATGCAGAAGTTTAGAGGTTTTTGTAAAAGAGCTGTCTAAAACAGGATCGGATACAAATAACGGGTGACTATGAAGTTCTTGTTTAAGTGGAAGAAACTGCAGCAGTAAAGGATCTTTCCAATCGCCTTTCTTCATTTTTTGCGCTAGTCGATAAGGAAGGTTGAGTACAAAATGAGGAGAAATAAGTACTCTTTTTTCCGCTTCCTGTAAAGACAGTTCTAAATAGGAGAGTAAAGCTCTCCAATTAGTAAAACTCTTTTTTTGTATAGCTCTCCAATAAGGTATTTTTGACATGAGTTAGTATTTTATGGATTTGCCGATTTAGAATCAATTTATTACCATAAAACTAGATTTAAGATTTTTAAAATGCTATGCAATAAAACAGTTTAATCCTAAAATTAAAACCTTCTTTCGAAAAGATATAATATAAGGTTTTTATGCCCAAGTCTTTTACTCGAGCGCTCATTATCTCTATTTGGGTTTTTTTATTAGCATGTTTTTTATATGGACCTAGATTCTCATCTGCGTCTAAAGATTCTATTAATGTCTTTACGTGGGGTGGTATTTTAAATGAGGAGATCATTCAAAGCTTCGAGAAAAAAACAGGCATTAGAGTAAATATCAATAACTACTCCTCTAATGAAGAATTGATTATGAAGCTAAAAGCAACAGAAGGGCAAGGCTATGATCTAGTCATCCCTTCTGATTATGCGGTGAGTATTTTGGTTAAAAATCAATTAATTAAAGAATTGGATCAAAACCAACTCTCCTTTTTTCATCAGCTTCTTCCTGGATTATTAGGACATTTTTTTGATCCACAGAATCGTTATTCTATTCCACTTTCTTGGGAGGTTTACGGCTTAGGAATTGACAAAGATTTTTTCACCGAGCCTTTTACTCCTTCCTGGAAGATGATTTTTGATCCAGAAGTGGTAGATTATCGCATTGTGATGGTGAATGATCCTATTGAAGCTATTGAAATAGCTGCATTTTATCTATATGGCTCTACTTCTTCTCTTTCCAAGGTCCAAGCCGAAAAAGTCAAAGATCTCTTGATCCAACAAAAACCTTGGGTAGCAGCCTATGCAAGCTCACGAGCAGACTACTTTCTAGCTACTAAAAATTCCCCGCTAGCAGTAGCTTCCAGCTCCTATATTTTTCGCTCAAAACGCAATTTTGATTTTATTGATTTTGTTGTTCCTAAAGAAGGATCTTTTATTTCCATTGAAAATCTCTGTATTCCTAAAACGTGTGATAAAGACTCTTTGGTCTATCAATTTATCAATCATCTCTACCAAAGAGAATCCATCCGCGTATACTGGGATTCCTTTAGGCTTTTTCCCTCTATAGATGATAAGCAGGATCTGGATTTTGATCTCCAAGCACAGAAGATTTTTTATGGTTTAGCAGAGGACTTTAAAAAGTATCATTTTTTTAAAAGTCTTCTTCCTCAACAGAAAATACGAGATATTTGGGTAGAGGTTAAAGTGAAGTAACTTCATTGCGGACAGGAGGATAGCATGCAAATAATATTTTTACTTTATGATGGAATGACCGCTCTTGATTTAGTTGGCCCTCATGAAATCCTTTGCCGCTTGCCTGGAGCCAAGGTACAGAGAGTTGCTGAAAGACCTGGATTAATACATACTGATTCAGGTTTAATGTTGAGCGTTGAGTACGCATTATCTGATATCTCACATGCCGACATATTAGTCATACCAGGAGCAGGAAATGCAACAACTCTTAAGGAAACTCCTGAGACGCTAGATTGGATTCGTTCTATCCACGCAACAACAACTTGGACGGCTTCAGTCTGTACGGGAAGTCTTATCTTAGGAGCTGCGGGCATCTTAGCAGGGCTGCGAGCAACAACGCACTGGGCAGCTTTTGACCGTTTAGAATACTGGGATGCAAAGCCTACCCATGGACGTATCGTAGAAGATGGCAAGGTGATAACAGCAGCAGGGGTTTCAGCTGGAATCGACATGGCTTTGAATCTTGCTATAAAAGTTGCGGGTGTTCCATTTGCACAGGCTACTCAGCTTGGTATGGAATACGACCCTGAGCCTCCTTTTGATGTTGGTTCGCCTGAAAAAGCAGATTCTAAGATTCGCAATGCGTTGCAAGAGCGGATGACAGCCGTTTTTGAGCCAAAATGAAAAAAAATTAAGGTGTTTTGTAGTCTTAATGGATTTTCTTGGGGGATAAATCAAAGGCAAAAAAGGGCATTAAATCACAAATTAATTTCTGCACAGAATGGAACTGGATTCCATTTATTCCTAAATTATTTGCAGCACGCACATTTTGCTCATCATCATCAATAAAAAGACACTCTTGAGCTTCTAGAGCAATTTTTTCTAATAAAAATTCAAAAATTCTAGGGTCCGGCTTTTTGAAACCTATTTCACAAGAAAATAATAAAGGGTCAAAAGGAATAAAATAATGGAGATTTTTAAAAATTTTTACTTGAAATGGAGAGATATTTGATAACAGAGGTAAAAGAACCCCTTTTTCTTTTAAAGCTTGTGCTATTTGAATGACTTTTGCATTAACCTGGGCATTTTTAGAAAAAAACTTTCTTAATTGTTCTTCCCAATCAGAAGGCAATGTGCGTTGAACAAAATGGGCATAATTTTCCCAAAAAGTACTTTCTAAAACTTTTCCTTCGATTAGTTCTCCTCCCGTTGGAAACAGAGTTTTTTTTACTAAATCCATAGGTATGTTAAGAGAATGGGAGACAAATTTTTCTATACCAGTTGAAGGAAAATCAAGAACAACTCCTCCAAAATCAAATATAGCAGCTCTAATCATCATTTTTACCATCTCATATCTTCGGTGATAAAGTACTGAGAAGTTCGAAGATGGCTTAACCACTCTTGTAAAGAAGAGAGGATTTTTTCATTGTTAATATATTTTGGTAAATCGGAAATGAAAACCCATTTCTTTGAAATGATAACTTTATCAGGGTCCTTTATTAAAGATTCTTGAGGCGAAGACTGATCAATCTGTGAATGAAAAATAATCGCTCTGACATGTGCAGAAACATTTGTAAAAAAAGCTTCATGAATATAGGCCACTTGAGCTTGCTTTACTATATATTTTGTTTCTTCCCATACTTCTCTACAAAGAGCATCGTATAAAGTTTCTTCTTTTTCTACTTTGCCTCCGGGCAGCGTCCATCTTTCGGTTCCTTTTTTATCTCGATTCTTGACAAGAAGAATTCTGCCAGCTCTCTTAATGATTGCAAAGACAGCAGTAATGTGCATTTTACAATATCTCTTTTCTTAATGGTTTTATCTTCATCTATTCAAAAAAATAAGTTTAGAATATGAAGCTAATATTAATGAAGTGTTCTTCTTTCTTCATGATGTTCATCATCTGGAATAGATTTATCTAAGCATCCAGAGAAGTCATCATAAACTTCTTTTCAGAGTGGTAAACTAAAGTCTCCTTTTCATCTATAGATGCCAAATTCCCTGTATAGGCCCGAGGAGCTTTTTCATTAAAGCAAAAACTACCACAAACGCTACAACGAAAAACTAAACGTTTACAGCGATCAACCCGTTCACGACTGGTCTTCTCATAACGGATGCTTTTCGATATTTATCCATTATCCAAAACAAGAGAAGAAATAGAGGCATGACAGAAGATGAGGCCGAGCGTATGCAAGCGATGTATCAATTCCGCCATTAATTCATGTTTTAGATGTGAGGAAGTAAAAAAACTAAAGTCTCCATAATAATGATGTATGAAAACTGGAAAAAATGAAATTTCTGTGACAATAAATATATTTTTTTATATGTTGTTTTTCCTTTTAAAAACATTAAGGTAGCTATGACAGCAATAACGAATGGAAATCGTATAGATCCAATGGATCTAAACCGTAATGAAGCACCAAATCTTGGTAATGCAATAAATCTAAATGGTGGTAACATCACAATTAAGCATCTCGATAAGCTGTACTACACAGATCAAAGACCCCCAGAAAAAACACTATGGCAGACCTTTGCAGAAGCTTTTGCTCATAGTGCAGGGTGGACTACTGGTGCAGCCGTAGTCACCTATGTAGGCTATACAATCTTTAATATAATAAAAGCAAAGATGCAAAAACCAGGGAAGTAGTAACTAGAATCTTTTTTGGTGTGATGTCTATGATACATGAGAGCTATCATTACAGCTTTGATGGGCACATTTCAAGTACAGTCAATCACTAAGCAAAAATTATTTACTGGAAAGTGCGCGTCATTGCTCGGAGGATATTCTTCGGTTAAACCTGTGGTTTGATCAAGTAATTATCAGGAACTCATTAATAAAATAGGATGTGATATGCAGGCCATCAGTGATCTCATAGCAGAAAAAAAATACTTGCCCGTGCCAGAAGACGTTCAACAAGAATTGGTGGAGATTTACGGTGAAAGAAGGATTAAAGAAGATAGCCTTATAACAAAGTTTGCAATAGGGGTGCTTTTTGGTGCTATAAGTGCTACTTTTACAGTCTTTATTTGTGCTCCCAACATTCTTCTAAACCCTCCTCTTACAGCCTTTATTTGTGCGTCATTCATTCAATTAACCCCTAAACAAAAATCAACTGATTGGAAAGTGCACATCATTGCACGGCTATTCTTTGCCGTGACTTGCGCAATTGTTATTAAACACTTTTTAGATTTAAATGGTTTCCTTCGATCAAATCCATGGTTTGATCAAGTAATTATCAGGAATTCGTTGATAAAAAATAGGATATAATATGAAAAACATAAGTGATCTCATAGCAGAAAAAAAATACTTGCCCATACCAGAAGATGTTCAACAAGAATTGGTGGAGATTTATGGTGAAAGAAGGATTGAAAAAGATAGCCTTATTAAAAAATTTGCAACAGGAGTGTTTGCTGGCGGTATAAGTGCTCCTCTAAACGCTCTTGGTCCTCTTGGTGCTATAGCTGTTCACACTATTGGCGGAAAAGTTAGGAACGTTCAAGTCATTAATGATGGTTCAAAACTTTTAACAAAAAGTAAGCGTAATAAAAGTAATCCGAGCGATGTAATACACGAGCCAGGTATGACTACGTACGTAGTTGGTTTGGCTATCGCAGCACTGGGAGCGGCTCTATCTACAACGCCTATTGGCCCTATTTTAATAGGGATTGGAGCTGGAATGGTAGGCACTGGAATTTCTACGGTAGGAGAAAATGGCGCAGAACAAGCACGCAATCGCAATCGCAACCGTAGGGAGTAATTGTGGAAGAATGGACTCTACAACAAAAGATCGGCGTTTTTATTTTTGGCGTACCAATAATGACATTTTTGTGCGCTTTTATCTTTCTAAAATTAGCTGACTGGACATACGATGGATGGCGTAATAACAACCTCAAAAAAAAATGGGCTGTTTGTTTGATAGTTGGTTTCTATTTTATCTTCGAAAGTATTGGCTTAGTATTTCCTGAAATACTCGACTATTTAGCTTCACTTTATGGTCATTTTTGATTAAGTTTGAGCATTTTTAATTTAGAAATGCTCAAAATATGTATTCTCCCAGCTAAATCTTAAGTTGTGCTTAATTCATACCAATTGTGAAGAAATTGAAGCGACGTATGTAAAATTATGCATGGGGACAAAGTTTCGATGTAGCAGCTTGTCTTTTAGGGTGTAGGTTGGCATATTGGGCTTGCATTGCAAGGGGAGGGTAAAAAAATAATATTTCTGTATTTTTTTTTATTACTGTGGAAAAATCATCCCTTCAAAGGAAGAGTAGCTATTTGGTTGCTTTAATGTCTGTCAAGTATTTCTCTAGTTATTGACACTCCTCAACGTATTCCTTATATTGGCTTTCTATAACTTAATATTAATGCCAATCCTTCATTTTAGATACAAAAGCGGAGCGATTGGCCCAGGGACTCTTTTTTTATGCGTCATATTTATCGGCTTTATGTATTTGTTTTTCAATTTTTATTGCACAGATTTCTGTGTTTCTGTACAATTAAAATAGGAGGGCTTTTCTATGATACATAAAGCGCGTTTAACCTTAGATATGAGTTCTGATGAACATGCTTATTTAAAAATAGCCTGCGCTAAATTAGGTATGACAATGCGGGAGTTTATGCTTCTTGCAACTTTTGAAAAGATGGAAAAAATTGAGGATGATTGGTTGGCTGAAAAAGCTCATCAAACTTTGAAACGAATTGAATCAGGTAAAGAGAAGACATCATCTTGGAAAAAAGTAAGAAAACGCTTAGTCTGAAATATGACGTTGAAATTTCAGAAATTGCAGAAAAATTTCTAGAAAAAATCCCAAAAAAAGATTGATGGTTTAGTGGAAAACTCAATACCATTAGGGAGCATTAAATTACACGGATATACAACATTATATCGTATTCGTTCAGGGGATTATAGAGTTATTTACTCTATCAAAAAAGATCTATTGATCATATTAGTTGTTGAAATTGGACATAGAAAAGAAATATATCGTTAAACTTTTACTATGCTTTGTTTGCTGCTTTTATTTGAGAGAGTTGAGCAATGGTATCTACGCATTCCGATAGAGGAATAGGAATGCTTTTTTGTGAGGTATATTCGATGTGCGCTCCGATGGAGGAGAGTTTTTCGACGATTTTTTCATATCCTCGTTTCAGATAGTGAACGCCGCTAAGCAGGCTGGTTTCAGGAGCGAGTAGTGCAGCTAAGACATAGGCGAATCCTGCGCGTAGATCGGGAATACAGATCTCTTTGGCATGAAGAGGTATTGGGCCTTGGATCACAACGCTGTGTTGGTAATTTTGTGCTGCGAAACGACATAGACGGCCTCCTAAACACTGGGTGAATAGTTGGATATCCGCCCCCATGGTTTTTAATGTTTCTATGTATCCAAAGCGATTCTCATAAACGGTTTCATGGACAACAGAAGCTCCATGTGCTTGGGTTAGCAATACGACAAAGGGCTGTTGCCAATCGGTTAGAAACCCTGGATGTACATCGGTTTCTAAATGAATGCCGCCGCGTAGAGGCCCATTGTAGAAGAATTCAATACCATTTTTTTTCACTTCAAAGCCTCCATTTACCTCGCGCAATCTATTTAAGAAAGAGATCATCGGTTGGTGTTGGGCTCCTTCTACTAAAACTCTGCCTTTTGTGCTAATAGCAGCTAGAGCAAAGGAAGCGGCTTCTGTGCGATCTGGGATGACTGTGTGTTCTACTTCATAGAAAACCTTAGTCTGTTGGATGCGAATGGTGCGGTCTACATCCATTTCAATGGTTACCCCTAGCTTTTGTAAAAAGAGCATCAAGTCCACAATTTCTGGTTCTATGGCTGCATTTTTAATAACAGTTGTGCCTTTTGCGCTAACAGCGGATAGAATGGTATTTTCTGTAGCTCCTACAGAAGGGTAAGGTAGAGTAATGACATTTCCTACTAAACCATGGTGTGCTCTTGCAAAATACGCTCCTTCTTTTTTCATGCGGCGATATTCAATCTGCGCACCTAGTTTTTCTAATGCGTGAATATGAAAATCAATAGGTCTTTTACCGATATTACATCCACCAGCTGTGGGAACGATAATATCTTCATCAGTACGGCCTAAAAGGGCACCAATCATTAAAATGGGGATTCGGTTAGAGCCAGAAAAGCGTTGAGGAATATAACAGCTTTTGAGCTCTGGAGTGATAATTTCAATGATCCCACTTGAACGATCCCAAGCGATTTGAGATCCGATTTCTTGACAAAGAGCCACTGTTATTTCTACTTCAGAAATATCTGGCACATTATGGAAAATGCATTTTTTATTGGATAAAAGGGAGGCTACTAAAAGTTTAGTGATCGAATTTTTTGCGCCTGCTACTTTTACTTGACCTTTGAGGGGGTGATTCCCTGTGATTTTTAGCATATCTATAAGCCTTTGAGTATACTTCAAGAATAGGGGGAATAGATCGTTTTGTCAAATGTTTGTCCTTAATTGTAAGATTTTATCAAAGTTGATAGCGTAAAATAGCTATTGAGAAATAAGGATCTTTCATAGCATAACAGTTGTACTTAAGGTGAAATCATGAAAAAGAAAGTTAGAGTAGGTCTTCTTTTTGGAGGCAAATCAACAGAACACGAGGTTTCTTTAATTTCAGCAAAAAACATTCTTGAAGCGCTAGATCTAGAAAAATATGAGCCAGTTTTAATGAGTATTAATAAACAAGGGCAGTGGCATCTAGAAACGCAGGAAACTTTAAGGAAAATGGTTTTTTCTACTGCAATATTGGAGAATTTCACAAAGAAATTAGCTATTGTTCCGACTGAAGAGTGTAAACAGATCGTGAGTTATAACGATTCTCACTTCCAAGAAATTCTGCAGTTAGATGTGATTTTCCCTATTTTACATGGAGCATATGGAGAAGATGGAACAATACAAGGATTATTACAGTTAGTGAATATTCCCTTTGTAGGAGCTGGTGTGCTTGGATCTGCTATTGGTATGGATAAAGATGTTATGAAACGTCTTTTGCAGCAAGCGGGCATCCCTGTAGCCCCCTTTATTTGTCTTCATGATTACCAAGAGGTTCTACCTTTCGAGGAAGTAACTCTTAAATTAGGCTGTCCTTTTTTTGTAAAACCTGCCAATACAGGATCTTCTATAGGGATAACCAAGGTAAATAATCAAGTAGCGTATTTCTTAGCCATCAAAAATGCCTTTTTATATGATCGCAAAATTTTGCTAGAAAAGCACATTCAAGGAAGAGAAATCGAATGTGCTGTTTTAGGTAATGAAGAGCTGCAAGCTTCTTTGCCAGGAGAAATAGAGCCTTTGCATGAGTTTTATTCCTATGAAGCAAAATATGTAGATGCTAAAGGAGCTAAATTACATATTCCAGCTTCTCTTTCTCAAGAGCTAATTTCACAGATTCAAGCAATGGCAATGGCTGTTTTTAGAATTCTATGTTGTGAGGGTATGGCACGAGTGGATTTCTTTTTAACAAAAAATCAAGAACTTTTAGTCAATGAAATCAATACCATCCCTGGATTTACGCGAATTAGCATGTATCCTAAATTATGGGAGATCAGTGGCCTTTCCTACTCTCAACTCATCGATCAATTAATTCAGCTAGCTATTACACGACATGAAAAAGGAAAAAAAATACAAACTAGAATCGGAGCGTAAAAAATGTCTTATAGGTGCGTACGCGTAGGAATTGGTCAGGATAGTCATCGATTTTTAGATCCAGATGTTATCAAGCCCTGTGTCATGGGAGGATTAATTTTTCCAGAAGCTCCTGGTTTAGATGCAGATTCAGATGGAGATGTGGTATTTCATGCTATTTGTAACGCGATTACTTCCGTTACAGGTGTTGCTATTTTAGGGGATATTGCTATTAAGCTCTGTCATCAAGAAGGAGTGACCGATTCACAGATCTATCTGGAACATGCTTTAAAAACATTAGGGAAGAAGGAAGTACAACATGTAGCTCTAACTATTGAAGGTAAAAGGCCAAGACTGCAAAGTCGTATCGATGAGATGCGTCAATCTATTGCAAGAGTGATGCAGCTAGAGATTTCCCAAGTAGGGCTTACAGTAACTTCTGGTGATGGATTAACAGATTTTGGATGTGGTGATGGTCTACAGTGTTTTTGCATTCTTACAACAATCGAAGATTAATACACTTCTTTCACATAGCGTTTTTGCTTTTTAAGGGCCTTGATATAGCTCAAGGCTTCTTCTTGGCTCAAGCTTCCTTGGCTACAAATGATTTGTTCTAAGGTTTTCTCTACATCTTTAGACATCTGTTTTGCATCTCCACAAAGATAGAAGTAGGCCCCTTCTTGAAGCCAGAGCCAGATCTCTTGAGCTTGCATAAGAAGTTTATGTTGTACATAGACTTTATCTTCTTGATCACGAGAAAAAGCGAGATCGAGCTTGAGTCTCTTTGTAGCAACTAGATTTTCCCAAAACTCTTGATAAAAGAAATCGTACTTTCGATTTCTTTCTCCAAAGAATAGCCAGTTTTTCCCTGTGTGTCCTTTAATGAGTCTTTCTTGAATAAAGCCTCTAAAAGGAGCTACACCAGTGCCAGGTCCTACCATAATCACGGGAGCTGTTGGATCTTCTGGAAGGGTAAAATCTGTAGTGGGTTGGATGTAAACAGCTAGTTTAGTCTCTTCTAACTTGGCTAAGTTGCATAAAAAATGACTTCCTGTCCCATATTGAATACGATGATTTTTTTTCATTTTCACTAAAACGATGGTTAGTTCTAAACGATCAGGATGAGCTAGTTGAGAAGAGGCAATGGAATAAAATCGAGGTAATAGAGGAGAGAGGTTTTCACAAAATTTTTCGAGAGGAATATTTGTAGCATCGTATGTTTTTAAAAAGTCCATTAAATCGGTTTGGATTAAGTAGTGGAGTAAATGCTCTTTGGATTGAGGATGTAGTAGAGATTCTAATTGGCTTTTTTGTTTTAGGTTTTGTGTATACAAACAAAATGTTTTTAACATATTAGAGGTCAAGCGAGATATATTTTTCTCTTTAACCAAGAGCTCATATAGAGAAAGGGTTTTATTACTGCGATCATAGTAAACTTGTTGCTTTAGATCTTGTTGTAGGAATTGGGAAATTTCTAATACTATAAGAGGATCATTTTCAGGATAAATAGCAATGGCATCCCCTGGTTTAAAGGTAATGGAGGTATTTCGGATATCTAGGGCAAGATGAAATGTCTTTTTTGTTGACGCAGGTTTTGTTAAGAGTATACGCTCTGAAATAGAGATAAATGCTGGATTTTTTCGAGAATATAGCTGACTGCAAACGGAAGAATCTTTGGGAATAGGCATAAAAATCAAAAGGTTGTTATGAAAATACCATATTTTATTTTAGGGATTTCCTTAAGTGTTCTTTGTGCATGTACAGGTGGTGGTGGATATCAACGCCATTACATTATCTCAGATACATCTGAGCAGTCTTCTTATGAAAGCTCCCATTAATTATAAAGACCTACTTTTCTTTTGTATGCCATGCTTTTGTCAAGAGATCTAATTTTTTATTAGAAAGACCACCTAGGTATTGAATAGCATTTAGCAATCTGGCGCGCGCTCTATCTTTACCTAGAATCTCTACGGAATCAAACAAAGGCAATCCATGACGTTTCCCCGTAATGGCTCCATACAATAAAGGAATAATCATTTTTTTATGATGAATGTCAAATTTCTCAGAGACCTCATGAGAAGCTCTTTCAATCCCTAATTTTTTCCAATTTTCTTGTGCATCCATACTCCAAATCATTGCCTGTAAAAGGGAGACGCTTTGTTCTTTTGTCAATTGATTAGGGCAGAGCAACTCATCTGTATAAACAAGGTGGTTAAGGAAAAAGAAATCACATAGCTGCATGAAATCGCCAAATGTTTTCATGCGTGTATGACAAAGGGGCATAAGCTTTTGCATAAAAGCATCATTGAATGACCACTTTTTGATCCTTTCCCATAAAGCATCCTCAGAGATGGTATTAATTAAGTATTGTTGGTTAAGCCAATCTAACTTTTGAATATCAAAATAGGCTCCAGAAGTACCAATGCGAGAGGGCTCAAATTCACGGATAATTTCTTCTAAATTATAGATTTCCTTGTCGTTTAACATACTATAGCCCATTAGGCTTAAGAAGTTGATAAAAGCTTCCTGTAGGTATCCGCTGTCTCGGTAGTAGAAGATGGAGGTTGGGTTTTTTCTTTTTGATAATTTTTTACCATCTTTTCCTAGAAGCAAAGGCATGTGCATAAATACAGGAGGGGTCCATCCAAAGCTTTCATAAAGAAAAATATGTTTAGGTGTTGAGCTCATCCACTCATCTCCTCTGATTACATGAGAGATGTTCATGAGATGATCATCAACTACATTTGCTAAATGATAGGTAGGAAATCCATCGGATTTGAGTAAAATTTGATCATCTATATCAGCCCAAGGACAGCTGATTCTCCCTTTAACGGCATCTTCAAAGACGCATTCACCAGATAAAGGGATTTTAAGACGAACTACATAAGACTGTCCTTCTCTCTCTCGTATAGCAATCTCTTCGTCGCTTAAATTGCGATACCTACGATCATAACCTAGCCGTTTTCCTAATTTGCCCGCCATTTCTCGCATTTCAGACAGTTCTTGAGGTGTAGCAAAACATTTGTAGGCTTTTTTTTGCTCTATTAACAGCTGGCAATACTTGCGATAGATATCAGTACGCTCTGATTGGCGGTAAGGTCCAAAAGATCCTCCAATATCAGGTCCTTCATTCCATTTAATACCCACCCATTTAAGAGCTTCGTAAATATTTTTTTCATATGCTGGTCTAGAGCGGGATTGATCTGTATCTTCAATTCTTAAGACAAATTCCCCATTGAAATGAAGAGCGAAAATATAATTGAAAAGGGCCATGTATGCCGTGCCTACATGAGGATCTCCTGTGGGAGATGGCGCAATGCGAACGCGTACTTTTTTCATTTTTTACTTAAATAAAAGAGGTTTAGAAATAATAATTTTTCACTATTAATAAATAGAAGGCAAGCATTTTCTAACTAAAGCTTTTTAAGCTGCTGGAGCTGCAAGAATTTTTTCTTTTTCTGTTAATAAAATATAATCTTTCATTACTTTAATTGTTTCTTCTAGTTGCAAATCATTTAAACCAAAAAATAAAGTAGGCTCTCCTAGTTCATCTTTCTTTGCTAGTTCTTTTAAGAAATTCTGATAATTTTTGTTGGAGGCAAGTCGCACTTCTGCATTTTTTTTCAGAAGGCTTAAGTTTTTAATAGGTAGAACCGATTGCCTATCTTCTTGGTAAAGCTTGCTAACCCTTTGTTTATGGATAAAAGGAATATCAGCGAGATTATCTTCAAAATGAGGCTCAATATGATCTGTTTCTACAGGAAATTTGGAATATTTCTCCCCAATTTCTAATTCAGATAATACTCCAGGAAGCACAATATCACTTGTTACCCCAATGAGTTGAGGGCTTTTCCCTGAGGCTGTATAATACCTGCCTCTGGTTACCTTATACTCTCCCTTGGGGTTTACTTTGCCAAAATTATTGCATTCTAGAGTAAAAGTTTGGAAAGTTCCTTTTCCAAACGTTTCAGGATCGCCTATAATAATGGCTCTTCCATAGTCTTTAAGAGTTTGTGCTACAATTTCCGAAGAGGAAGCGCTCATGCGATTGGTAAGGACAATTAACGGGCCATCCCATTCTTTTTTATTTTCTAAGTTGCGTAAATGAAAAACCTTATCTTGATTGTCTTTAATAGAAACAACAATTCCTTTTGAAAGAAATAAGCCGCTTACAGCCACAGCCTCGGTTAGCAGACCTCCTGCATTATTACGCAGATCAAGAATGACTCCTTTTAAAAAATGATTCTTCTTGATCTCCTCTATTGCTTTAGCTAAATCGGTTGCAGAACTGCTATGATTGTCTTGATAAAAGCAAAATAGGTGTAAGATAGCAATCACACCATTACCATAAGGCTCTATTTGTGTTTCTAGTCTGGATTCTTTTAAAACAATCTCTCCACGAATAAGCTCAATTTCTAGCTTGGTTTCTTTAAGGTTTTCTCCCTCTTTTGCCTCGCGCAGCACTGTTAGAATTACAGGAGATCCTTGAGGCCCGCGAATAAGTTCTACAGCTTCTATGATTTCCAAACCTATAATGGGCTCATTATTCACAGCAACAATTCGATCTCCAATTTTCAGCTTATCAGGAAGGCTAGCTGGGCTTTTTTCTAGAATATGCACTACTGTAAGCCCATTAAGATCATCTCTTAACTGCGCTCCAATCCCAAATAAACGTTGTTGTACTTGAATCATAAATTGGCTGGCTTCAGCTGGAGTAAAATAGATGGTTTGAGAATCTAAAGCCGAGCTTATAGATTTAAGGACATAGGATAGAATAATGCGTAGTCTTTCCTGATCTGTTTTCCCCTTTAAATCATTTTCCCTACAAAGTCTTCTTTTTGTTAATCTTTGCATAAATCGATCGCGGATATCTGGGTCTATTTTTGTTGCAGTACGAAGCTGCAATGATTTAATTCGCAATAGGCGCTCTTTTAATGCATCTACATTTTTTGCCCATGCAATATCTTTAAATTCTAAGTGAGAAACATCTTCAGGAAGAGGAGATTGTTCTAGCTGTTTTTCTAGAGAATCCCTCCTATCAATAGCAAGCAGCATTTGATAGTGTATTTCTTCAAAAACAGTAAATTTTTCTAATGTATATTCGGCTAAAATCGTTTTAAGAAGCTCTTCGGAGGGGTCTGTCCACTTAACTATCTCATAATCAATAAAATAAGTTTTTAAGGGATCTAGCTCTTCCAAGTAGTTTTTAAGGGCTCTTTTAATGAGTTCAGGGCTCAGATGTTGATAAGAAACATGGGCTTTTAATATTTCTTCTGTTTTTAACCTTGTTTCTTTAGCTGTCAATTTAGGGGGCTCTACTGCTTCTAAGGCTATTAGCTTAACAATTAATGCGAATATAAGTAGAAAGCGAAACATGATTTAAGTCTTTGATTTTAAGTATAATAAAAACATTTATTTAATATTCTATAATTTTAGCTTATGACAAAGTTAAAGTTTATAGCTAGAAAAAAGCAATTGTCTATTTCCGTTTTTCTAATAGCTATTCTAATTAAAAAAATTAATATATGCTTGATTTCAATTCATTTATATGCCATAATAATTGTTCGAAGTGACAAATAAAATAGTTTAATTACTAATTTTAATCAAATAGCGCCTCTAATTTATTAGTTATTGGTTTTTGCAGTTGATGGGTGCTTCAAGTTTGATAAAAGATATCTTGATTTTTTGGAGGATATATAAAAATGGAAAGAGAAGAGATCCAAAGTGGATTAGAGGAATTAAATTCTTTAAGTAAGAAGATTGTGTCAATTACAGAGGCGGCTAAGATCAACAATGTAACACGACAAGCAATCTATGTAGCGATTAAGCAAAAAAAGCTTAAAGCTAAAAAAGATGCAACAAGATGGACAATTGATCTTGCAGATCTTGAATTATATCGTAATGGGAAGTATTCCCGTACGAAATCGATGTATAACGGAGAGCTTTTATTTGATAACCATAAAGGGTTTTATTCCGTTAATCAAGTTGCTCAACTATTAAATGTGCCTGCTCAAAAGGTATACTATGCAACACGCGTAGGACTTATGAAAGCACATCGCAGAGGAGCTGCTTGGGTAGTTCATGTCGATGATATTAAAGAATATCGAGAAAACTATCTGAATAAGAAAGTACATCGTTTCGAAGCTGTATAAACTTAAATCTGAATCTCATGATTCGAGAGTTCCTATGAAGTTTTTATAAAAACCACTAAGTTTAAGTACTTAGTGGTTTTTATTTTTCTCCTAAAAATTAAGAGATTCTATTATATTCCGAGAATTTTTCCCTGCAGTAGCAGCCGTTATATCTGGGTATGCTTAAAATTTTTATGAATGACGAACAATCGGGCTAAGCTGTTTTTTTTCACAGCAGCAAGAGTTAGAACTTTATTGTTCTTCAGATCATCAGAAGCATATTGTAATAACCAAGGATCTAGCTGTACAGCTTTAAGCATGAAGTCGTAGTTATTCCTTAGCTCATCAGAAGCATATTGTAATGAATAAGGCTGTTTTTGCATGGCAGCAAGCACAATATCTTCATTATTTCTTAAATCTTCAGAAGCAAGTTCTAATACCCAAGAGTTCTTCTGTACCGCCTTAAGCATAAAGTCATAGCTGTTTCTTAACTTTTTAGAAGCAAATTGTAATACTCGAGCATCCTGCTGTATAACAGCAAGCACAATATCTTCATTATCTCTAAAATCTTCAGAAGCGAGTTCTAATGCCCAAGGGTTCTTCTGTACCGCCTTAAGCATAAAATCATAACTGTTTCTTAACTTTTTAGAGGCAAACTTTAAAGGGAAGGTGTCGTCTTTTTGTATAGCAGCAAGCACAACATCAGGATCTTTTTTTAGTTTTTTAGAAGCAAAAAACAATCCTACACCATTGTTTTCAGTGCTTATGATAGAAATCATAGCATTTTTGTCGTTTCTTTTATCTTTATAGAAAGAAGTTAGCTCTTGAAAACGCTTTTTTATAAAGGCATTTCTGACTGCTTTATTTTTCTTTAATTCTTCAGAAGCAAGATCAAACGCGCTACTACCTTCTTTTATTTTAGCAAGTATAAGTTTTTTATCAGTTATTAAAGCAGGTTGAGGGTCTATAGAGGGATTATAGAGTTTATGGAGGGCTTCAATTGTAACATATCCGGTAGGTGTCATTTGGCTTCCTTTAATTTATATTAATTTTCTAAGAAGAAAAACACTATACTATAGTTATGTTAGTAATGAAATTATTATAAATAATTTTATCTTTTAGTTTATTCTAATAAACTTTTGATTATAGAATAGATGTCTTTGAGTAATTGCAAAAGATTCGCACAAAAAATAGAAGTAATATTTGCTTTTTCCGAGGTAAGAGCGACTGAGTTTTTTTAATAGTTATTTATACTATTATTAATTATAAAAGTTTATGTTTTAAATTTAATTTTAAATATATTTATTTGATTTAATTGATAGGTTTTTTATTAAAATTTAATTTTTCATATACATATAATTTATGATTCTGCTAAAAAACAAAAATTTGTTGAAATAAATAAGATTGTTTTTGCTATGGACTAAAAAACGCTTAAGATACACTTAGGAGCTATTAAATTGATTTGTTTTCGAAAGCTTTAAATTTTATTTAATCATGATTTTCTTGTTTTTTTTGAAAAATAGAATATATAAAAATAAAATGTTAATTATGTTTTTATAATATTCACTGTTTAGTTTAAAATTAAAGTAACAGTAAAGATAATTTTTTCTTTTAACAATATAATATGTACTTTTTATAATTAATTATAACTATAAATCAGGGGTGTCTCTATGAACTCAATCGAATCCGCAGAAGGGGAAAAAAAATTTGTAACGCTGTCAGAAGCGGCAAAAATTAATAAGGTGACACGGCAAGCTATTTATGTGGCGATTAAACAAAAAAAGTTAAAAGCTTATAAAAATCCAACCCGTTGGATTATTGACACAGAAGATTTAGATCAATATAAAAAAATGAAATATTCTCGCTCTAAATCTATGCATAATGGGGAGTTACTATTTGATAATAAACAAGGATATTATTCGATTCAACAGGCAGCTAAGTTATTAAAAGTGCCTTACCAAAAAATTTATTATGCAACGCGGATTGGTCTACTAAAAGCCTGTCGTAAAGGATCTGCATGGATTGTGCATATTGATAATATTAAGCAATATCAAAGTTGCTATCTGAATAAAATGATTTCTAACATAGATGAGGATGTTTCCTAATCTATTGGATCAAAACAAACGCATCAAGGCTTATCATAAGATGCGTTTGTTCTTTTAAGGGAAGCTAGCGAGTTGAAAGTCGCGAATTTGTAACTGGATGCTAGATTTATTTAAGAAATTATTGATATGAGGGGTAAATGCAATGTGTAACATGAGTTTTTTCTTAAGTAGACGCTGCCTCTTATCAGCCATTCCAAAAGCAATGCCTTCTAGCATGCGATCTTGTTGTTCAAGGTAGAGCTTAAGGTGGGTTTTACCCACGATTTTTGGAGGCCAAATCTGTTTAGCATCGCAATAGAGAATCGGGGCAGGGTTTTCATTCCCAAAGGGTTCAAGTAAATTAAAGGACTCCATAAAATCAAAGGTTAAATCTCCAAATTGAATATTTGCATTCAGATAGATTTTAGCAATGATATCTTGATCTTTAAGGTACAGATTAGCAGCCTTTATAAATTGCTCTTTGAAAGCGGGAATATTTTCTTCTTTAATAGTAAGACCTGCTGCAAAATCATGACCACCAAAGTTTTCCAAGAGATCGCAACTCTCACGCAAGTGCTGTAAAAGAGGAAATTCAGGGATTGTTCTTATGGAGCCCTTTCCTAAGCCTTGATCGATGGAGATAACCACAGTTGGTCTATTATATTGTTTGGCAATACGAGCAGTAATAATGGGAATGATTCCAGGATGCCATTTATTAGAAGAAATGACAATGGCTTTTTGATGAAGTATTTGAGGATTACGTAAAATATATTGTTCTACATCTTCAGAATCACGTCTTTCAATTTTTTGTCTTTCAATATTATTTAAGTCTAATTCTTTTGCTAAGGATTCTGCTGCATTAGCATCTCGAATCAACAAAAGCTCTACACCTTTGAGAGGATCTGCAATTCTTCCCAAGCTATTGAGACGGGGAGCTACTTTAGAAGCAATATCAATAGGAGTGATCTCCCCTAACTTAAGATTACAAATAGAAAATAGCTTAGCAAGGCCAATTCTTCTGGTTTTTCGCATTTGACGTAGGCCATAGCGCACAAGGATTCTATTTTCTCCTAGAAGAGACCCCATATCAGCAATTGTACCTAAAGCAACTAAGTCTAGATAGCGTTTAAGATCAACTTTTGTAGGGCTAATAGATCCATTTGCAATCAAGGTATTTGTAATGGCATGCGCTAATTTGAAAGCAACTCCTACTCCGGTAAGGTTTCGATTGGGATAAGTGCTATTAAATAATTTGGGGTTTAACGTGGCAATACAGTGGGGTAATTTTGCGGTGGGTTCATGGTGATCTGTTACAATTACATCGATATTTTTCTTAACAGCTGCTTGAATCTCATTAGCAGCGGTAATGCCGCAGTCTACTGTAATGATTAATTTACATTGTTTTTGCAGAGCAAAGTCAATAGCATCAAGAATTAAACTTTGTTTAAGTGAATTGCGATTAGGTATATAGAAAAAAACATTTCCATCAATAAATCTTAAAAACTCTGTTAAAAGAGCCGCTGCTGTAATTCCATCGACATCATTATCTCCATAGATAAGAATATTTTCGTTCTGAGAAAGAGCTTGCAGTACTCGATGTACTGCTTTATCCATATCGGGGAAGAGATGAGGATCGAACAAATGGGGGAGTTTAGCATATAAAAAATCATGTATCTCTTCTAAAGTTTTAAAATTTCTAGAAGCTAGAACATAGGCTGTAACAGGATGAATGCTAAACTCTTTAATAATTGTTTTGTGCCATTCTGGATCAACTTTGGGATAAACCCATATAGGATCGCAGTAGTTTAATATCATGCATGTATCCTAGCGCTCATTTAATTTCATTTTGCTTAATTTCTGTAATTCCCATTCATAAAAAAACTTCATCAGAGGGGCTGCAATGAACAATGATGATAGAGTTCCAAAAATCACACCAATAACCATAACTAAAGAAAATCCAAACAGAGTAGATCCTCCTAAGAACAGCAGAGGAACTAGTACAAGTAAGGTAGTTCCTGATGTCATGAGGGTTCTGCTCAAAGTTACATTCAAAGAGTGATTCATGATGTCAATTAAGCTCATTTTACGCATAAACTGCATGTCTTCTCGAATTCTGTCGAAAACGATAATTGTGTCATTCAAAGAGTATCCAATGATTGTCATAAGCGCTGCAATTGTATTCAGATCAATTTGAATGGGAACATGTAATTTATGTAAGATTGCAATAGCTGCCAAAGTAAAGAATAGATCGTGAGCTAAACATAGAATGGCACTAATTGCATAATTAAATTCAAAACGAATGGTAATGTATATAAGAATACACAGCATAGCGATACTAATTCCAATCAAAGCATTGTTACGCATTGTATCGGAGAGCTGTCCACTTACCTCTGTCCATTGCTTATTTAAAGCTTGTAGACTAGAGGGTGTTAATGAAAGCCCTGACTTTTCTAGTGATTGCACAACCCATACAATTTTCGGATTGGTTTGATAAGGGTAATTAGATTCTTTTAAGGTATATTCAAGAGGCAGACTTGCAAAAGGATGGCCCTCTTCCTGCAAACTCCTGCTTAAAAAGATACGAACCTGATTATTTGGAGTAAGCTCTCTTATCTGTACTTCATTATTTGTAGCACCGACATGTATAAGAGCTTTTTCAACAGATTGTCTGTAGTTGTTTTCTATGTTAGGAGTTAGTTCAACGGTAAGTGCATAACCTCCTCTAAAATCCATACCAAAAATGGTATTGTGTTGAGTAACCAACATAAAAGAGCCAATTAAAATCACGCAGAAGGAAAGAAACAAAGCGGGTTTTGCATATTTAAAGAAATTGAAGTCTTTTGTTTTAAACCAATTTAACATGTTCAATTTTTTGTGATTAGGATTCTCTACCCATTTGGAAAAGAAAAAGCGTGTCATGAAAAGTGCAGTGAACATAGAGGAGATGATCCCAATAATCATGGTAATAGCAAAAGCTTTGATAGGCCCTGAATCAAAATTCAGTAAAATTAAAGCTGCAATAATAGTAGTGACATTAGAATCTAAGATTGCAGAGAAGGCTTTGCGATAGCCTGCATGAATAGCCATAGCGATACGACCTGTTGCCTGAAATTCTTCACGAATTCTTTCAAAAACCAGAACGTTTGCATCAACTGCCATACCAACTGTTAAGATAATTCCTGCAATTCCAGCTAGGCTCAATGTAGCTTGTAGATTTTGCAGTGTAGCCCATAGAATCAATAGATTAAAAATAACAGCAATTGAAGCAATCATTCCGCCAAAGCGGTAGTAACTTACCATAGCTGCTATAACAAGGGATAAGGCAATTACAGTTGCAATAATACCTTGTATTCTCTCTTTAGCCCCTAGTTCTGGAGACACATTTTTCTCAGCGAGAATATGAGGAGTAAAACTTAAAGAGCCTGCCTTAAGGTCTGCTTCTAATTGACTAATTTCTCTTTGTGTAAAGCTTCCAGTAATCATACCGCTATCTTTTAGTTCTGAATCTAAGGTAGGAGAGCTAATTACAGAACCATTGAGAATAACAGCCATGCGCCAGCCTCTTCCTGCAGAGAAAGATTCTCTAGTCGTGCCTTGAATTTTTTCTTTAGAAAATTGAGAGGTCCAAGCAAGTAAATTATCGCGGGGATACTGCTTGTTTCCTGATTTATCTGTGAAAGCACCTTTAACGGAAAAGGCAAGGAAGTTTCCTTTGGAAGGATCATAAGAGGCGTGAATATCTTCTAAATTAGAACCTTCTAAAGCAAAATTACGGAATACAATCAGCAAAGGATGAGGTTGTCCATCCCAGCTGGTAAAGTCGCTTCCTCTAAGCATGGCAATTTTAGAATAGGTCTCATTAAAACTGCTGTTTATAGAACCGCTAAGAGCAAAACGCAATCCATTTTCATAAAGTGTTTTAGCAGCTTCAGAACGAGGTTGCACTAATTCTGAATCCAGAGAATCGCCATATAAATGTTTATTTGCAATTAAGTGGATGTCTTCAATGTCTTTACAGTTGGTAACTACAGCTTCATTCCAAATTTCTTGTAAAAATTTCTGTGTAGCATCAGCGAGCTCCCTATTATTTGAGCTGAATTTTTCATTGACTATTTGAAAATACATCGAAGAGGATTTTACGAGATCACTAGCTGATAACCCTTGTGCACCGGGAAAATCTAGTGCAATCGTATTGCCTTCTTGGCGAATGCTCACCTCTGATACGCCCATTTTGTTTATACGGGCGTATAGTTCATTTATTCCCTGCTTGATATCTATCGGGTCTACTACTGTTTTCCCGTTATGATCAACGAGCTCTAATTGAACGGTTTTGCCGCCTGAGAGATCTAATCCCCAATGTAAAATCTTACGATCATCACCTTTAAAATATTTTTTTAAGCTTAAGCAGAAATTATTCCAATAAATGTTATGAACAGGTTTTGGTACATCGTATTTAGTAACGCCTCGAGCCTGATTTTGAGCAGCAAAATAATCGTCTCGCCACTTAAGTAGGTCTTCATGCATTTGATTGAGAATTTTATTTTCAGTAAGTAGCCTTTGTTCAAGATTAGTAAACTCTAATATGGCAAAACGCTTTGTTCCAGAGACTTTAAAATTTTCTCTTGTTGATTTCAGCAGAGTTTGATAGTAATTCTCCTGTTCAAAAATTAGATCCTGACTAAATTCAGGATCAAAGGCATAACCTGCTGTAGAATAATCTACAAAACCGCTTTTTTGTAAAATTTCACGGAGCTGGTTAAAATCTTGAATGAATTGATTGGTTTGAGCAGATTGACTTTCGCTCTGCAAACGGGATAAAATTTTATCCATGCCCTTAGCGATTACATAGATGGAATGGGTGCGAAATCCTGGCACAGGGGTTGCATCATAGCTAGCTGGCGCATAGACGACTAAAGCTAGTTTTTGCTCTGCAAGTGGAAGGGCTTTGTAAGTATCGTAGTCGTAAATAGGCAGTGCATTGCGTTGCAGGTCAGGGTGAATAGGATGCCAAAAACGCAAGAGCGTTTCTTTAACTTGGGAAGCCATTTTATCTGCAATTTGGCCTAAGTTCATAGCAAGAAAGCTTTTGCTATCAGCTAATTGATTTAATGTGATTTCAAAGCGACCTTGAAAGGGAGAAATCACCTCATCTGATGATCTTGCAATGAAAGCGATTTCATTGTACATCAATTGATCTGCTTGATCCGTTAAATAAGAAGGCTGTAGATTTTTTTCTCTCATTGTTTCTACATCTTCATAAAGGTCTAAAAAGACTTTTTCTTGATTCCAATCAATAGAAATATTTTTAATAAAAGGGTTATATCCTTCTAGAGTAATTGCTTGGGTACTATGAGTAATTAAATCTTTTCGTAATGCTTCATAGGACAAAGGATTTTTAGCTTTAACAAATAGATCCACATTTTTTTTGATAATTTGGATAGCCTGCTTGAGGGCTTGCGTTTTATCATTCAAAGATTCGAGTCTTTGCTGTTCTAGGGTAGTTAAAAATATAGCTGTTTTTTCTGCTTGGATACCTTTATTTTGAAGCTGCTCTTTTTCTTTTAAGAGTTTTGTTTGTAGAGAATCTAAACTTTGTATCCAGTTTTGCATAAAACTATGACGATCGTCTAGATTACATTGAGTAAAGCTAGCAAAATAGCGTTCAGTGATTAAAGAGCTCTCCCCATATACATTGGTAAAGCTAAGAATATTTTTAGCAATTTGCACAAACTGATCTTCTTGGACCACGCCTGTTTGTTTTACAGCATTTTGTAAATAAAGAGCATTCTGTGTGGGGCCGGCAATAGAAGAGGCTATTTGTAGAGCACGGTCTTGGACAATTTCCTCATAAAAAGGGGTTGGCTTTCCTGAAGAGTCTAACTTATGCGAGAATTGATAATAGGTATGGGCGTCAAAATGGATAGGAATGCGTCTTTGTACAATAACCGTTCTGCTATTTGTATCGGTATCTTCATGTAAAAATAGCTGTGCAGGTAAAAAAGGAATAAGCTGACCTGCTCTGGGCAAATAATTACGAAATAGGTTAGCTTCTTCTGCGTTTTTAAAAGAAACAGTAATGAGTTGGGGCTGCCGAGCATCAAGAACTACTGCTTGTGGTTTGACCTCAATCAGATTGCAAAAGGAGTACAGCCATTTTTCCGCTTCTTCCTCAAGCTGATTGACTCTCTCAGAGATAGAGACAGCTATTTGCTCTGCTTTTTTCCCTTCGATAGGTTGATTTAAAGGTTTAGTGTAATAAAAAACAGTAGGCAATATATTGTATACGGTAAGAGCAATAACAACAAAGATTAGATATAACTGCCATTTTTTTTGCTTTTTCATGTAAATTCCCAATTGAGATCTAAAAGATTTTAACAGATTTAGAATACGGATAGTGTTCGATTCTGTCTATTAAAGAATTTTTTTACGGTAGTTGGAGCTCTTGAGTTTAAAGATGTGTGCAAAAGATTTATTTTAAAGATAGGTAATTGTGAATATTTTCTATTCAATAGACAGCTATAATTTTTATCATATGAATTCAAAAAGCATATGCTTGTAATTCCATAAACCTAATTCATACTTAAACTATTAAAAAATACACTTTTAAGAATATAGGTCATTTCTATCGGGCTATTTGACGGAGTCATGTTTTTACAGAAAAATCATCGATTCAAATCAAGCATTTGCTACACTCTTCTTTTTATTAAAAATATACAGTTGTAGTTTGGAAGGTTTGAAATATGTCTAGCATTATTGTTGTAGGGGCTCAATGGGGAGATGAGGGAAAAGGGAAAGTTACCGATATATTGGCAAAATCAGCGGACTTTGTCGTTAGAGCTCAAGGAGGAAATAATGCAGGACATACTATTTTAATAGATTCTCAAGAGCTTCGGTTTCATTTAATTCCATCGGGTATTTTACATCCTAATACACAGTGTTTGATCACAGGTGGCACTGTGATTGATCCAGCTGCTTTTTTAGAAGAAGTGGATTATTTAAGAAAAGAAGGGATTGATTTTACAGATAGATTATGGCTGTCTAATTATGCTCATGTGGTTTTTCCTTATCATAAACTGTTAGATAAGTTGCATGAAAAGCAAAAAAAAGATCAATCCATTGGAACTACAGGAAAAGGGATTGGGCCTTGTTATGCGGATCGATCTAGCCGAGTAGGAATTCGATTAGCAGAATTTGTGAGGTCAGATATTTTAAGAGAAAGACTGCAAACCACTCTTTTTTCAAAAAATCAAGAATTACAGATCATT